>JBFMCE010000022.1:0-42872 GCA_040754655.1 Bdellovibrionota bacterium | reverse complement strand
GTCAGAAGAGAATTCATATCTTGGGTGTTGCAGGGACCCTGATGGGGGCTTTCGCGGCCTATCTCAAACGCGCCGGGATTTTTGTCACAGGAAGCGACCAAAACATCTATCCACCGATGAGCGATGTTTTGAAATCAGCGAACGTGGAAGTTTTCTCTCCCTTCGCCCCCGGAAACCTTGATCGCGCAAAACCAGATCTTGTCATCGTAGGCAATGTGATCCGGAAGGTGAATCCCGAGATGCAGGCCGTGCTTGACCGCGGTATTCCGTATATGTCCTTGCCCCAAGCGCTAGAAACCATGGTGTTGCCTGAAAAACATTCTATCGTGGTCGCTGGCACCCACGGCAAGACCACCACCACCAGCATCTTGGCTTGGATGCTTGAACAACTGGGTGAGAGCCCCTCTTTTTTCGTAGGCGGTGTTCTGCGCAACTTTCCGGAAAGCTTTCGGGTCACCGATTCACGCTACATGGTTTTAGAAGGCGACGAGTACGATACCGCATTTTTTGACAAAGTCCCTAAATTCACTCACTACTGCCCAAAAGATGTGATCTTGACCTCGGTCGAGTATGACCATGCGGATATTTACCCCGACATCAACTCACTCATTCGCGCGTTCGATAAACTCGCTGAGCTCACGAGCCCAGAAGGCTTCTTCATCGCATGCGCGGAATACGAGACCCCTCTTCGAATCGCTCATCAAAGTAAAGCGACTGTGCTCACTTATGGCTTCGGCGCTGGCGTGGATTCGCGCGCCACTCACGTCGATCTCTCTGCATCGGGGGCCACATTTCGCTGGCAGATCCAGAACAAAGAGTATCGCGTGAAACTGACGACCCCGGGAAAACACAACCTGCTCAATGCGCTTGCTTGTTTGACCCTTGCTCATGCAAGGCAATGGGATGTTGAAAAAGCGATCGCAGCACTTTCGAGTTATCAAGGTGTGAAACGGCGGCAGGAAATCTTTGGCCAAGCGCAAGGCATCACATTGATCGATGATTTTGCCCACCATCCCACTGCTGTTCGCGAAACCCTTTCGGCGATCCGGGCGAAATACCCTGAGAGCAGAATCGTAGCGTGTTTTGAGCCTCGAAGCGCGACCTCGAGGCGCCGTGTATTTCAACAAGCATATACCGAGAGTTTTGACCTCGCAGACGCGATCTATGTGGCCAAACCCTATGAGCCTGCTGGAGCTCCCGCGCAAACTTCCCAACCTGACATCTTTTCAACCGAAGAACTGGTCCAGGATCTCGCTAAACGCGGCAAAAAAGCGAAGCTCTTGGCGACCAACGAGCCTGCGGTCCGCGCATTTTCCCGTGAGCTGAAGACAGGCGACATCGTGCTTGTGATGAGCAACGGAAGTTTTGACGGGCTCTTGCCCCGCCTGCTCTCAACGCTGTCGGAGTAAAGTCATGCAGGCTTTTGATTTTAATGAAGCACAGCGGCGTTTGACCCAACTCTTCTGGGATCACAACTTTCGGTTTTTCGGCGGCATCCTCGTCCCAATTGAGATCCAATTCTCGGGGCGGCTCAAGACAACGGGTGGCCAGTATTTTCGCAAACCCGTAAGGCGCATCCAAATCAGCACGCGATACTTCGAAATGGAAAGCGCCTGGGATGAAATCGCAGACACCCTGGGCCACGAAATGGTGCATTACTGGCTTGATTTCCTGGGACATCCCTGCGGGCACACGGCGGAGTTCAGGAAAAAACTCAAACATTGCGGTTTCCACCGTTACAGCAGGCTTACACCTGTAAAGGCAAGGTACCTTTATCTCTGCCCGCGGTGTTCGACCCAATACTTCCGGCGTAAAAAAGGGGTCTGGAGCTGCGGCCCGTGCTCTGGCGCAAGATACAACCCCAACTTTAGGCTTGTGCTTGCCGCCCAGGCAAACACCATCTAAGATCGCTCTCAACCAATGCGAGAGGGAACGAAAAATGCGATGCACGAGTTGCAACTCTTATATTCCAGAAGGTTTGGTGGAACCGGTTGTTTGCCCACAGTGCGGACGTTTGGCCAGCACGCCTCAGCGCTCATCGGCAACAGACGCCGGTTCTTCTTATGAAACCGCTCGCGTTGCCGAAGCTTCTTCTTATGTCGAGACCGAGACGACGAAATCCCTGCCTTTTGCCCCTTACTTCACCCTGCGCACTCAGCTTGCCTTTGGCTTAAGCTCACACGTGCCCGATGCAGGCCCAGGCAGCATCTCGTTTGGGCCTGAAGGTTTCAGCGTGGTTTGGGGAAAAGGCAAACACTGGGAAAAAATCGCGTACCGCGACCTTGAACGCTTTGAAGTGGTGGGTGATGCCGTCAACTTGAGCATTCGAGACATCGACTCGCTTTTAGTGCTTTCTCACCCGTGGCTTCCCAAGTGGTTTGGAGCGGCTCGCACAAAACGCGCGACGGTTTTTGTAGATTTACTCTCGAAGGTTCGAGCAGGATTGACGCCAGAACAAATCGCCGTGTATCAGAGAAAACTTCTCTGACTTTGTTACCTTAAGATTTCTTCGACCTGTTTCTCGAGCTTCCCACTCGCTCTTTGTCTCTTGATACGTATTCACTCCATGATACGCACCCGCCCCCAATGAAGCGACTGAACCGACCCAAAATGCTCGGTTCAGATAGATCGCCCAAGTAGGATTAATGAACTCTAAGATTGCTGATGAGGCTTTCAGAACCTGCGCTATCTTGACAATCACTGCTGCGGCGCCCACCTTGCCTGCCATGTCTGCCGAAACCAGTGAAGCTAAGAAGAGGTATTGGTAAGTTTGATTCTTTCCATAACAACGTTCAATTGCTTTTAAGAAACCTGGGTTCCTTACAAAACTCTTGAGTTCTCGACTCGGCTGAGCAATGCGAAACTCTGACAACACCTGCTCACCGCTAGCATAAGCCAGCTCAAGTGTTTCCAGCGGCGCAAAGTCAGAGCACATCTTATAGGCCTTTTTGTAGGCCTGCTGTTCTGTGAGTCGCCAAGCCTCGTCGGCGTGATAAGACTCCGCATGAGTTTGGATTGCAAGCAAAGCACTTGCAATCCAAACTACGCTAAGAATGAGCACCAGTCGATTCGGCCATTGCCTTCGCATTGATTTAAAATTGATCAGACTTTTACCGTGCTAGTTTCAAAGTTTTTTCCAACTGATCCAGCGCTTCCCACTCGCTGCTTAGTCGGTCTTCGAGTTCTTCAGCTTTTGTATCCGTAAGTTTGAGGATCACTGCACCCGTCGCCGACACCGCAAGGCTAACCCCAAGAGTGGTATAAACAACATTTTGCGGTCCTGGATCTAGTTTGCGTGGCGAAAAAATGGTCATCACCAACATGAGTGCAGCCGCTCCTGCAATGGTGATCGTCAATCCTTCTGCAGTCTCATGCAGATAGTGAGAGGAATTCTTTGCTTCTTCAATTTCAAGCTGAAGCTCTTGAATCGCCTTCTTCTTGTTTTGGATCTGTTCTCTTAGAGCTTCAGGTGAAGCCTGTGTGGTGGACGCTGCCCCAGGAGGGTGCCCAAAGCCTGTCACCGGACTCAAACCAAATGCCAAGAGCGAAGCCAATAGGACTGTTTTCGTGTAAACCATTGATTTAGAACCTCCATCAATGGCGGCAGCTCTATAGGATTATAATACGCGGTGTCAATTGGCTTTTCCGCGACTTGCTTTTGAATGCCGCGGTCTTCGAAAAGCAACTGCAAGCAGTAACAATCGAACCGAAGCCACAACTGCCACCATGTTTTTGTATGGTTTTTGATAGTGCGGACGCAGGTCGTACGTTACCGGGAAATGGGCAAAGCTCAACCAATTGAGCGCGGCACTACCCACACGAACAAGGTTGCTCTCAGAAAACGTCGCAACGCCAGCGATCCAGAGAACAAACTGAGGAGAATAGAAGATCGAGGTGGAAATGAATCCCACAACCCCGATCAGCATCGATCGCACGAGCTCTTGGAATGTGCGCGGGACCAACGCAGCCGCTACCAATGACGTAGCTATAAGTCCGATCTTCGGCACAATGCCTTGTGCGATCACTTGCAAAAACTCGGTCCTAGTTTCTGACGACACACCGAGCCCTAGCAGAGCAAACTCTAAAACATCATAGGTCGACTCGCCATTATTGGAACGAGTCATGTGAAATTGATAAGGCATCATCAACCCTTCCCAACCAGCCCAGGCGATGACAGCCAAGTGGCTCAGTAGAAATGCCCCAAGACAGAGCGTCGAAAGCTTGATGGCTTGCCGCAGGCCCAGATTGACGAAAAAATAAACAAACAAAGATGGCATGAGAAATAGGCCGTAACCCTTGAGCGCAATACACAGAGAAAACCAGAGTGTCCCGGCATGCCAACGCCCCTTTTTCCATTCAAGAAGCGCTAAAAAGCACGTCAATGTCGGGTAGAAATCGTAGCGTAAAAGGGCAAAATAAATTGGTGCTGGTGCAATCCAGATCCACAACGATTGTTTTTCTCCGCGCACGATCCTCAAGAGTTGAATGTAGAGCACCCATGCCAAAGACATCCACATCCATGAAAATCGATCAAAAGGATGCGACAAAGGAACGACCCATTCGCTTAGAAGGCGAACTCCTGCAAAGAGAAGATTGGCTACACAGGGATATTCAGAGAAAACATCCCTGTAAAGGGTGCCTCCATCCACCACCCATCGCGACGAATGAAAATAGACTTTCAAGTCATAGTCATCAAAGAAAAGGCGAATTCCCCAAGGCTGAGTTGTTTGGATCCAAGGCCAAGCAACCAAAAGAAGCACGGGCAAAACGACGGACAAGGCAATCCACCAGACAGGCCACTGCTGTCTTAAAGTTTTTCCAGGTCGCCGCATAGGATTTTATACAACAACCTCTGTCACCTTTTTGCAATGCAATTGATGGAAATGCGTCTCGCGAGCAGCAGCCTTCTTCTTCTACTTTTTTTCGCTGTCGATGAAGCTTTCTAAGAGTTGCCTCGGGTCAAAAACCGCTTTGATCGCCGAGCAAAAGAAGTAAGCGCCCACGATCTTGCGGTTCAAGAAGATCACATCTCGCGGCGGCGGCCTCAGTTTGAAAGAGAAAATGAACCGCGGCACGATTCTCTTTGCGCGCTCAATCAGATTGCTTTCATGCCACCTGTAGGGCTGCAGGTCTTTTCGAAAAGGCTCCATGAAAAGCTTCACCATCTGGTAGTGCAGCTCGACCTGCTCTTTTGAGTCTTCTTCCTTCAAGAAACCAATGTCGACGGCCTCTCTGCGGATGCCCTCGAAATCATCATCAAGGCAGACCCGAGAGAGCCTGCGGTAACGCGTTCGAAAGCCTCGATCAAACGTCTTCACCGCGCCAAAATCCAAGAGCACGAGCCTAGGATCATCGATGCCAAACGCCCATTCCACCTTGTAGTTCGCGAAATTGGGATCGGTCTGCACGAGCCCTAAGTCAAAAAGTTCGGTGTAAAAGACTTCGAGATATTTCTTTCCCAGACTTGCGCGTGCCGTCGGGCTCGCGGTGCTGTCTGCGAAGGCTTGCACTGAAATGCCTCCGACAAGTTCAGTGGTCAACACACGTGAAGTGCTGACATCGCTAAATGCCTTGGGAATGACGATCGCCTCGTCTGACTCGAACCGTTTTCGAAACAGCTCAAGGTGCTTGGCTTCCGCCAGGTAATCGGTTTCTTGATGCAAGAGGGTCTTGATCTCTTCGGTGACTGCATTGAAACTTTCAACCGCGGGAACCTTGGTGAGGACGCCCGCGATAGAGGCTAGCGAATTCACATCCGAATCGATGCTTCTTTCTACGCCAGGATACTGAACTTTCACCGCAACGGGGGTTTGGCTTGAAGCATGAAGGCCCTTGTGCACTTGCCCAATGCTTGCCGATGCGATTGGAGTTTCAGACACTTGGGTAAGGTCTCTTTCATACTTCTCGCCAAGCTCGGCTTTGAGAACTTTTTCAATCTCAGAAAAATCCATTTCATCTGAGTTTTGCTGCAGTCTTGCGAGCACATCGACCACCTCGCGCGGGAACAGATGCTCACCATGAATCGAAAGGATCTGCCCCAATTTCATCGCGGCACCCTTCATTTGGCTCAAGGCTTCTACGATCTTCTGGGCCTGCCGCACTTGGGTGGTGATGCGTTCAATTTCTTTTTCAGCTTTTGACGAAAACAGAGAAGCCATCTTGCCGCCCAGAGCCTGAGCGCTAACGGTGGCCGTCAACTTCGCGATTTTCATGCCTCGCGCGAATCTGGTCGTGGGAATCTGCTTTAAGCGGACCTTTTTCTTTTTCTCTTTGTTTTCTTCTTTCGGGTCTTCTGCCAAAGGCGCCCTTTCGATAGTGTGTGAGCGCCTAGTATAGCAGCAAAGCTTACTTTGATGCTACCTCGTAACGGTTCACTTGAATGCGAAGCTTGGCTTCTTCCATGCCGTAAATGCTGCTTCCCATTCTGAGCACGGTCTGGAAGCGGTTCTTCTCTCGAACCCACTGCACATGCACCGGCATCCTTAGCGTTTTAATGCGCATGCCCTCGCAATCCAGCTCCATCAAAGCGGGCTGCAGGTCTTTCTGAAAACGCTCAAAGCGAGTGACTTTGCAAACAGCTTCGCACTCGCCTCCAGATGATTTTCCGACCACTCCCCAAACTTCATTCGGAGTCTTCTGCTCCCAACCAGGTTTACCCACCCACAAGTTCATTTGCTCGCCATTACCCGGCATCAAAAATGATCCCGAGAGATAGAGGCTCGAAAGACGGTCAGGACATGCATAACCCAAGTCTCCCGCTTTTGCTTTGAATGCGCCGATCGTGGTCTTCGGCACCGCTGCGTGAGCCTGGCGATGAACCGCGATCAAGGCCAGCACGCTCAAGAAACCCAACGACACAATGAGTGCTGTGGTTCCGAGAATTGAAACACCGCCTTTTCGTTTTTCATTCCATTTCTGAGTCACTGCTTTCATGCGCTAAACCTCCTCGTTTGAGCTCGCATCCAAATTGAGCTGTTTCTTCTTTGCGCTAATCCCTGCGCCCCACCTGTGAGTGGCCTCTCGCAAGCTGCGGGCCAAGTGGCTTAGGCCTTTCCACCTGATCTAAACTTCCTGTCTTTTCATTGAATTATATTCGAATTTCTAAATTTTACACCAGTGGCAGTGCAATCCCAGTGGTTCATTTTGACACTGGCGTACAGGTGAAAGTGGCACTGACTGGTGGTTTTAGGTGCGTGTTTTGGGATGAAGGGGTTTGTGTAAGGGCTTCAATGATACCCTCCTTAGTCCAGCTCAAACGGCGACTCACTTTCCATCGCCGACGTAACGCAGCGTTAAAACTGAGAAGTTTCTCAAAGGTCCTAACCGATCTTGGAAGTGCAGCTGGTAGGGCAATCCTTGGGTCAGCTCTCTCCACTCTACTTCTCGACGTTGGCGGAGTGCGCTAACAAGACCATCATGAGAAAGAACGAAGGGAACCACGGGAATGATCCAATGCAAAAAGAAAAATCGGAGACGCTCTTTTACTGCAATTCCCTTAAAAAATAGAGGGACAAGAAGCGATGGCACCCCGGCAAAAAGTCCGAGCAACGCCCCCCGGATGTTTCGTTCTAAAGGCTCGACAATGACGATACTCATCTTAAGCCCAGCTACCTGTTCAAAAAACAACCTCGTCTGCTTGGGGTCTGCATGGTGGAGAGTAGAGATGAGAAGCAGCGCGGCGTTGGGCAAATTTTTAATGTGAGTGCCCTTGTCCTGAGAGGGCAACTCACGTGAACTCTTCAGGCCACTGCCGACACTTTCAAAGGACACGGGTGACGTTATAAACTCTATTTGTTTATGGCTAGAAAAGCACCGCTCCCATAAGCCTACTTTCGGGAAACGGTCGGTGGCAAAAAACCGAACCTCACGGTTCTGCACTCCTTGACTTAACGCCACAAGCGCCTCTCCACTGCCGCTTCCAAGCTCGATGACTTGAGCGACGGAAAGCTCCTCTAAGATCTGAGCGACGTTTTTCTTCAACACCTGGTGCAGGCCAAACGATTTCTGTAGCCATCCTAGAGATCTAAAAAAATCGCCCCGAAGCCATTCCGGCATTTCGGGGCGCTCACAAAACTCGAAGTGGTAGACATACCGCATACGGTACCTCTACCACTTCTTCAAGAGACATAAAGGGTCGTGATCTTAAGACTTAGTCGCGATCGTAGCTTGCGCCACCAGATTCATCGACAGCCTTGGCAACCTCTTCGTTGACTTCGTCGGTTTCGCGCTGCTGTTTCTTTTTCATTGCATCGATATCAGATTCAACAAAGTCACGGAACAACATGGATGCATTAAATCTTCCGTTAGGAACGTTTTTTGGACTTTGTGCACGCGCTGCTTCAACGACTTCTCCGGCCTCGTTGCGCACTTCAGGAAGATCAGGCTGTCGAATCTGCGTTGAAGTATAGTCGCCTTGTATAAGGAGGCTCATAAAGTTGAATATCCCGACCTCAATCTCACCTATAAGGGTAAGGGCGTCTTTCACAGGCGCTCCTGCTTTATCAGGGTTTGATTGATACAACCACTTGAGGTCTGCATCTATAGCGACAAACCGAATAAGACCGCCCAAAGCGTTGAGCCCAGGAAGCTGAAGTCCAAAACCCAAGTCAGCGCCTCCGAAACCCAATGTGTGATCCACTTTCTCTAGTTTTGATCCAATCTTTTCTCTAAAATCATCAGATCCCACTATTTCTCTGAAATAACGACCTCCAGCCGTGCCTAACAAACGCACGCACAGCTTCGCAGGGTCTTTAGTGCAAAACATGGGACCGACAGCTGCGATGACTTCACCCACGCCGGTTTTCGTCGCAAGATTCGTACGCCCACGTCCACCGATGGTGAATAAACCCACGAGATCGGCGCTTGTTTCCAGACCCTTGTCTAGAAAACGCAGGCGATACTCTGCGTTAATTCCGGGAGTGACCCATCCTTCTTGTTCTAAGCCTAAAATGGCCTCGAATTTTGAACCGTTGGTAGGGGATCCGCCGAAGCGATCTCGGTAACCACCTCTGAATTCCACGCCATTAAATTTAGCGCCAGGCTCTGAGCTGATGGAATATCCAACGCCTCCGCCCCATCCGCTCTTATCGAGAAGTCTTTTAGTCCATACAGGTGCGGGATTCTTCGGATTCTCTTCCTTTTTTGCAGGTGATTGGGACTCTTCGCCATACGTAATCGTGGTTTCACCCACCTCAAGGCCTGCCTCTTCGTCTGGCAGGGCCAGCTGTTCTTCCTGAGCCTGTGCCATCACCGGTACGGCGGTGGCTAATCCTAAAGCCAATAAATAATAGAATACTTTACTCTTCATAACTCCCTCTCTGTCTCTCTTGACACTAAGCATTGCAATGAGGGTGCCAGTATAAACTATTGTTTTTACTTAACTTTATCTGACTAGTTTTGGAGAGCTGTTGAACGCATGTCAAAAACTTAGACAATTTCGATAGCTGCTTTGAGTATAAAGTCTTTACAGTAAAATGCGCTGATTTTGATGGGATCAGCACGTTGAAGATTTGGACTCAATCCTTGGGCATGACTCGATTCTCTGAATTCACGCGAACAACCTTCGGGCTGTACCGCAGAAGATCTTGCTCACTCAATGAAACAAAGGCCACCACTGTAATAAGATGACCTCGTTGCACAAGATTTGAAGCCGCTCCCCCCAAGACTACCCCACCAACAGGCTGATCGACCGGCTGCACGACAGTCGAAAATCTTGCCCCATTTTCATGATTGTAAACTTCCACCCGTTCAAACGGCCAGATATCTGCTCCCCGCAAAATCTCGCGGTCGATCTTTAAGCATTCCTCTAAAGCCGGCTCGACGTGAGTGACTTTAAGGCGATAAACTTTCGACTTGAGTAGCGTGCGTTGCACTGGATCTCCATCAATGGTAGAAAACAGCTCTAGTACCGTGTTTTAAAGCTTTAAAAAGCAGGCTATTCAGAACTCAACCGGCTCAAGGAGCGCGCGTGAAGCAAGACATACATCTCATCGGATTTGGCAGTCAAGCAAGCGCTTGGGCCGAGGCATTGCGCACCCAAGGGCTTGAGGTGCACGTCTATTTGCATGATCGCAAAAGCCCTTCCTTTGGACGCGCGGTAGCAAAAGGCTTTTCTTCTCGTCTGCTCGCGGACTTGCCTCATGCGCTTGCCGCTACAACCACGCTTCAAGCCGTTGCTTTTCTTTGCCCGGATCACAAGATTGGCATGATCTATCAAGAAGTGCTCGCGAGACTCGACCAGAAACTTCTGCTCATCTTGGCTCATGGTTACGCCGTCTATTCCAATGAACTCACCGTGAAAAACCCGCAACACGAGCTTGCGCTTCTGGCTCCGAAGGCCGTAGGTCCGCGCCTGCTGGGCGAGTTTCAGAAACACCATCCCCGCCCGCATGGTTTAGGGGCGGGGTTTTACGCCCAGTCGCCTCATGCAAGAGGGCTTCTCTTGAGGCTTGCGAAGAGTTTAGGCTTTTCTGAATCGAATCTAATCGGCGCAACCTTTGAGCAAGAAGCTATTGGCGATCTGATTTCGGAACAGGGTCTTCTTTGCGGAGGGGTTTTCACCCTTCTAGAATGGACCTTAGAGAAAATGCAAAAGGCGGGCATACCAGAGCGACTGATTCGAGAAGAATGCTTCACTGAGCTTGAATTGATCGCGAGCCTCATCAAAGAACGAGGTCCCGCCGCGACTTTCAAGGCGATCAGTCCGGCTGCCCAATGCGGGGCAACTCTAATGCGCGAAGCACTCTACCAGTCTGATGCGCCTTCGGTCTTTGACTCGCAACTCAACACGATCACAAACGGCGAGTTCGTAAGGCAAATGCGCAGCCCACAGTGGAAAGACAAAGCGGAGATTTTTCGAAGCAAGCTCGAAGAGCTTGAACGCAACCTTTTCAAAGAAAGCGAACCACAAAAATCATGAGCAGCTCACTGAGTGTTAAAGCGATCACTGTTCCCTGGATTCGGAACCAGAAAGGCAAACAAAAGCTCACCATGCTTACTGCCTACGACTATCCCACGGCGGCTCTGCTCGATGAAACAGGTGTTGAGATCTTACTCGTGGGAGACAGTCTCGCCACCGTAGTTTATGGCGAACCCAATACGCTTTCAGTGACAATGGAAGACATGCTCAGACACGCCAAAGCCGTAACTAGGGCAGCCAAAAGGGCTCTTGTCGTGGGCGATATGCCCTTCATGAGTTATCAAGTGAGTCAGGAAAAGGCCTTAGAGAACGCCGGGCGCTTCCTCAAAGAAGCTCAGGCCCAAGCGGTCAAGCTGGAAGGCGGCCTTGAGTACGCCGAGACAGTGCGAGCCCTTGCGAGAGCGGGAGTTCCGGTGATGGCGCACATTGGGCTTACTCCGCAAAGCATTCATGCGCTTGGCACTTACCGCATGCATGGGAAGAACCTCCACGAGCAGAACTACCTCAAGGAATCCGCGCTTGCGTTAAGCGAAGCGGGTGCTTTTGCCATCGTTCTTGAATGCATCGAGCCCTCGCTTGCGGCAGAGATCACAAATGCAGCTTCGGTCCCCACGATCGGCATAGGTTCTGGCAACGCTTGCGATGGACAAGTCCTTGTGATCCATGATTTGGTGGGCCTCACCTTGGGACACGTGCCGCGCTTTGTGAATCCGGTGGCTGAACTACGAGAAGATCTAAAGGATGCCGCAAGACAATTCATCTCGCGCACTAAGGCAGACCTGAATACCGGAGAATCAAAGCATGCTCCTAGCCATTGACGTCGGAAACACTCATACCGTTCTGGGATGCTTTTGGTCCGCAGGGCAACGCGACCCAAAAGGCCCAAGCCTCTCGTTAAAAAAGACTTGGCGCCTTTCTACTCACCCGATTTGCACGGCAGATGAGTTCAGGACGAAACTCTACACCTTGCTTAAACTTGAAGGCCTGGACATCAAGGCATTCAGCGCGACCGTCGTCTCTTCGGTGGTGCCCTCTTTCACGGCAATGCTGAGAAACGCCTTTCGAGATCAAGCCATTTCGTTTCTAGACCACACCTCGCCTTTTTCATTTCGAATCAAAGCGGATCCTCCTGGGCAAGTGGGCGCTGACCGGTTGGTGAATTCAGAGGCTGCAATCCGCATCTACGGTGCGCCCGCCATCATCATAGACTCGGGCACGGCAACCACTCTCTGCGCCATTTCGGCAGAACAAGAATACCTCGGTGGCGCGATCATGCCGGGGATCGAACTTTCGATCGAGACTCTCGCAAAAAACACGGCGAAGCTTTTTGCCGTTGAGCTTGTTCCTCCAGAGCGAGCCATTGGCGGAAGTACGCAGGAAGCCCTAAGATCAGGCATCTTGCTTGGATATGCGTCGATGATTGATGGGATGGTAGAGCGTTTTAAAAAAGAACTCAAACCGCTTGAGCCCATGGTTGTCGCCACCGGCGGGATCAGTCAGCTGCTCAAAGGGCTCACGACGCAAATCAACCATTTCGACGCGGATTTGACCTTGAAAGGAATCGCCTTTCTTTATGACTCCATTCGTTCGAGATAATTTGAGGTTCGTCCTCAAAGACAAGAAGATCCTCCTAGGCGTCACAGGCAGCATCGCAGCCTACAAATCTTGCGAACTGATTCGGCTGTTTCGAGATTGTGGTGCGGAAGTCAGGGTCGTACTGACCGAATCGGCCGAGAAATTCGTCACCAAAGTCACGCTTGAAACTTTGTCTCAAAACCCCGTACTGGGTTCACTCTGGGAACAATCCACCCAAGGCACGCACCACATCGACACCGCCCGCTGGGCTGACCTTGCGCTCATCGCCCCCGCAACCGCAAATACGATCGCAAAGCTTTCCCACGGATTCGCGGATGACTTGCTCACTACTGAGCTTCTCGCGTTTCAAGGACCGATTTGCATCTCTCCCGCGATGAATCCGCAGATGTACTCAAACCCCGCGACACAAGAAAACATTGAAAGACTAAAAACACGTGGCGTTCGTTTCCTTGGACCCGCGAGCGGCGCCACCGCCTGCGGAGAAGAAGGCCTGGGAAGAATGGTTGAACCCGACCAGATCTGCGAACAGGTGGCAGAGAGTTTTCATGCAACACCTAAGAATGAGCGCCTTTTGATTTCACTGGGTCCCACTCGCAGCCCCGTCGATCCGGTACGCTACTTCTCAAACCGCTCAAGTGGACTTATGGGAGCGGCTCTTGTCTGGGCAGCCGTGCAACGCGGGCATAAAGTAACGGCGATCTGCGGGCCCACCACGGTCGAGCTTCCTCGGTCAGCAAAAAAAATATCGGTCACCACAGCTCAAGAGATGGCCCAAGCTGTGCTTGAACTTTGGCCAAGTGCAGATGTCTACATTGGTGCTGCTGCCGTTTTAGATTGGGATATCGATAATCCTCATCAAGAAAAACTAAAAAAAGGGACGCTCATTCCTTCTCTAAAGCTGCGTGAGAACCTCGACATCCTGGCGGAAGTCTCGCGCCGTAGGGAAAGAAACCAGAAGGTCATCGGTTTTGCCGCTGAAACCCGTGACATCGTAGAATACGCGCGCCAAAAACTTTCGGCCAAAGGCTGCGATGCGGTCTTTGCCAATGACGTCTCACAATCCCATCAAGGTTTTGAGAGCCTAGAGAACTCAGGTTTCTGGATTACGAAAAATGAACTCACACCGATCGGCACTCATTCAAAAACGGAATTGGCTAGAATCCTACTGGGTCTCATCGACCGCACTCAAAACACGCCAAGCCTTAGGAGCACCAATGAGCTCAGCCATTAAAGTCTTTCACAAAGCCCAAGCGCTGCGTGAGTGGCGCAGCACTCTCGCAAATAAACGGGTGGGTTTCGTACCCACTATGGGCGCTCTGCACCAGGGACACGCGACTCTTCTCAAAAAAGCCCGCTTGGAGTGCGAGACTTCCGTGCTTTCAATTTTTGTGAATCCCACCCAATTCGGTCCCAATGAGGATCTTGCAAAGTATCCCCGCACGCTTGAACGCGACCTCGAGATCGCCAAAGAATGTGGCGTCGATGCCGTTTTTGCCCCGACTCCAGACGAGATCTACCCTCAAGGTTATTCTACTTTCGTTGAAGAAACCGAGATCTCAAAACCTCTGTGCGGAAGATTCAGGCCCGGCCATTTTCGCGGCGTCACAACAGTGGTTTTAAAACTTTTCAACCTGGTTCAACCGACACTGTCTTACTTTGGGCTCAAAGACGCCCAACAGTTTTTTGTCTTAAATCAAATGGCGCGTGATTTGAATTTACCCGCTCAAATCGTCGGAGTTCCTACCGTACGCGAACCCGATGGACTCGCCATGAGCTCGCGCAATTCTTATCTCTCTCCACAGGCAAGGGAAACTGCACCAGCGCTTTACCGTTGCCTGACAAACCTTCGCGCGTTGCTTCAGGCGAAAGCGCCTCTCGGCCCGACTCTTGAGAAAGCGCGAGAAGACCTCAACCAGCTGGGTTTTAAAGTTCAATATTTGGACTGCGTCTGTTTGCCAGACTTCAAAACTGCTGACGGTCCCCTTGACGACTCGCGATCCTGGCTCATTGCTTTGGCCGCTCACCTCGAGAAGACACGGCTGATCGACAATGTTTTTTTGTGGCCTGAAAAACTGAAAGAATCTGGCATTCGAATTGCTGAAAGCTGATCAATGCCTCGCAATTTCTTTTTATTCCAGGAGCAATGCCAAAGGCGTTTAAGGCGCTTTGCCAACGCGATAAACGCGCACATTGCCTGCTTGAGCGGTCACGGAAACAGGCACGCCTTGATGGTTCTCTTTCCCTACTTTTGAGCTAACATCGCCTCGCGGCGCCTGCAATTCGAGTGAAAGCGGCACGCCACTTGGAAAAAATAAAATCGCATCTCCGGCGCGGCTGACGACTTTCACTTCCGCTTTGGGTCTCACTTTCTTCCATTTTAAGACGGCATCGCCCAAAGTCTGGCCTTCGACCGAGCTGCTTAAACCCGCAAGTCCCACGTTCCCAGACTCGAGTTGAAAACGAACAGGCCCATCAATTTCTTCACCAGTTAGCGTACACCGACCGCATTCAACAACGAGGGCTCCGGCATTTCCAACGGCGACCTCGCCCCAACCTAGTTTTAAATGCGCTGAGCGCGGCCATTGTTCCAAGAAAATAGAGCCTCGTTTGAGATCCACCGAAAGCTCTGCGCTCTCTGAGAGTTCCATCTCAATTTCAAAGTGGCATTTGGCGTCTGGAACCGAGGATCTTCCCGATTTTCCCACCCCTGAAATCTGTTGCACCGTTCTTGCTTCTCCGGGCGCCTCAACCACATCGAGCACCCCGTCCGTTTCAGAAACCCGCACATTGCACTCAGGACGCCCTCGCAGCAAAGCGACATTGAGTTTGCCCTTGCGAACCGGCTGGCCTGCTACCAAACGCACGTCGGCATGTTCGACCTGAAGATTTATTTTTGTAAAAACGCCAAGGCCATTTCTCTGTATTACGCCCTTAGTGAGGCTTGAGTGTTGGATGGCTGAGGAAGGATTCTCACGAATCAGTTTGAGCTGTTTTTCACTCTCAATTGCCGCCGAGCGTTCGTGTCCTGGCGGCAGGTCATCTTCCTCATCAGATTCTTCGCCTGGCGCAGGAACGACAATCACTTGGCTGTCTCCATCGTGACCAGCGGCAGCAACCTCTTCATTTCGGACCGAGCCAGAAGAGGCACAACCTTGTAGGACTGCGACAATCCCCCACAAAATCAAAAGCCGATATTCACTCCGCACCAAGTCACTCCCTTCACGAGGTACAAAAAAAGGTGGGCAGCACTTGAGTTCAAATGCTACCCACCCCTGTATGCTAGCAATGCTAGCTCGATTCGCAATACAAAAGACGACTAAAAGTCTTTTCTCTTACTTCAAGCCCAGCTTCTTCGTAAGCGTCGTCTCACCGGCTTTCCAACCAGCACCGCAGAGCTCGCCCGTTTGAAGAGCAGTCAGAACTCGCAGAACTTCGTCGGCGCTGCGTCCAACATTGAGAGGATTGTACTCGGCCCACTGCAATAAGCCTTGAGGGTCAATGATATAAGTGGCACGAAGCGCGATTCCTTTGTCTTCAAGGTAACAGCCATATGAAGTACTGATCGCGTGATTGAGGTCTGAGAGCATCGGATACTTCTGTTCCTTCAATTCACTCTTTGACCATGCTTGGTGCGAGTATGGGCTGTCGACACTGCAGCTTGCGATCTGGGTGTTTAAACGTTTGAAGGCCTCGTGGCGTTCGCTGAACTGCTGTAGTTCCGTAGGGCAAACAAAGGTGAAATCGAGAGGATAGAAAAACAAAACTACCCATTTACCTTGCCAATCTTTCAATGAAAAATTTGAGATCTTCCCTTCAAAATAACCTTGAGTCGAGAACTCAGGAGCTTTTTGATATAGTTTTACCATTGAGGTCACCTCTTTCTTTCGAAATATAAAATTTTTGAAGCGTGGCTCTTCTCTAGCAGATATACTCATTGCTGCCAACCCCCCAAAAGGAGCATACTTTTATGGCAGTCGCGGTCATCGCAGGCACAAGAACTCCGTTCACGAAAATGGGCACTTCGCTTCGAAACTGTTCTGCAATCGAACTAGGACAAGCCCCTGTAAACGCTCTTGCCGAAAAATTCAATTTAGGTTCAGACACTCGCGGGCTTGTGGTCTTCGGAGCA
Source organism: Bdellovibrionota bacterium (assembly GCA_040754655.1). Lineage (GTDB taxonomy): Bacteria > Bdellovibrionota > UBA1018 > UBA1018 > UBA923 > JBFMCE01. The sequence goes on along the minus strand of JBFMCE010000022.1, from coordinate 26,229 downwards.
GTCATTCAACATCCTGATGTCAGCAACATTGCCCGCGAGATAGTGCTCGAAAGCAAACTTCATCCTCAGACGCGCGCCTTTTCAACCATCATGGCTTGCGCAACAAGCCTTTCCTCAGTCGCTGAAGCGGCTGGTTGGATCTCACGCGGCGCTGTCTCGTGGGCGATTGCGGGCGGGGCTGAGAGCATGTCGAATTTTCCGGTGAGTTTTCCAAAACCTTTTGGCCAAGCACTTGGTGACCTTCAATTTTCGAAAACCACTTCAGACAAGATTAAAAGCTTCATGCGGTTGCGCCCCAAACACCTGATGCCCCAGATCCCTCCCGTCGCGGAGAGGCTCACCGGTCTCAGCATGGGAGAGCACTGCGAACTCATGGTCAAGGAATGGAGCATTCCCCGCCCTGAACAAGATGAATGGGCCGTTCAAACACATTCACGCGCCGCAAAGTTTCAAGGCTGGCACGAGAAATTCTTCACTGCGCCCGCTAAAATAAAAGGAGCTCCGAAAGACAATCTGATCCGCGGTGACACGAGTTACGAGAAGATTTCAAAGTTAAAGCCTGCATTCACAAAAGACGGCACAATCACGGCAGCCAACGCGAGCCCGCTCACCGATGGCGGGGCCGCTGTTTTGCTTGCCGATGAAGACTTTGCACGCAGCCAAGGGTGGCCCGTTCTTGCGATCCTTGATGATTTTGAAATGGCCGCGGTCGATATCCGCTACGAAGGCCTGCTCATGGCTCCTCCTTACGCGATCCATCGCCTGCTCAGCCGTCAAAAACGCACGTTTGAAGATTTTGACGTCATTGAAATGCATGAGGCATTCGCTGCGCAAGTCTTGTGCAATTTGCGCGCACTCGCCAACCCCGAATGGTGCAAGAAACGCTTGGGAGGACAGTCCTTTAAGGCTCCTTCACACGAACGCATCAACCCCAAAGGCGGATCGATTCCGCTAGGTCATCCCTTTGGCGCTACAGGAGCGCGCTTGGTGATGAACCTTGCGACTCAAATTCAAGAAGAGAAGATAAAGCGTGGCATGATCAGCATCTGCGCAGCCGGCGGACTGGGCTTCGTAGCAACACTAAAAGCGGCTGAATAGGCCTTCTCGCATTCGCCTGGAATAGAAGAGCGCTTGGGTCTGATAATGAGAGTTTCCCTCTTTTATTCATTGCGACAAAGCGGTATGACCTTAAACCTATGAACCGAAAAGCAAGTTTTCTGTTTTCGTTGTTGCTCCTGAGCTTCACCGCCGTAGGTATTCAAGCACACGCAGCAACTCATCCTGTGGCAACTACCCCGCGCGGAGCAGTAGAGACCATCATCGCCCAGGCAAAAGAACTCAATAATCCCGCTGTTCGTGCACAACACGTAAAGACAATTGAGTCGTTGGTTGATTTTCACGTTCTTGCTGAAGAAGCCCTTGGCGATTTGACTCACAAGGCGACTCCCGCTCAACGACAAGAGATCAGGCGTCTGCTCAAGGGCATTATTACGAAGACAGTATACCCTGAAGCTCCGAAGTTTTTTGAAGACGTCTCAATCGCTTACACTTCTGAGCGCCAGGCAGGCCAAAAGGTGCACATCACTTCTGTGGTTACCAAAGGCGACCGAAGGTCGACAGTCGAATATTGGCTTGCCCGAAGCGGCGATACATACCGCGTGGTTGACCTTGCCGTTGAAGGTGAACGCTGGGTCGAAAATGTACACGATCAGTTTCGTGAAGTGGTTCAAAAACAAGGTGTAAGCGGGCTGATTGCTCGAATGAAAAAGCGCTTAGCTCAACTCGAAGAGCCCAAGAAAAAGAAATCCTGATTTCTTTTAGAGACCAACGGTGCACACGCTCTCATCCATTCTTGCCGCATCCTTAGCCCTCTGGTGTTCGCAAGCAAGCGCTTCTGCTCCACGCATGGTAACACTTAAAGAAGCCCTTGATCTCGCAGCCAAGAACAACCTCAATCAGGCTGTATCCCAGACTTTAATCGATCAAGCCGCGGCCCGGGAAAAACAGGCGCGCGCGGCGGGTTTCCCCAAGGTGATCGGCACGGCGATCTTAAGCCCGATCTATAGAGAAACGGGAGATGCACTAAGGTCTGAACGCGACCTCGACAGCTGGGGAATCTGGCTTCAAAGTTCGGTCACCATTCTTCAACCCGTTTTCGCGTGGGGAAAACTTTCAAGCCTAAGAGAAGCCGCCGCACGTGGATCTGACGTGGCCAAAGCTCAGTTTCGAAAAGACTTGGACCAGCTTGCCTACGACGTAAAAGGACTTTTCTATGGAGCTATCCTCACGGAACAACTCTACCGATTCCTTGACGACGGCAAAAAAGATGTCGAAGAAATTTTAGGAAAAGCTGACGAAGATCAGAAAAAAAAGAGGCCCTCTATCGCCAAACGCGACTACTACAGGCTAAAGATCTTTGCCGCTGAGGCGAAATTCCGATTTGAAGAAGCAAAAAAACTCCGCACCCTCGCAAGACATGCCCTTTCGCTGCAGTTAGGATTTGACCCCAACGAACAAACCATTCCACAGGACACAACCTTAACGGCCATTCCAGATGCGCCCCCTAGTGAAGAGCAACTGATTGCATTGATGGTTCAAAACAGGCCTGAGCTTGCACAAGTCACAAACGGCATAGCAGCCAAGCGAGCGCTTCTTGAAGCTGAAAAAACGAATAAATTCCCAATTTTCTTTGTCGGAGGCATGCTCACCTTCGGGTATTCAAACATGCGTGAACGCCAACAGTCCGCTTATGCCTTTGATCCCTACAATCGCAGCACCGGAGGCGTGGGTGCCGGCGTGCAGTGGACTTGGGACTTTGCAACCACCTTGGCGAATGAAGCCCTGCTTCAAGCGGAAATCGACGAGCTTGAAAGAAAAGAGCTGTATGCAAAAACTGGCTTTCGACTCGAGCTCAAAAAAGTGCTGGCCGACATGGCCGAAGCGCAAAGCAGGCTTGAGGCCAGCCGCGATGCTTTCACCATCGGTAAGAAATGGCTTGTCAGTGAGACCATGGGTTATTCCATTGGAGTAAGTGAAATTAAGAACCTAATAGATGCCTATCTTGCTCGGGCAAAGACAGTTAAAGACCATTGGGAAGCTATTTATAAAGTAAATATGACCTGGGCTGAGCTCACACGCGCCGTCGGTACGGAAGTGACACCTGGATTAAGCTCCCCGGCAGCCACAACAAATTCTCAATAGTTTAAAAACCCAGAAGCAGTAAGGAGTTGGTCTAAAACCCGACAAATTAGACAAGACAAATCTGAGTAACTTCGATATTGGAATAGGGTTCACCTCAGAAAGGATGCTGTTTGCACATGCAACAAAATAAGACAGGCACAAAAGTAAAGAGCGCAGAAGGTAAACTCGGAATCCTCACTCCGGGGCTTGGAGCGGTAGCCACCACGATGATTGCAGGGGTGGAAGCGGTAAAGCTCGGGCTTGCGAAACCCGTCGGCTCTCTTGTCGAGATGGGAAAAATCCGTCTGGGCAAACGAAACCAGAACCGCACTGTCGACATTAAAAACTTCCTTCCTTTTTCGAATCTTGATCAAGTCGTGTTTGGCGGCTGGGACATCTTCACCGACAACGCCTATGAATCCGCGAAGAACGCTAACGTTCTTGAAAGCGCGCTGCTCGAACAACTCAGGCCGCAGCTTGAGAAGATAAAGCCGATGGCCGCGGTCTTTGATCCTGAGTTCATCAAACGCATCAGTGGCCCGAACGTCAAAAAAGGCAAAAACAAGATGGAGCTTGCGGATCAACTTCGCGAAGACATTCGCAAGTTCGTCCGCGACAACAACCTTTCTCGCGTTGTGATGGTCTGGTGCGCATCTACCGAAAGCTATATCAAGCTTGGCGAAGTGCACTCAACACTTGCGAAGTTCGAAGAAGGCCTGAGGAAAAATGATCCGGGCATTGCCCCAAGCATGATCTACACTTACGCAGCTCTCATGGAAGGCGTGCCTTATGCCAATGGCTCGCCCAACCAATCCGTAGAGTTGCCCGCGCTCCAGGAACTTTCGAAAATCAAGAACGTTCCGATTGCTGGAAGCGATTTCAAAACGGGCCAGACCTTGATGAAAACCATCTTGGCTCCAGGCCTTAAGGCAAGACTATTGGGTTTGAACGGTTGGTATTCCACCAATATCCTTGGCAATCGTGATGGCGAGGTTCTTGATGACCCGGGCTCTTTCAAGTCCAAAGAGATCACGAAACTCAGCGTGCTTGACCAGATCTTGCAGCCAGAACAACACAAAGACCTTTATGGCGACTATTCTCACGTCGTACGCATCAACTATTATCCTCCGCGGGGCGATAACAAAGAAGGCTGGGACAACATCGATATCTTCGGTTGGCTGGGTTATCCTATGCAAATCAAGATCAACTTCTTGTGTCGCGACAGCATCTTAGCCGCCCCGGTGGCACTAGACATCGCGATGTTTCTTGATCTTGCGCAACGCTCGGGCTTCTCAGGCATTCAAGAATGGATGAGCTTTTACTTCAAGAGCCCGATGGCAGCTCCAGGCCTTCAGCCGGAACACGACTTGTTCGTGCAACAGTTGAAACTGCAAAACACCCTAAGATTCTTGGGTGGCGAAGAACTGATCAACCATCTCGGCCTCACCTACTACGGTGTAGATGAAGAAAGAACAGAACCGCGCCCTAATGCGTGATCAGGCAAGATTTGAACTTTAGGAGGATAGTCCAGGGATGTACGTCCAGCTTTGGTTATTGGCCATGGCAGCAGTTGCGATGGCAGCGTTTGCAGGAAGAGAGCTCTTTCACGGGCGCCAAATCAGCGCACGCATTCAAAAACAAGGCTCTAGCCCGTTTCTTGGCCAGTTTCCGATGGAGTTTGCTTATTGGATCTTAAGTCCCATCGGAAGACTCGCGACTTATTTCAAACTCTCTCCCAATGTTTTTTCTTGGACTTGTCTTACTCTGGGATTCTTTAGCGGAGTTGCCGCAGCTTTTGGCGCCATCTCGCTTGCCGGGGGTTTAAGCATTGTCTCGGCACTTTTTGACACCCTGGATGGAATGGTGGCTCGCTCTCGAGGCATCGCTTCAGATGCCGGCGAAGTGCTTGACGCTGCAGTAGACCGCTACACCGAGTTTTTCTTACTAGGTGGCCTTGTAATTTATTACCGCTTCGAACCGATCGCCATGGCGATGGTGCTCTTGGCCCTCCTGGGTTCATTGATGGTAAGTTATTCTCAAGCCAAAGCAGAAGCTCTGCAGATTGAGATTCCCAAAGGTTGGATGAGACGGCCAGAGCGTGCGGCCTACCTCGGTGGGGGTGCTTTCTTAAGCCCCCTGCTGACGAGTTGGTTTGAGGCCGGCAGGCAACTCCCACTTCATTATCCCCTTCTCGTGGCAGTCGCCTTGGTTGCCGTGTTTGCAAATGCGACCGCAATTCGCCGCTTCCAGGTTTTGTATTCAACCTTAAGGGAAAGAGATGGCGGCGCTTCCAGACCCAACGGAAATTAGGCCATCCTTTGTTGGAATCTTGAAACGGTTTATCGAGAGCCACAAGCGCTCATTCTCACGAGCGGCTTTTACAGCGTTTGCAGCGACCGTTGTAGATTTCTTGAGTTTGTACTGCCTGGTGGAATTTTTAGGCGTTTATTATGTCATTGCGACAGCCATAGCCGCTCTTTTGGGTGCCATCGCGAACTTTCTACTCAACAAATACTGGGCCTTTGAACATCGCCATGGACGTATTTATGCCCAAGGGTTCAGGTACACGATAGTCGCCGCAGGCTCTTTGGTCTTAAACACGCTGTTCGTCTTTCTCTTTACGGAATTCGCCCAATTGAGTTATCTGATGAGCAAAGCGGTTGTGTCGTTAGCCGTAGGCTGGGGCTGGAATTACCCCTTGCACCGCTATTTTGTTTTTCCGCCACGGCCTAGAACGTAGGAGGGCGGTTTAATCAGCCCTCAAAGGAATATAGAATTCAAATGCATTCGTCATCAAACACATCTTCCAAAGATCTTCGGAATCGCGAGAATAAACATCTCACCCCAGGCCTTCAGCACTTTGCGATTTTAGCAGGTGTGACGATGGATAAAGGAAAAGGCTCGCGGCTTTGGGATGTAGAAGGCCGCGAGTATATTGATTTCATCGGAGGCATAGGCGTGAATGCCCTTGGACACTGCCATCCGAAATACGTGAAGGCCATCCAGGATCAAGCCGAAAGATTGACGGTGGGAAGTTTCACCAGCGAAGCGCGGGTGAAACTTTTTGAGCTTTTGGCGACGGTTTTGCCGAAACATTTAGAGCGCGTACAACTTTATTCGGGCGGCACTGAAGCCGTTGAAGCTGCGATGAGGCTTGCCAAGTCTCATACAAAAAAATGGGAATTCTTAAGTTTCTGGGGAGGCTTCCACGGCAAGACCATGGGAACCATGGCGCTCATGGGCACTCCCGCCAAGCAGGGCTTAGGCCCTTTTCCGCCAGGCAATCTCTCGGCACCCTACGCGAATTGCTACCGCTGCCCCTTTAACCTCAAATACCCTTCTTGCGGAATGCTTTGCGCTGAGTTTGCGCGTGACACGATCAAACACCAGAGCGCCGGCGCACTTGCCGCGATCATCGTAGAGCCGATGCAAGGCACTGCGGGTAACGTGATTCCCCCGAAGGAGTGGCTGCCTGCGATTGCAAGCATCGCGAAAGAATTTGGCGCTCTCTTGATCGCAGATGAAATGATCACGGGTTTTGGAAGAACAGGCACGATGTTCGCTTCGCCTGAGGTTGGGGTCGAAGCGGACATCATCACGCTCGGTAAGGGCATCGCTTCTGGATTTCCGCTCTCGGCCTTGGCCGCACGTGAAGAGATATCTTCTGCACAGCCGTTTGCGGCACCCAGCGGGAGCTCATCAAGTTATGGTGGCAATCCTCTGGCTTCGGCCGCTGCTTACGCGTCGGTGAACACGATCGTCGAAGAGAACTTGGTTGAAAATTCGCGACGCCAAGGTGAAAAATTTCTGGCAAGGCTCGCATGGTGGCACGAGAAATTTCCTTTCGTCGGCGAAGTACGCGGCAAAGGGTTGTTTTTGGCGATGGAGCTGGTGTCGGACCGAGAGAAGAAAACGCCTCTTTCCAAAGAAAAAACTGAACGGCTTTACACGCTTGGCGTTGAGCGCGGCATCCTTGCGATGACATATGCGGCATCCGTGCGTTTTCAGCCAGCGCTATCGATCACAGATGAAGAGCTAGAAGAAGGTTTGTGTCGGCTTGAGGAAGTTCTAGAGAGATTGGGTTAGGGTTCTGGGCCTGGATTTTACTAGCTTGTTCAAAATGTCTGCCTGCTTGACGCCGTTGGTTTGTGTAGATCATCGCAAGAAAGCGGGTTCTAGTAGCAACTAGAAGAGTGATTTTTTACTCAAACCCTGTCAAATACACGTCAGCTGCCAGTGGTCATCATCGTAAAAGAACAAAACTTTCGAAATCTTTTTTGGGTAAGTCCTTGTGGAATCTTCAAAGTGAATCTCGGTATCGACCAGTGGAACTTGGTCTTCCGCCTCGATCACTAGAATTTTTAGCATGCCTAGTTGAGTTGTAACTCGAACGGTAAACTTATGCTCCTTCCCAAAATAAATTGGGCCGATGGATTCCTCTCCTCGCTTTAAAATAAGTCGATTAGAAACAACAGGGGGCTCAGCAAGCTTAAACTGTCCCGCCTGGACATGTTCGAGCTTGATAACAGTACATTCCAAGCGATCTGAAAAAGCGTGGCCAAGCAAAGGAATCAGAGAAAACAACAAAGTAAGAGGAATGATTCTAAGATTGAGTATAATAGCTCCAGATAAAGTTGATTGCACTTATCAGATTAAAGAGAGCTTTTGTCAAGTGTTCTAGAGAACGCCGAATACTACTGCGATTCTTCATCTTATGAAAACCATTTCATATTTTCTCACTTTCCCCTTTTCTTTCAGCTTTTTCAAGACGTCAGGCTATGGCGAAGAAAACTGCGCGCTACAAGGAGTACCCCAAGTCAGTGAACATTGCTTAAAAACTCACTTCTGCCCTGCGGAGACAGAGCTCCCTAAAGAGGCTATTGTCCTAGGAATGCTCCAAGATGGGGTTTGATTGGCACCCTGGGAATCAAAAAAGACAGCTCGGCAATTGTGCCTGTTAAGCACAATACTCTGACAGCAGCTAAAAAAGTATCTTTCGTGAAAGCGGTTGGGCCTTCAATACTGAAATATACTGTTTCTTACGATGGCGTTGAGTCGGAGCGTTGCTTTTTTAGTTTTCAAGCCAAGGGAATGAAAGGCGCTGGCCTGGAAGTGGCGATGACCAAGAAAGCCGGTGGGATTGATCCAGAAGCTAGGCAGGCTAAGCCAGATGAGATCTCCCTTCTCAGCAAGACCCATAAGCTTTGCAAGAAAAAGTCGTGCGGAGAACCAGAAAATGATTGGGGATTTCACCATCTGATCGGAGTCACGGATCTCAATAAAAATGGTTCTAAAGAGTTTTGGTTTTCATGAGTAAACGGTTATCGTTACTGGTTCAAAGCAGAGGAGTACGACCCAAGAGTAAAAAGTGGATTCTAGTAACTGAGTTTTGAGAAGCTTTATTTGACGGCGATCACCGACGGGTAGGAAGCTTGAGAGGAGGCCTACTGACATTTTAGCCAGAAAAAATGATGCAATGGTACGAAGCTTGCTCATACCCCCTTCGGTAAGGAGTGCATACCGAATGACAAATCCAATCAGAAACCTAAAATCCCTTTCTGACTCAGACCTCCTCAAACAAACAAAAATCTGCGTCGAAAAGGAACGTGAATTCACGATTCTCGTGATCGAGCACCTGGAAGAGGTTGAGGCGCGAAGACTTTATTCAAAACTCGGGTTTGCTTCGCTTTGGGACTACGCCACTCACGAGCTTGGATACTGTGCTGGTTCTGCACATCGCCGGATCCAAGCAATGCGGTTCTCAAAGAACATGCCCGAAGTCAAAGAAGCCATAGATTCAGCTAAAGTAAGCTTAACCTCCGTCGCCATGGTGCAACAGTTTTGCAAAAACCAAGAGCGGATGAGCAAGAAAAGAGTCACTCTTGAAGAACGAAGGGCGCTGCTGCAAAAGATTGAGCACAAGTCCTCGCGCGAGACTGAAAAGATCTTGCGCACAATTTCGCCAGCGGCAATGCCTGTGGAACGAGAGCGCCCTTTAGATGCCGAAAATGTCGAATTGAAAGTGGTCGTAGATCAAGAAACCATGGAACTTTTGAACCGAATGAAAGAGCTTTTGTCGGGAACCAATCCAAACCCAAGTACAGCTACTGCAATCAAAAGAGCGCTAAAAATTGCGGTAGAAAAGCTTGATCCAAAACGAAAACAAAGAAAGTCAAACTCCGGCGCGGGAGTTTTAATGCCAAACACTGAACAGAGTTTACAAAGACAAGATCTGCTCCCAGATCGAAATGAGGCGTCACTGCCGGCAGAAGCTTCAAGTCATCAAACCCAAAACTCCTGCGCCGGAAACAAAATGAGCGCACATGGCCGACAACTTGAGCCCAATATTGTTTCCACAAGAACCTCACAGCAATATCCTGCAACCTACCCAATCACGACCCGTAGGGCCCGGCGGAGAAGGATCTTTATTTCAGTACACACGAAAAGAGCTCTATTGGAGAAGGCAGGCTATCGTTGTACTTTTGTCAGCTCCCTCACGGGAATGAGATGTCTGTCAACACGCATGCTGCAAATTGAGCATAAGATCCCGCTAGCAAAAGGGGGGTCGAACGAACCTGAAAATTTAACCATCCTTTGTGCGAGTCACAACCTTTTTAGAGCGGTAGAGGAATTCGGAGAGCAAAAAGTGAAAGCGCTATCAGCCAAAGCAGAAAGCTTTGAATCGAGTGTCTTATGAAATTTATATTTTCAATAAAAGTGCGTCAACAAGAAACCCCGTGATCTTGCTGGGAGGTAAGTTATTTAGCTTGTTAGTTTGTTGACGGGTCCTTTGGAATGACTGATCGCCGGCCTGTTTTCCCAGTCATTCTCGCTCAGGTTTACTCGACCAGCTCATCCCAACGCCCCCAGTTTCGTATTTTCTGAGTGACCGCGTGGTCTTTTCCAAGAAGAACCTCGGCATCTCTCATGAGAGCTTCTATAAGACCAACTTCTTCATGCCCCGATTTTTTGATGCCTTTTCTGAGATTGACTAAGATCTGAGAAATCGCTTCTTTCGAAACAAAATCTACCCTCGCTTTAAGCACGCTCAAAATATAACCCTTTACATCGGTAGGGTTCGTTTTTGCGCTGATCTCAAGAAGAATTCTTTGGAGATCAATAGTTGAATCTTTAGAAATCGAATCGTTTAGGCCACCGAGCAAATACGTTGGATTAATGCGGTAGGTGCTCTGAGGATGCTCATTCGTGTTAAGCAACTCCAAGAAAAACTCAGTAGGACCATCTTCCTTTTTCCACATTTTTCCCTCTCCGAGCATTCTTCCTACAGCCTGCGCGGTTTTAGATGACTTAAAAACTTTCGGATCTTGCTTAAAATAGTCTTTGAACCATTTTACAATTTCTTCGTTGTGCTTATTAAACTTCGATAGCGCTTCTATGCCGTCCTCTGAACGAGCAGCAAGGAATATGTGGGTTTTGCATGCCCGAAAAATACTTACATTGTTTAATGCATTGATGAGGTCCGGCAACGGAAGAATATCAACTGCATCAGAGCAAGTCCCTGAGTTGTGCTCGATGAGCTTAGCAAAAAGATCAATTCGATCCTCAGGGTCTCTGGCAATCGCTTGAATGAGATTCTGCAGCCCTTCGTTATCAGGGAACACCGGTTTTGAAACTAGCTTAAGATAGAGTTTCCGAAGTCCTTCTTTAGAATACATCCCTGAAGGACGAAAATTATCAAAGTATGTAAACCCATCATCACCATGAATGGCATCGTTTTCATCTAGAACCTCACGCAGCAGAATTCCTATTGGAGTTTGCCCAGAAGTGGGATCTTCATGAAGTGCCTTTGGCGAATCAAGCATTCTATAAACCAGCTCTTCTTGTCCCTTAAATTGCCCCTTAGGTAAAGATTCACCTAACGCCACTGCAAGCTTCCAGTAATCCAGCGCATCTCCTAACTTAAATACTTCCTCAAAACAGCGTTTAGGATCAGCGTCGGTATTGCAATGAGCATAAGGGTTGTTCGAACGGTCAAACTCATTGAGATCAATCCAGCTCAGCCTTGCTCGAACCGCATCGGCTTTTGCTTTTGCCTGCTCTGGCGTGGGCGAATAAGCTAGTCTATCTCCGGGCTCATCAGTAATCACAATGATCTCACGCTGTGCACCCGTGAGCTGAAACTTCTTTGTACATTCGACGATCGCGTCAAAAACTGGCTCAAAGGCACCTTGCGTTTGAAACTTCTCAATATAAGCCTTGAACTCAGGGTTCTTCTTTCGCTCAAGAGGCGTGTCGAGATCCGCCGCCATGGGATCCTCGCCGGCAGGAGCATAACCCTGTCCGAATTCGACCACACTGACGCGATAGCATCCGTCCTTAAACTGCGAGCTCCACGATTCGTCAAAGCGCTGGGTATGATGCTTGAGCGAAGAGATATCTTCTTCCATCGAACCCGATCGATCGAGCGCGTAACACACTTCAAGACATCGCGGCTTGTCTGTAGAACGCGGCTGGGTCCGCTCAAGAATCGCCCCAGCGAGATCTCGAGGCCTTGGCCTTGTGGGTTCATACGGAATTCCCAAAGCCTTCTTCTGCTCAAAAACAATTTCTCTCTTCTTCTCAGGCGCAAGCGACTTTTCGTAAATAACAGGCGCCGATTTTTCTCTGTTTAAAAGGTGCTTAAGCTCATCAACGTGGCATTGAATGTTGATGTCGACCAGTGGCAGCTCTTTCCCAGTATAGGGTTTTGCAAAATTGAACGCTGCCAAGAAATCCGTATGCAAAACACCCAAGGTTTTCTTTTCGATCAAATCATGGCTTAAGCATTTCGGTTTATTGACGTGCTTTTGGGTTTTTCCTTCACATTCCACCGCATGGTAAAGAAGCTCCTCAACTTTAAGCCTGTGCAAAGCCTCTTCCCCGCTCTCATCGACGCCGATATACGAGCAATATACCGACGCTTCCTGGGCAGGTTTTACCTGCGCTACTGCGGGATAATAATAAACCCTATCTCCGGGCTGCGGTTCACCAAACTCATCTGCTGATTGCACAGGCAAAAGTGACTTCACTTTGGCTCTGTCGCGACAGATGATTTGGGGCAAGCTCGCCTTAAAGTCTTGCCAGCAAAATTGATAAGAAGAGCCCACAGGACGCGCCGCAGACCTCGGATAAACGTCGCGCAGAGCCTTTAAGAACCTATCGATCTCTTTGTCTTGGCTTTGAGATTTGAATACAGAGCTCCCCTTTTGAACGGCAAGGTTCGCATGTGAAAAATTCAGCCCACTCATGAAAGCAGGCACACACAAGAGGACCAGGCAAATTCTTCTCCGCGACTGACCCAAATACAGGCTCATTCTCTCAATCGATCGGATTTTTAGCGCATCGACTCAAGAAAATGCATCAATTCAACCTCGGTACAACGGAACAAAACTCCGCCGCCTTCGCGCTTCACCTCATCTAGACACACCTGACCATGAGTATCAGGAACGATGAGATAATTGAAATCCGCTGAGCTGAGCCCGCCGTCTTTCAACAGTTGCCTCACCTGGCCCTCGTTTTCGATGAATTTATATGGAAGAGACCTGTGAAAAGTATAATGCCCGCCCGTATAGATACCAGCCCAGCCAAACACAAGAAGTCCCTTCGCATCTCTCTGAGTTCCTGCGAAGGTTTCAAGCTTTGAGGGAATTTCATAATCGCCCCAGCGCACTTTCTTCACCCCTCGCCAGCTCGCCACGAAAACAAAACTCAAGAGCACCAGCACGACGCAAGCCCGCGCGGCTTGGCGTTTGACTCTTTCTTCAAACCACTTCTGGAAGGCAGCCGCCCCCACGCCCGACAAAAGCACGGCCGGGCCATAAAAGTAGCGAAATTCTTTATGACCAATCACGGTAAATACCAATGCCAAAACAAAACTAGGAATAGCCAGTGCCGGCACCCTCATGAGAGCCGACGGAAGAAACAAAAACGCAATGAGAAACGCGGGCTCCATCATAAAGCGCCATAAGATCTCGAACGCGTAATAAAACGGCCTCACGCCGGCGTCATTGCCCGCACCTTTAAATAAATCGGCATACGCATAACGGTAGATCGGAAGCACGGGCTCTCCGTAAATGTATGAACTAAAACCAAAATCAATGACGAGCACGGCAAGTCCAGCAGCCACAAGCCAGGCCGCAACTTTGAATTGCCTTATCGCCAACAAATAAATCCAGACCGCCAGTGAAATCAGGCCGAACTGAAACCGAATCCCGCCTCCTCCCACTGCCAAGAGAAAACACCCCAAAACCACGCGCGGCGAGGCCTTGGGCTTTTGCGCTTCCCAGAAAATGAGCGTAAGCCCCACGAGAACAAAAGGCATTGCAAGAACGGAAAGATCAGCGAGAGTGCTATAATGCACGAACTGAGGAGAGAAGAATAACGCCACTACTACTGCAAGTGGCGGGTATTTCAGTGAGAACCTTCTCGCAAGAAGACAAGTAAAGGCAAAGAAACCTGCCGCGCTGGCCAAAGTGATCGCGAGCCTCACCATCGCAAGCACATCGACTCCGTTCTTTATCCCTAAAAAGCCCAAAATCTTCAGATAAACAAAAAGCGCATACGGTGGGATCCAGCTTCTTTGCTGGTTCACGACCCAGTCATGAGGGCTCAAGTGCCCCACTCCTGTCAGAAGTTGGTAGGCTGGATTCAAGACCACCCAGATCTCATCGATCCAGGCGCGGCTCTGAAAATTAATTGCCACGGAAAAGCGCCAAAAGAGCCCTAGTGCGGTCAAAGCATAAAGAAGGAGTTGGAGATTTCTCGTGGTAAGAGGGTTTTTCTTCATCTGCAAAGGTTCTCAGAGGTTAAAGAATGCGTTAACATATCTTTATCACTACTTCGCCAGGGAAGCGATTTCGACTTCAGCCCTTGCCAGTAGGAAGTGCTCCTTCTTCTTCAAGAACGCTTTCTTCGCCTTCCTCAAAGAAATGCCAGATCGCGGGCACAGAAATCACCGCTGCGACGACGCAAGTAAGCTCACCCAGCACGGCAAGCGTGCCGAAGCTCACAAAAGCTTGGCTCCCTGCAATTAAGAGCGAACTGTAACCAATCATCGTCGTCAAAGAGCAAAGCCCAACCGCGCCTCCAGTGTGTTCAATCACCTTTGCAATCGATTTTGAGCCATCAGAACGATACCTGCTAAAGATATTCACGGCGTAATCGACGCCGATGCCAAACGTGATAGGAAGCGCGATGAAGTTCAAGAAATTCACTTTCAGATCAAAGGCTGCCATGAGAGCTCCCAGCCAGACGATTCCTAGAAGCAGGGCTCCCAAGATAGAGCGCCAGTACTCGAATTTGGGGAACAGAAGAATAATCAAGATGACCACCGCCAGAAAAGCGATGAGCGTCGCCTTAGGCCCGTCTTCTACGATAGCCGAAAGCATGTCGGCAGAAAGAGGAGGCTGACCCGCAATCGCCGCGGATACCGCGGCATCTTTAAGTCCCTGCCTCATGCTCTCAGCAAATCGAATCACTTCTTTGCCATCCCAAAAGCCTGCGAGCTCCTTTTTTTCCTCTTCGGCGGCACCCATCGGTGGAAGAGCAAGTTTTGGGTACACGTGAACGATGCGTCCGATCGATCCATCAAGCTCTCTGAAATGAGCGACCACGCCCTCAGGCAAATCCTCAAGCTCGATCGGTGCAATCGGTTTTTCCGGCAAAAACTCATCTACCAACTCACGCTCTTCTTTTGAGAGCCTTGCTCGCATGCTGGGACGAACTAATTCTTGCAAATCTTCAATAATCCTGATTTTTCGAAACTGATCCTTAGGCAAGAAATCTTCAACGCGTTTGATGTCAGAAATGGGAGACGCCCCCCCTGCCCTTGCTTGTATTTCTTTCAGAGCCTGAACAAGTTTGCCTGTGTCTTTGGAATCAAAAGTCAAAATGAGCGACGGCGTGAGATAGCGCTCAAATACTGCGTCAACCTTATTGCCCCAGTAACCTGACCCCTTGACCAAAGACTCTTTATTTCTAAGCTTTCTGAAATCACTCTCAAGTGTGTCTTCTGAAAGCCTAGTGATGAGTATTCCAGCCACGAGTACGGAAACGACCGTGGTGAAGGCGATCCCCCGGTGCGCAAGAATGACGAAGCTTCCGAGCCTCCCAGCGATCCAAGGCCTGACTTCCCCCATTCGTGGACGAATCCAGGCCCGTTGTTCAAGCCAAATAAGAAGAGCTGGCAAGGTCGTAAAAGAGGCGATCCAACACACCACCATGCCCATGCCGCCAATCACCCCAAACTGATTGAAGCCTCGAAAGTTAGTGACGACTAAAGACCCGTAAGCGAAACCCGCGGCGAGCGCCGCAGCCCAGGTTGCTTGAGCGGTAAATCCCACGGCTCGCGGCAACGCTTGAGTGCCGTCAAGCCCTCGCCTCCGTTCTTCAAGGTATCGAGCCAACATAATGATCCCAAAATTAATTCCATTGCCGATGATGATTGATCCTAAAAATGCAGAGTTGGCGTTAAGATAACCCACCGTCCAGTAGCTCAAACCAAACGTAGCCGCAGTGCCTACATACAGGGCAAATGACAGCGCAAGCACGCCAACGATACTTCGAAAATAAAGTAGCAGCACTGCCAACACCAGAACCGCCACAATTACCGATGAAAGGATCAGATCTTTGACAAGTCCGTAGTGTTCTTCGACGACATTCTGCACGTCGCCACTGAACCCCACTTCCATGTCAGGTGCATACCTTTTGGGATCCAACTCGCGGGCGATGCGATGGGCCGCCTCCGATAGGCGCTTGTTGTTTTCGATGTCAGAAACTTTCCCAGCAAGAAAAGCCAAAACGACGTGAATCTTTCCATCCCTCGATTCGAAGTAACCACCAGGAAAACGATCAAAACTTGAACTACGGTCCGCGTACTTTTTCCTCAGCTCCTCAAAATCAAGGTCAAGCGCCCGGTCACCAGGTTTATTTTCCTCAAGTCCCAGTGAAAACGGGTTCTTCTTTCCTTCCGAACGCAGGCGCGCTTTCACGTATTTACGGACGCGCTCCCAGTCATCAAGGTCCATATAAAGCGCTTTATGAGACGAGAAAAAATTCTTCTCTTCTTGAATGTTGTCAGCGACTCGATCAACGAGGCTTTTCGGCAACTCTCTCATCTTTTGGGCCAGGTCCCGTTGAAACTTCCGCCCTGCTTCAACATCTTGAGACTCAATGACGACCGACAGGTGGTTGAGCCCTCCTACCCTGCCTTGCACCGCTTTGAGGTCTTTTACGCTTTGTGCCGTTTCAGGCAAGAGCTCTTCCATATCGGTGCGCAGGTTCTTGTAGAGTTTGACTGAGTAAAAGGTGCCCACCACCGCGACAAGCAAGCTCAACACCAATACGACGCTATGCCTCCTCTCGATCCAGGCATGGTAGCGCAGCAAGAGATGAATCAAACTAAATTTGTTTTTCATTCGTTTTCAGGGATAGCATAGCGATCTGCCTTTATCGAGCCAGAGTGTTTCTGACTTGAAGCCACAAATCCGCTCGCGTTCAAGCAGCGCCGAACAAATACCCAACCTTTCATCTTACCCCTTGCCGGAACTGCGGAATTCTATGTGTATACGTCGCCTTGACAAGCCGCGTAACCCGCCATAGCTAACCCCTGCACCTAATTTTTAAGGGAGTTTCATGCATTCTACTCATTGGTTTTTGGCGTTCCTCACATCTCTCGGTTTGTCGCTGCAAGCCCTCGCAGCGGTCACGCTTGCTCCGCAAGAACGTCTACTGGTCATTCTCGGAACCAACGATATCCACGGCGGAATTGAACCCTCGCGATACAAAGACGGAAAAGAAATTGGCGGCATGGCGCAACTGACAGGCGCTGCGAATGCAATCCGTAAGGGAATTGCGGAGCGTTACGGAAATGAAAACGCCGGTGTAGTCTTGCTTGACGGAGGGGATCAGTTTCAGGGAAGCCTGTTGAGCAACTTTGATGAAGGCGAACTCTTGTTTAAAACGATGAACAAGGCACGCTTTGATGCGGTCGTTCCGGGCAATCATGATTATGACTTTGGCCCAAAGGGTTGGCTTGAAGACCAAGTCACCGAACGCACGCAAGACAAAGACCCCAGGGGATCGCTAAAAAACCTTGTCAGCATTGCCCAGTTCCCGCTGCTTTCCGCGAATACATATCTAAAAACTTCGCTACGCGGAAAGGGCGGATCAAAAGTTGACGTCGACGCCGAATGCAACCCATTAAACGAAGACTCTCGCATCGCATGGAGCATGGCTAAACGCCCTGAATTCTTAAAACCTTACCACATCAAGACAATCGCTGGCGTGCGTGTCGCTTTGATAGGGCTCGATAACCACGGCACTCACGGCTCGACAACGGCAGCAAATGTCGCAGATCTTTGCTTTCGCGATGAAGTAGAGAGTTATCTCGATGTACGACGCAAACTCCACGGAAAAGCCGACATCTTCATTATCGTGATGCACCAGGGCGACTCAGACACGGAGACCAACGGTTCTGAAATCGTAAGGCAAATCACCCAGCGCGGCGGCCACCCTCATCTTGTTCATGCCGTTATCGCAGGTCACACGCATTTCCCTAATGACCTACAAATCAATGGCGTACCGATCATACAATCAGAGTCGGGTGGCAAAAAGTTCGGCCGTATCGATTTGGTTTGGGATACCGCGAAGAAGAGCGTCGTTGCCTCGAAGAGCTCCCGCGTCGGGAGCATTGGTCTTTTCTTTAATGAATGTGACAAGAAGGCGAAGTCTTTTTGCTCGTTGGTAAACGGCAAGGTTCATTATGAAGGAGTGGAGGTCATTCCTGACGCAGAAGTGTTGGCGGAAATCGCGCATGCTCGCGAAAGAATTCGTGCGATGGCTGAGCAAAAAATAGCCATTGCCGAGGGAAAGATCTGGAAAGACCGCATCAACGAAAGTCCTCTAGCAAATGCGCTCACAGACACTCTTCGAAAACTCGCCGCGGCTGACGTGGCAGTACTCAATACCGGCGGCATTCGATCGGATCTCAATGCCGGGGAAATCACCTATGAAGAGTTCTTCAAGGTAATCCCATTCAATAATCGTGCGGTTGTTGTGGGGCCCATGACTGCCGAAAGGCTTGTTGGGCTCATAGCCCATTCTATTACAACTTGCGGCTCTTTTGGGTCTCTGATGCAAAGCGGCCTTCGCGTCAAATATGAACGCGATTGCAAAAGAGCAAAACAAAAGATCGAAAAATTGCCTCCTGAAAAGGCCGTAAAACTTCAAGGCACAGACCCAGACGCAAAGCTTGTCCGCATCGAAACCCTTGCAGGAGAGGTAGTCTTTGAGTCTGGCCAGGTTGTTTCGCCAGAGAGGTCTTTCACTGTTGCAACCGTGGATTTTATCGCCTCAGGAGGGGATCGTTTCGCAGGTTTCGTCGGGGTGCCAGTGGAAAAAGACCTTGGCATCTTGCGAGAAGAATTAGTGAAGGATTTTGTTTCGCGTCCTACGCTTGAAAAACTCTCGCCCAAGCGTGATGACCGCTGGCTTAATGTAGTAAGCCCTAACTAACGTGCGCAGCGAGTAAGAACCCGATACGGAGGATGTGAATCTACCGTTATCGCTTCTTCCATGGCTTTGCGGCAGTTTGATGAGATTTCTGAACCTACCGAGTTTTGACAGGCTTCCAGCACGAGCTCCAGCGGCGTTTCGCCCAAACCTATTTTTGCGATCGTGCGGCTTGCTCTATTTTTTGCACTCACAGCTGTTGCAGAGTCGAATCCGCCTCCCTGCACCAAGCCGCCAAGACCTACAACAAGCAGCGCTATAACAGCCGCATGCCTTACCGTAACATTGCGCATCGTCTGCGACTTCCCAACTGCTCGGGCAAGGCGGGGCCGCTGCGAAATCACTGAAAGAATCAAAAGGCTAGCGAGAAGAATGAGCATCACCATATCTTATAGTGATGCAGTATTTAGGCCACGAGATGAGCTCTTCTCTTCGAAAAGCTCAAACGTAAGAGCAGTTCGATAAGCGCTCAAAACCTCTCAATTTTCTTGAAGCTCCTTTGCTCAAACTAAAGAGGGTAGGACATCGAGATACAGGATCAAATTGTCAAAAGGCTCTACACTTGTAGAAGCCTCATCGTGCAATAAGAGAACTCGTTGTGTGCGAGCGCCTCATTGTGCGGGAGCGGGTCCGTGGTTGTCTACTTGTGAGAACTTAAAGGAAGGATTCCGAACTCAGCCGCCAAATCCTTGGGTACCCTTAAACGCACGACCTGCGGGTCCTTCAAGGCGCGTTTGAGCTTGTTAGGATGGCCGCTCAGCGTAAACTCATAGGTCACGAAGATGACCGGGTCACTCCAGGCGTTAGCCCTGTGAATTTTCATTCCGTGCACGGAAAGACCCAGATCCAAAAACCTACTTGTTAAGGCCATCACTTCAAGCTCGGTTTCTTGAAAGTTTTCCGACTTTATCGGAGCCTTGGTTTCTGGTTTGACGTAAATGCGAATACTGCTGCCAGGCTCGGTAAATCGGATTTTTTCCAATGCCTTGACCCCGCGCGCCGAAATCTCTTTATAAGCTTGTTCCACAAGCTCTGAAAGCTCTCCTTCCGAGAGTAAAAGTTCTCTAGAAACAGAGGCCTTAAAATCAGCATTCTCAAATAAGCCTTGAAACACTTGTCCTTCATGCGGGTTCAAAAGAAGCTCGCATTCCAGAGCCCGACCGATCTTAACCTTATGCATGCCCTTTAAACTACGAGCCAGGTACCTTCGTACATCCGCCGACGAATATTCCGTGGCTCTAGCGATCTTATCGACCACTATCTCGGCAAAGTCTGAAAAGTACGGACGATTTGATTGGGCAATTGATTGAAATGCAACCCCTTGAGAAAAAACTACAGAAAGCAAAGCAAGTTTTAGCAATTTTTTGATGAACAAACGACGCTTTGCAGCTCTCATCCTGATCCCTTTGACACGAGGTATGCGAAGGCAGAGCTATATTACCTGAAATTTAATGTCAACTATTTAAGGAGCTCTCGCGCCCGCTAGGCCAAACGACTCGCGCAGGGCAGCTTCAAGAGGTTGCACCCCAGAGCTTGCCATGCTTGAAACGAAAACAAAACGCTCTACTCCCGCAGTCTTTGAGACGCGCGCCAGATCCTTCTCGGCGTTTGAACGCTGATTGTTCGACTTCCATTTGTCCATCTTGGTGAACGCCACCAAGTAAGAAATCTCATGCGACCGTAGAAATTCGATGAGCTCCAGATCTTGTGGAAAAAAACCGTGGCGTCCATCCACCAACACGACCACTTCTCGAATCAGCGGGTCACTCTTCAACCACTTCGTGATTTCCTGTCCCCATTGTCGTTTGAGGCTTCCCGCGACTTTGGCGTAACCGTAACCCGGCAGGTCGGCCAAAATGCACAAGCCCTGGGAGCCGTAAGCCACGCTCCAACGAAAAAGATTGATCTCTCTGGTCTTGCCTGGCTCAGAGCTCACGCGCGCGATTTTCGATTTGGTAAGCGCATTCAAAAGCGACGACTTCCCGACGTTGGATCTTCCCGCCAAAACCACGCGAGGCAAATCCTCCTTCGTGATCTGTTCAACCTGAGCGGCTCTTGCAGCTCCGCCCAGAAACTGTACTTTTTTTGGCTGTGTGATCTTATCCTGTGGCATACGAGTGCAACCCGCTAATGACCAAATTCACCCCGAGATAGGTGAAGATCACGACAAAAAAGCCAGCAATGCTGATCACTGCGGTCTTTCTTCCCTTCCAGCCCCCCAAAACACGCATGTGAAGATAGATCACGTAGATGAACCAGGTGATCAAAGCCCAGGTCTCTTTCGGATCCCATCCCCAGTAGCGCCCCCAAGCGTAGTAAGCCCATACTGCTCCTGTGATGAGATTGAGCGTCATGAAAGGAATGCCCAAGAACACGCCTTGATAACTCCACCGGTCAAGCACTTCGACTGCGGGCAGCCGAGAAGCAAGCTTCTTCTCGCTCACAAAGAGCATCAAGAAAAACGCCGCGATGCCAAAGGTCATTGCAAATCCCGCAAGTCGATAGGGATTCGACTTTAGCGCCATCTCGGTCAAGTAGAAGGGCGCCAAAACCACGCTCATGATCAATCCAAGATGAAGCAGGAAAGCCGTGATAAAAGCGTAGCGCCCCGGTTTCTCAAGGGCTTTTTTCTTACGAGAACCCCAGAACAATGCCGCTGAACTGAAATAAGCTCCCAAGAGAGGCCAAAGAATATAGGGCGCGAAAGGCACGGAAACGAACTGCTGCACCGGCTTTCCGTCTGAACCTTTGAAATTCATGATGACTTCTTGCAGTTTCCCATCGGGGCCTGCCATCTGAGTGACCTTGAAAAACAAGATCTCAGAATTCGTGAAGAAACCCTTTCCAGCTGCGATGCACAAAAAAAGCACGCAAACCAAACTCGCCACTGCAGCCATGGTTTCTAGTTTTACCTTATCTTTGATGAGGTAAAGCACTGATGCAAAGCTTGAGACGAGGAAAAAAGCATACGCAATGCAAGCCATGAAGACATGTATCAAAATCCAATAACTTTGAAGAGCGGGAACCAGAGGTTCCACTTCCTTGTTTGGATGAAGACTGGCGATTCCCATCGCCGCGAACACCACGCCCGATGCGAACGCACCGGTGAACCGAAGCCCTGAGCGCCATTCCATCAGAAGATGCGCGCCCATGACTCCCCACGAGAAAAAGACGAGTGACTCGTAAAGATTACTCCACGGCGGATGGTAGAATCCGGAATGCATCCACCTCACGATGAGCGCAGCGGTGTGTATGAGAAACGCCACGCGCCCCGCCCATGGGGCGACCGCGGAAAACAAGCGCCTCGTTGATACCAATTGCCCGGAGTACAAAACAAACGCCGTGAAATAGAAGAGTGGCGAGACGTTAAAGAGCGCATTACTCACAGAGAAGTACGTCATGAACGAAGCTCCTTGCGAAAAGAGGAATAAAATTTCTCGAATCGAGGTTCAAATAAGAAAAGTTTATTGGACCAACCCACCACGACAAACCCCTGCTCCTTGGTAAAAGTGATCCAGTAGCGGCTATGGCAGGTGTAGAGAGCCAAGAAAAGAGCCAGCACCATGATTGAACAACCGATCCAGACGATCCAGACGCCAGGATCTTTGGCGACGCTCAATCCTGTCGCGTATTTGGGTTGGACTCCCTCGAGCACGAAATTAAGCCCGCTATCGCGTCGGTGCGCAAAATCAAACCCTGGCAGGTTCTTGAAGATCCAGAACTCGGTTGGCTTCTTCACGCTGCGATTGGCGAAATACTGAAGTTTAGCGGCAGGCCCTAGATCCATGAGGTTGGGCTCCACTTGCAAGACTTTGAAGGCTGCGTTTCCATCGACTCGATAGAGCTCTCCCAGCTTGACCTCATCCACCAATTCAACCGATTCGACCTGGGGAAAAGGAGCCCCCTTCAGCAAACTTGGAGCGCTGGCTTTTGCATTGGCCTTTTGCTGCGACGGTTCACGCCCGGGCTTGCCCATGCGAAAAACCTTTAGCGCTACTCCGCCCGTTCCCACTTCAGAGTAGCTTGCCTGATAGAACGTGATTCCCTTGTAAGCTGTCGGATGATTCACCGCTACTTCGGCCTTGTGCACCAACACGTCGTTCTCATAAAAGTTGAGCACTGACTTGAAGAGTTTCGGCCTTTCACCGTCCCAAGTTTCAAGAGTGAAATTCTCACACTCGATCTCAAAACCCAAGTTCAAGAATCCAAAAACGGGCGCTCCATTCTCGCGAATGAGCGGCATGCCGTCATTGGTGCCTTTAAGGTGCTGCATCCACGAAACTCTGCCGCCCTCTTCGATGCTGATGCTGCCCTCAAAACCAAACAAGGCGCCAGTCACGCCTCCAAACATCACCATGAGCAGAGAAAGATGCGTGATGTAAACGCCCACTCTCGAGTACTTCCCTTTCTCGACCATGAGTTGGAACTCGCCTTCACGGTCGCGCAGCACCACATAATGCTTAAAATGTTTTTGGAAAAAGAGCATGGCCGCCATTTTTGCTTCGCGAACCGAGTCGAATCCCGAAAAGCCCGGCCGCTCAACGAGAAATTTCTGTTTCCTAGCATGCTCTACGGTCCACTCTTTTAAGGTCGGATCATTCACCGGTGGGGGCGGAACTCGAAAGGCCTGACGCCAAACCTGGGGCAATCGCTCAAAAGAACAGGACAAGAGATTCAAAGCCAGCATGAGCATCAGGAAGATGAAAAAGCCGCTATGAAAAATATCCGTAAGGCCAAGGGCCATCAGGAATTTAAGTTGTCCAGGAGTGTAAAGTTTGTCGAGCGGAACCTGGGTCGTGCCTTGCTGAGCGATGAGGGTTCCCGCGACTGAAATCGCCGTCAGGCAAATCAATAGAGAGATCGTCAAACGCACCGACACAAGTGCGCGCCAAATAGCATCTGACCAACTTGATTTTAGTTTTGCCATGGGCCCTAGACCGTAACATAGGCCCATATGATTATCTACGCTTAAGCCATGATGAACTTGGTGAAGTAGACGTTCTTAATGCTGCCTTTGATTTTCAACCGCTTCAAGCTCGCGTTCACGGCTTTGAGGATTTTTTCCTTCAGCGCGTCCTTGCCTTCGTCGCCGATCAAATCATCATAATTTTGGTCCTGCGCAACGATTGAAATGGCCTCGTGAAGCTGAGCGAGTTTAGTGCGCACGACGGCGCTGGTCTCAGGCTTGTCGCACTCGACGTAGAGCTCAAACTCAAGGATTCCCATTTTTGCTTTGGGTGAGTGGATCGAGGTTTGAAAACGTTCCAAGAAAACAAGATTCGAAGCCGCTATGGCAAGCTGCTTTTGCTCTTCTACGAACTTGTTCATGCCTTGGCTCGCAACCGAAGAAGAGTCCTTGGCGGGCATCAAAGGATGGATGAATCTTTGATAGAGCTTCACGGAAGTGAGCCCAATTAAAAGCACGCTGACTAAAAGTCCCGCGGTCAATACTTTGGTGAGAAGATCCCCTCGCAGCAGCAACAGAGGCAGACTCACCAGCGCCACTATTGCGCTTTTGAGCCCCCCCAAGGCGCCTTTTGCAAACTTTCCGGCGCTTCCAAGCCCCGCCTTTAATTTTGATGGACCAGCCGCCACCGCCTCAGCCGGAGCGTCATGGGGTCCCCCAGGCGCTGCCGGCGAAGCGCTTGTCACGGGCTGAGCCGCTGGAGTCGCTGCAGCCGCGGCATCAGGAGCCGGGTTCGAAGGCGCGGCGTTTTGTTGAGAGGCCTCTTTCTTTGGCGTTTCCTGACCTGGGGTAGCTTCACTCATAGGGTTATTTTCAAGTGTATGTTAGTTTGGCAGCTTTTTGAACCTCCACTTGCCCGACTGACACCCATTTGCTACCGTAAAGGCCCTCATGGAAGCTGTCTTCGAGTTTGAGAAACCCATCGCTACTCTAGAAAAACGTCTACGCGAATTGCGCGACCTCGCAAAGACAGGGGGTATAAACTTATCCAGTGAAATCAACGCGTTAGAAACAAAGCTTGAAGGGTTAATCGACGAAGTTTATCGCCGTCTGACGCCCTGGCAACGCGTTCAGCTCTCGCGACACCCGAATCGCCCTTATGCTTCTGATTATATTCCTCTTCTCTTTGAGGACTTCATTGAATTGCATGGCGATCGGTATTTTGGAGACGACCCCGCTCTTTTGGCTGGAATGGCGACACTAGGCGGGCAGCCCGTCTTTGTGATCGCAAATCAAAAAGGCCGAAACACAAAGCAAAAAATCGAACGTAATTTTGCCATGGCCAAGCCAGAGGGCTACCGAAAGGCGTTGCGGGTCATGAAGCTTGCGGCGCAATTCCACGTTCCGATCGTAACGTTTATCGATACCCCGGGCGCCTTTCCTGGTTTGGACGCCGAAGAAAGAGGACAATCCGAGGCGATCGCTCGATGCATCATGGAGATGTTTGATCTTGAATCACCCCTCATCGCCTGTGTCATTGGAGAAGGTGGCAGTGGTGGCGCCCTTGCCATCGGAGTTGCAGACAGAGTTTTAATGCAAGAATTCTCGACCTACTCGGTCATTTCGCCGGAGTCTTGCGCTTCGATTTTATGGTCTGACAGTTCCATGAATGAAACCGCCGCAAAAATCATGAAAATGACTCCAGAGGAGATCAAGCCGTTGGGAGTCATCGATCAAATTGTACCAGAACCCAAGGGCGGAGCTCATCGTGATTGGCCGGCGGCAGCCGCCCTTTTAAAGAAGGCTATCTCTAAAAATCTTCAAGACTTGATGAAAACAAGTGGCAAGCAATTGCTTTTGAACCGACAAAAGAAATTTCGCCAGATGGGTCAAAAAGAACTGGTGAACTACGGCAAGAATGGTTCAGCGCCAACTTCAAGCGTAGAGAAAGAGAGCTCGTGAAATCGATCGAGTCTATGACGGGCTACGGCGAGGCTCAGTTTAAAGTGGATGGAATCCAGCTCAGCTGCCGCGTACGCTCACTCAACCATCGCTTCCTCGACATCAAATTGCGGCTGCCTCGGTTTGAACTTTTGGCTCTCGACATGGCTATTCGACGACAGGTTTCGAGAAGCTTTGAACGAGGCGCTATCGAGATTTCCGTATCTGCTGAGAACACGTCAGGTACCGCCGACAAGATCTTGAATTTTCAAGTAGCCCATCGTTATTGGGAGGCGGCGGGGAAACTCGCGAAAGATCTCCCCAAAAAGAAAAAAGTCGACTTGCCAAGCATTGATACGCTTTTGCGGCTTCCTGGGGTGATCGATAGCTCGTCCGCAGAGAGCGCTTTGAATGAGTTCACTGAAGACGAACTTTTGGAAAAACTCATTGAGCCAGCTCTAAAGTCTTTGAAGAAATCTCGTCAGGGCGAAGGAAAGAAGCTTTTCGAACATCTTATCGAACTTTTAGAACAGCTCGATGGCCATCTCAGGGCTATTGAGGGCCTTGAAGCGCCCGAAAAGGAAAAGTTGCGAAATACGCTCACGCAACGCGCCCGAGAAACTTTGAGGCTTTTATCAAACACCTCCGAGAATACGGCGAACCTTCATGATTTTGAAAAAAGGCTTCATGAG
>JBFMCE010000021.1:0-44008 GCA_040754655.1 Bdellovibrionota bacterium | reverse complement strand
TCATTGAAGAGGAGCCGACCTTGAACATCTACGTTTGCATTAAACAAGTTCCTGCTACCGAAACAAAAATCAAGATCAACGCGAATGGAACGGGAATCGATACCACTGGGGTAAAGTGGATCATGAGCCCTTACGATGAATTCGCCGTCGAAGAAGCCCTGCGCCTTAAAGAAAAGAATGCTGGCAGCACTGTGACGGTAGTAAGCGCCGGCCCTCAACGCGTCACTGAAACCATTCGAACCGCTCTCGCGATGGGATGTGACAATGCCATCTGGGTTGAAGCACCTGAAGACATCGACAGTTTCCAGGCCGCCAAGGCATTGGCAGGGGTTTTGAAGAAGGAAACGAAGGCTGATATCGTATTCACGGGGAAGCAGGCAATCGATGATGACTGCGCTCAAGTCAGCCAGCTTCTGGCCACTTTTCTTGAAATTCCCTATGCCACGGTCGTCTTGAACGCGGAATACGGCGCGACAAGCGTGACCACGAAACGCGAGACGGAGGGTGGCACGGTGGAACTCCTTGAACTTCCCCTGCCCTGCTTGATCGCTGCGCAAAAAGGTTTGAATGAACCCCGGTTCGCCTCGCTTCCCAACATCATGAAGGCCAAGAAGAAAGAGATCAAACAGTACAAGATGGCCGATGTTGGCGTATCCGATGGCGACAGGAAAATTCGATTAGTGAATATGCAACTTCCACCAGCAAAACAATCCGGCAAAAAGATTTCTGGTGATTCTGCGGCGCAAGCAAAAGAGCTTGTTCGCTCGCTCCGCGAAGAAGCTAAAGTTCTTTAACTCTCGAGACGCTGCTCCAAGGAGACACTTTAAACATGGCAACTGCACTTATTTACGCTGAACACAAAGACGGAAAGATCAAGAAAGTCACCCATGAGCTCATTGCTTCGGCCGCCAAAGCAGGCGCTGAACCTGCGGTGTTTCTCGCGGGCTCAGGAGTGGACGCTCTTGCGAAAGAACTCTCGGCCATGGGGGCCAAAAGAGTTTTTTTGGCGCAAGGCGACGCGGTGAAGTTTTATTCAAATGAAGCCTACGGCAAGCTTTTTGTGAATGCAGTGAAAGCCGCGAATCCAACCTTCATTCTGATTGGTGCAACCGCGCAAGGCAAAGACCTTGCTCCACGCATCGCCGCGACTCTTGGGGTCGGTTTAGCCAGCGATTGCACGAAAGTCTCGATCGAAGGAGACAAACTCAAAGTCACCCGCCCTATTTATGCTGGCAAAGCGCTTGCGGATGTCGAGTTCGTCGGCAGCGCCCCGTACTTCGCTACCGTTCGCCCGAATGCTCTCTCGATAGCGCCTTTGCAAACCGGGGCAGACGCTGCAGTGACAAACTTGCCCTTGGATACAGGTGCATTGAAGATGGCGGTCAAAGACGTGGTTCGTGGCGCTACCGCAAAGCTCGATGTGACCGAGGCGAATATAGTGGTCTCGGGCGGCCGGGCCATGAAAAACAGCGAGAACTTCGCACTTTTAGAAAAACTTGCCGAGGTGTTGCCCAACGCCGCAGTAGGCGCTTCACGTGCAGCAGTGGATGCAGGTTATCGACCTCATTCTTATCAAGTCGGACAAACAGGCAAGGTAGTCAGCCCTACTCTTTATATCGCTTGCGGCATCTCAGGAGCGATTCAACACCTTGCGGGGATGAGAACCTCAAAGGTCATCGTCGCCATCAATAAAGACCCTGAGGCGCCAATTTTTCAGGTTGCAGACTATGGGATTGTAGGCGATCTCTTCGAAGTGGTACCATTACTTACAGAAGAATTTAAAAAGGCCCTCGGCGAACACTGAATCTTGCTTCCGTTTGAGCAAGATGAACTGTGGTCAGAACAATCTTTTGGTTCTACGCCTTGTCGCTCGCGCAAGGGCTAGCCGGATTTGCAATGCATACAGGTCTGTGTGGACCTTAAGGAGGCAGCCTTGACAGCTTTATCCTTTCTCTTTCTTGCGCTCTTTTTGGCAGCAAACGCCTACTTCGCGTACCGGATGACGGTTCTCTATCGACTCGCAAGGGCGACCAGCGGACCGACCTGGGATGCCACTTACTTTGACCGCGTGCCTGAGCGCATCACGACATTCTTCTCGAACGTCTTAGGACAGAAAGCTGTTCTGCGGAAGAAAAGCGCCGGCCTCATGCATGCCGCGATCTTCTGGGGCTTTTTGATCATCACCGTCGAAACGGTAGAGCTTTTTATCTACGAGATCTTTCCTGGTTTTACATGGGAACCCTTGATTGGAAGCACTCTTTACGGGGCGCTTATCGCGGTTCAAGATGCTTTTACGCTCTTTGTGCTGATGGGAGTGGCCTATGCGTTTTACCGCCGCCTCGTCGTGCGCCCGGAAGGCCTTGGAAAATCGAAAGACGCAATCTTGATTCTGACATTGACCTCTTCGCTGATGCTTTCGCTGATCGGCATGCGAGCCTTCCACATGATCGCAGAGCCGCAGTGGTACGATCATCTTGAGTTCTTTTCGGGATTTGTAAGCCAGTTGTTAGAGCCTTTAGCCATCTCACCTGAGACGGCGGCAACCATTTCATCGGTGTTTCGATGGATACACCATTCCGTAGTGCTTGGGTTCTTGTGCTACATCCCGTCAAGCAAACACCTGCACGTCTTGACCGCGGGCCCCAATACCGTTTTGCGCCACCTGGATGTGCCCAAGGGAATGAACAAGGTGAACCTCGAGGGCGAGAACGTCACAAGTTTTGGCGTAGCTAAGGTGTCAGATCTGTCATGGAAAGACACCCTTGATCTTTACGCCTGCACCGAGTGCGGACGTTGCCAAGACGCCTGTCCTGCGCACAACACTCAAAAACCTCTTTCACCAAAAGCCCTAGTGCTTGACCTCAAAGACCTGCTTTATACTCATAAAGAAGCCCTGCTTGCTGGCAAAAAAGAGGAAGTGGGTCCGGTTCTAGGCACCAAGATCACTGATGACGTGATCTGGTCTTGCACCTCTTGCAGAGCGTGCGAAACCGCTTGCCCTGTGTTCATCGAACAGACCAATAAGATCTATGAAATCAGGCGCAATATGGTGCTTATGGAGAGCAGATTCCCGCCTGAGCTTCAGACTGTATTCAAGAACGTTGAGAATAACTTCAGCCCCTGGGCGATGAGTCCTGATGACCGCGACAAGTGGGCTGAAGACCTGCAAGTCAAAACCATGGCTCAAGTCGCTTCAAGCGGAGAACCGGTTGAATACCTGTTTTGGGTGGGTTGCGCTGGTTCGTTTGATGACCGCAATAAAAAGGTCTCGCGAGCTCTTGTGAGCGTATTGCGCAAAGCAGGCATCAAGTTCGCCATCCTTGGCAAAGAAGAAAAATGCACGGGCGACCCCGTGCGCCGCATGGGCAACGAGTACCTTGCGCAGACTTTGATCCAAGAAAACGTCAACACTCTGAATAACTATGGCGTGAAAAAAGTAGTCACCGCTTGCCCGCATTGCTTCAATGCCATCAAGAATGAGTGGAAAGACTTCGGCGGCACTTATGAAGTCATCCACCACACGCAATTGATCGCCCAGCTGATCAAAGAAGGAAGGCTAAAACCCACCAAAGGCGTTGATCAGAAGATCACTTACCATGACTCTTGTTATATTGGCCGTTGGAACAATGAATACCAAGCGCCTCGAACCATTTTAGATGCGCTCCCGATGGCAAAGGTTCAAGAGATGGAAAAGAACGCGGCAAACGCGATGTGTTGCGGCGCAGGCGGCGGACGCATGTGGATGGAAGAGCACATCGGCACAAGAGTGAACATCAAACGCACTGAACAAGCACTCGCTACCAACGCCAGCGTGATCGCCGCGAACTGCCCGTTCTGCATGACCATGATGAGTGACGGCGTGAAGTCAAAAGATATGGTTGAAAAGGTGAAAGTCGTCGACGTCGCAGAACTTGTTGATCAGTCGACGGTTTAATTTGACGATCGACCTCATTACTAAAGCCAATTATTTTAATTGACCTGTTTTCAAGAGACTCTTGGCGCAAACAAGACGTGAGCTCTCGTTGACTTGCAATTCAGGTGCTCGAGGAAGATCAACATCCAGGTAATTCTTCCACTCCGGAAGATGGGTCAACGGATGAACCCTGTTTGCCCAAGCTAGCCCTTTCCTCGCGAGTGGCAGTAAAAAAATCTTAGCCCACTTGCTCACTTTGAGGTCTACGATCTCATCAAAGCTCTTGTACTCTGGCTTATCCCAAGCCTTTAAGATCTCGGCCAGTTGGCGATCGGCATCGATCACCGTGCGTTTTGCTTCAGGATTTAACATCTTGAGGCCCCAGGCAGCCCCAAGTCCGTTAAAGAAAACATCGGCCTTGGTTTCGATATTGTAATGATAGTTGGGATCAGACTTCAGGTGTTTGGGATGATTGGTTGCGACGTCGGCGAACATCTCATAAGCGAACCCCAGCCTTTGAACCGCCTCTAAAGCATCTTCTGGGCTAAAACCTTTTGCCGCGATTTCTCTTGCAAGCTCTGCCGCATACCAAAAATGATAAGGCCGTGTGTAATCAGCAGAGCTCGTGATTTCAATGGGCAGACTATAAGGATGCCCGTTAGAGCGCGTGACTGCGTCGAGGTACGGAAGAGCAGCCGCGATGGTGCCGACCGCGGTGAAAAGCGGTAGATTATAAGGTTTAACAATAGAGCTTGCTTTCCAAGGCCTATCGAAGAACATGATAAAGGCTACTCCTCGAGAGCCATAGAAACCCAAGAGCCTGAACGAGTGTTCGATCGCCTCTGAGAGGGTGTCGCCTGATTGAATGAATGAAGAAACCGTATCTTCAAAAAGACTTCCGTGTACGCGCCGGCCTTCACGGGCATCATTCACCTTTTCTTGAACTAGAAGTGCGAGCCTTGCAGCTGCTTCTTGATAGATCGGAAACGTTCCAACTGCTCTCATGAGAGCAGGCAAACTAGCCATTGCTCCAGAAGGCGCGATCATGGGAGATACGATCAAGACTCCCATCTTTAATGCTTCAACACGCGACTCAGGCGCATCTTTACCTGCAAGGCGTTGAAAGTTGACTGGCGTCAACGCGGCCTTCCTACTGAAATGTCCAGAATCAGGCAGGCGATACAAAGTTTCTTTATACTCCTCTATATATGATCTCTCATGATCAATTTTTCTGGCGTGTGCAATGAAGAATTCTCTCGAAGAACCAAAACCATCATGGACTTCGCTGATAAAACTTTGGAAAAATCTCTGACTCAGTTCGTATGCAAGCAGACGATCAGCTGTCTTCGGTGAAGCGGCTAGCCTATCGATATACACTTGCCTGTTAGAGTGAGAAAGAAGGTCCCATATTGCCCCTGATCTGTCTTGAGGAGGTTCTATTATTTTCCATGCCTTGTACTCTCGCCACTCTCGCTCGAAATTTTCAGCGGTAGACCGCTCGGTCAGCACACGAACGAAGCTAGCCGCGGTTTGCTCGTTCGAATGACGAACCTGCCGTCCGCCGGTATGGGCAAAAGCATCTGATTCAAGCGCATGCCCCACGAACAACAGTGCACAAGCAACCGCATTGAGACCGCAAAAAATTCTCCTGAGTTTAAAAGTTCTCTGCTTCATTTTTCTAATAAGCCAGTGCACTTTTGGTGAGTTTTCATTGAATGCAGAAGCTTCTCGGCTGCGGTTCCCAGTTCGCGTTGAAAATCATTGATGATCTCGGATGAAGTCATCTTGCCATCTCGGGTATGCCCGTAATAGTCGTGAAAAAACACGACCGCTTTTTCTTGCAGCTTACCGAAGCTTCCAATAGCGGTAAGCTCACCATAGAGTTTCCAAGTGTGTCCTGCGACATGCTCTATATTCACATCAATCTTGTATTCGGCTTTGGCTTTTTCAACAAACCGAAGAAGATCCACAAGCCGCGGGTCAAAAGCTTGAATGCCGAAGTTATTCAAGATCTGCGTCGTTCGATAGAGATTGGCCTTGGTTGATTTTTCTCTCGCATCAGATTCGATCAAATCAAGCGGAGGTTCTTCATTCCACTCTCTTTGATAGGCCTCGTTTAAAGCTGCAAGATTCATCTCGCCAAGCTCAGAGCTGATCTTCTTCATGTCGGCTATGAAGCGGTATTTCGCCTCGACAAGCTCGGTAAAAGCCTGATCTGGTTCTAGAAGGAAAGTTCCCTTTTCTCCTTTTTTGATCATTTCCAAATACTTCAATTGATCAGCAAAGTAGCGAATACTGGTTTGATGAGTCATTTTCATCTGCGAAAACCAAAGAAACTTAGCAAACGCATCTGCATTAAAGCGCACCAGTTCTTCTACAGAAATACCCTCGTTTTCAAGTGCGTGAGACAACTCACTCACGCCGTTTGTAATGGCACGCTTGTATAAGAATCTTCCCACCGCACCACCGACGGCACCGGCGCCAATGGTCAATGAAGATACGAGCTCATGCTCTAGACCCAAGAGACTCGAAATCAACCCCACAACTCCCGCCGGAATTCCTGTCGTGGGCATATGATAAAGACCCCAATCAACCCGGGCGTTAAAGTCGCGAAAGGCTCTAAACGCCTGATAGGCTACTGCCTCTTGCTCAGAGGTTAGAGTCAAGTTTTTTGAATCAAACTTGCTCACCACTCTTTCAATCATCGATTGCATTTCGTCTTTTGACGGCTTTGCCGGCAGCGCGTAACCGCCTTTTCGAACCAGCTCCATGGTTTTTGAATCGAATAAAATCTCTTGGTCTTTTTCTGGAATGACAAGAGAGGTCACTAGCGGAGGTTGAAGCTGTTTGTCTTTGGGGTCTGCTGCCCAGCTCGGTGACGGAACATGGCTAAAAACCAAGACAAAACATAACGTTGCCCAACCGATACAAGCCCTCTTGAAAGTCTTCTGGTAAACCATAGTTATTGACGCCGACTATCAATAAATAACCATTTAGGTCAAGAAATTTGTCTGCTTTTGGGGCTTGCGATAACAAAAAGGGATTAAGTTCTATTTATCTGCTTTGGAGCCTTCGTTTTCAGCAGGGAGCTTGGGAAAACTCTCGACTTCTTCTTTTGAAATCGAGCCGTAGTACCTGTTGATCAATTCGGCAATGATAGAACGGTCATATTGCAAAATACCTAAAGATACCGTCGTTGATTCGACGCTTGTCTTAGACCTCACTTGCTCTCCCAGCTTGGTCTTATCTAAGGCAAGCTCTTGGCTAAAAGCGAATTGAACCCAATAAGCCTCGAACTCTGAAACAGCACTGGTATCACCGTCATAGTTTTGCGGGTTGAAACGATGCACCATCTCATGCAAAAGCATCGCACAAAGTTGTCTTGGCGTCTTCATCACCGTATCGAGATAAATGTGATTCGTGCCGCTCAGATAGAAGCCACCCAGATAGTCTTGCGCTTGCTGAACAGTCGAACTGTTCTGCACATCAGAAAAATCAAGCGCCTGCATGTCTGCAAAACCAATTCTC
The DNA here is from genome assembly GCA_040754655.1 of Bdellovibrionota bacterium. Lineage (GTDB taxonomy): Bacteria > Bdellovibrionota > UBA1018 > UBA1018 > UBA923 > JBFMCE01. The sequence continues at coordinate 36,567 of JBFMCE010000021.1, read as the reverse complement.
AAAGACGTGCCCCGGGGACTGAGCGCAGCGCGCTTGAGGAAACCCATCGCACTAGGGCTACAGGCATAAAGCTCACCGCAACTTGCAAACCACTTTGCGCTTTCTTTCACGCTGGGTTCGATCTCAAGATCAAGCATCTTTGCAGCCTCGTCTGGATTGCAGGTCCTTGAAGACTCGCTTGCAATCGAATGTTCTGGGCTGACTTCAATTGAGAGAAGCCTTGTCCGCACCTGATCTTCGCGTTTTTGGTGGGGGTTAGCTGAGCCCATATTCCTTGGCGCGCAGCCATGCGCAGCCGCAAGCGTAAACACGCATAATACAAGGATAGCGAAACTAAAGGGTCGCGAAAAGCGATCTTGATTCAAACTCATAACTCTGAGCGCCTTGTTGAGCAGGTTTTATGCCAGGTAAGCTAGCCTTAAGAAATAGCAGTGTCACAACCCATTTTCCCGCTCGTTCCTTCGACAGCTGTACAAGCCTTAAACGGTCTCAAAACGCTGTATACCCCCGGTTTACCGACTAATTCCCTGAGATTACTGCGCTTATAAACAGAACCTGTTTGGCACGGGACTTGATATTGCCCCTCTCGGGAAGGAGATCGTGGATCTCATGAGACTAGAAACATTTGGTTCCCGAATCGTAGGTGTTTTGTTGATCATTGGCGCCATCGCCGGCGGCGCGTGCGGCCCTCTTGCGCCCAGCGTATCAAAGCTTTCAAGCGCTTCTGGCAACTCGAGCCCGACAAACGGTGATTCTCAGCTCGGCGACGAGCAACTCGTAGCTGAAAGTGGCGCTCTTTCGCCAAATGGCGAACAGGCCAATGTACTCGTGTTAGAAGCTATGACCCTCGAAAAATTCAACCAAGAATGGGATCGTCTGCCACAGAACAGCGTGAATTTACGATTGAGTTCTTCTTACGACTTCGAATCTGAGAATTTTTTGCGCCATAACCAGATTGAATTTGAATCAGGCGATGGATCTGCGCTGGGCAAAGAAACCCGAGTACGCCCGGCACGAATCATCTTCGCATTCGACGTTGCCCAAAGCGTGGTGACCTCTTTCAACAAAAACCAAATTTTAAAAGGAAAGCTCCGCTACAAAACCGTAGCAGGCTTGAACGGCAGCTCTCATTGGGTCTTAGAGCTTGTCTTGAATGACCCAGATCCCGCCCAAGACACTGAGCAGAAGGCTGTGTTCAATCGGCTTAAGAACGACATCCGCCACAACCTTCGCAGCATCGGCATCGTTTTTAAAAACCGTTGACCGTACTTTCAAGGCTTAAGAAGACGATTTGTAATCGTCTGGGAAGTAGTCTTTGTGCGCCGAAATAAAGCGCTTCAAGGCGGTGGTCACGAGCTCAGAGCGCGTGATCTTGGTGTGTGATTCCATCAGAGTGAGCTGCTCGACAATTGTTTTTTCGAGTTCAACTTCGAGTTTCACGATAGGGCCGTTGTTTGATTTGTTTTCACCTTTTGCTGTTCTCATAAAAACCTTACCTCCACCTCAACTATGAAAAGCTACACCTTTTGCCCTAACTTCTCAATGGAGTACGTCAAGCCTGATCACTTGTTCTCTCAACGCCTTGATCAATTCACGACTGTACTCTGGACCCCGCGTTTCTAAAGTCAGTTCAACCGTCGTCTCGTTAAGGCCGGCTGACGGAGTATCTCGGTCATGAATCGCCTGCAAGATATTAGCGCCTTGACGCGCAATCAAATCAGTAAGGCGATTGAGCGAGCCAGGGCGATCTGAGATCGACACGTCCACACGCACCCGCCTGCCCGCTTGAATAAGCCCGCGATCGATGATGCGAGAAAGAACATTCACGTCGATGTTTCCGCCTGTAATGATCAGCACGACCTTCTTGCCATGAAACTTCGCTTTCATCTGCTCAAGAACAGCCAGAGGAAGAGCAGCCGCCCCTTCTGCGACAACCTTGGCTTTTTCCATCAACATCAGCACTGCCGATGCAATGGCCTCGTCATCGGCATGCGCCAACACATCAACCAATGGCTTGAGCAAGTGAACCATATTGGGTCTTGGCTCAACCACTTTGATTCCATCCGCAAAGGTATCGGCAGTTCCGGTTGAGTACACTTTTCCACGACGAAGAGACTCGATGAGCGAACGGGCCCCACTCGCCTGAACAGCGACCACGGTGGTCTTGGGTTTAAATTCTTTGATGACAGTCGCAACGCCCGCCATGAGGCCGCCACCTCCCATGGCTCCGATGACTGCGTCAACATCTGGAAGCTGCTCCATGATCTCAAGGCCAACAGTGCCTTGACCCGCGATCACATCGGCATCGTCGTAGGGATGCACGAAAACGACGCCTGTTTTTTTTGCAATCTTTACAGCCGCCGCATAAGCTTCGTCATAGTTGTCGCCCTCAAGCAGAATCTTCGCACCCAAGGCCTCTGTGTTCTGCACCTTAGTGAGCGGAGCATTCTTGGGCATCACGATGGTCGACTTTGTCTTGAACCTTGCGCATCCCCACGCAACTCCTTGGGCATGATTGCCAGCGCTTGCCGTGATCACGCCCTTACGGCGCTCAGCAGAGCTCAAGCGCGAGATCTTGTACGTAGCGCCCCTGATCTTGAACGACCCGATCGGTTGCATGTTCTCAAGTTTTAGATAAATCTCACAGCCTAGCCGCTCTGAGAGCCAACGATTCGCCAAAAGAGGTGTGGGCTCAAGGATTGAGCTTAAAACTCCTCTTGCCTGTTCAACGTCTGCAAGCGTTACTTCGAGTTTAGACATAACATCTCTCGAGCCTCATCCACTGTAGCCACTGGGCGCTGAAGCGTTGCTGCAAGTTCTGAAACGCGTTGCACCAACTGTGCATTGCTCTTAGCGAGCACTCCTTTTGACCAGTACACATTGTCTTCAAGGCCTACCCGTACATGGCCCCCCATCACGATTGCTTGAGCAGCAACCGGCAGTTGATACCTGCCAACGCCTGCAGCGGTCCACGAACAATCTTCAGGTAAAAGATCGGCCATATGACAAAGGTTGCGCGATTCACCGCTGATCCCGTGGCCCGTTCCTAAGACGAATTGAAAATGCGAGGGATTTGGGATGATCCCTTTTTTCATCAGTTTGAGCGAGTACTCAAGCATGCCGTAATCGTAGACTTCAATCTCTGGGCGCACCTTGTACTGTTTCATCTTAAGAGCAAGTCCTTCGACGTCTTTTGGAAGGTTCAAGAAAACCTCATCTCCAAAATTGATCGACCCCGTGTTGAGGCTTGCCATCTCTGGTCTTAACCCAAGTGGAGCAGCTCGGTTTTCAATCGATTCCCCTACAGCACCACCGGTTGAGATTTGAACAATCACCGGGCATTTTTTTCTAATTTTCTCGATCGACTCTTTGAAACGATCGACTGATTGGCTGGCCTTGCCCTGATCATCGCGCACGTGAAGATGGATGATGGAGGCGCCTGCCTTCCAACATTCATGAGCGGCCTCAGCCTGCTCATCAGGCGTTGTCGGAAGGGCAGGGTTCTGCTCTTTAGTGGTCTCTGCGCCTGTGATAGCGCAGGTGATGATCAGTTTTTGCATAAGGGCCGTTTTACCAGGCCCTAGCTTACTTTGCTACCGTAGAAGTCGTCGTGGTTCGAGTTGCCGTTGAAGTTTCAGCAGCAAGCCCTCTTAATGGATTCTTAACGCGGCACGCCGGAATTTGAGCCATCACATAGGTTTGAAGGGGAACTTCGACCTCGATATCTTGAGCTACGATTTCTTTAGCCGTATCGTCTGCAACCATCTTTAAGTTTGAAGTCGACTCTACCGTACCCATCACGATATCGCGCTGGTCTTCCGGAGTCCGCTCTTTATCAGCAAGGTTCTCGTAGTGACAAATCATCTGCACGTTTAATTTCTTTGGTTTGCCGTTGAGGTCTTTGAATTCCAGGGTTGGCTGTTTGTCGCCGAATTGCGCCGGCCGAAGCTCGCATGCTTGCAGCAAAATGGTTCCAAAAAGCTCAGGTCCTCCGTCCATTTGAGGCATACCGTACTGCAAGGGCATGACATTCAATTGAAGAAATGAAATGGGCGCTGCGATTTCTTCGCCTTTCACGCAATAGGCAAGTATGCGATCGCGATCTTCCCATCGATTGGCGATGTCTTCTGAGAATTTTTCAACCTTCACTACCGCCGAAAACCCAGTCGGGCACTTCACGCTGTCTTTTGGCAGGATGAGATCGTTCTGGTCTGCAAATTCAATGAGTTTATTAGTCACAAAGGACATTCGTTTTTTGACTTCATTCTTCCGCGTGTAAAATCTCTTGAATGTGTCTAAAGCGTCACGAGCCCTTATGGCTGCCATGTCAATTTTTTTCAACCCTTTATGAAAACGCGCAATGTGACCGCGAGTAGCAGCCAGGCTTTCGGGTGTTTGACCAAGAAGCTGTTTTTGGATGCCCTTGAATGCCTCGTTGTGCTCTATGGGACAGTTGATATTCTCTATCGGGGTTGACACGATATACTTTTGTTCTTGCTCTTGTTCTTGCCCCCACGCGTGAGCAGATAGCAGCGAAAGGCCTAAGGTGAGCGAGGCTAAAGTAACCTCAAGGGTCTTTGATCGGGTCTTCATGGTTTTTCTCTCTCTTACCTTTAAGGGAAAGCAACCTTGATGCCATCGAATATGCCGTATAAGCTATTGAACCTATTGTTGTTTTATTGACACACCCACCGAGGGGTCTGGCTAGGTTCTAGGCAAGTGAAAAAGGGCTAACACTGTAGTTTCTTAAAGAAGCTACTTCGCATTCACGCTTGAAGCAGCGTTTTCGATGAAACGATCTTCATTGAATTCATAAAGACGGTTTGCCAAAACCTCGTCGTTCAAACATGAGTGGGCAGTTAAAAATCAGAGAATCCCGTTTTCACATTCTCTGATCGCATCCAATTGCCGAACGAGTTCCGCGGCGCGACGATCGATTTTGGCAGATTCCCTTAATTGCAACTCGGCGATGGTCGCTGCGACAAGGTGAGCAAGCCTGCTTTTCTTCAACTTCTCAGGCACAACATCATGCGGGCTAAAGTTATCGAGAAGCATCGTAGTAAAGCTGATCTCAGAGCCCATGATATCGAGATCCTTTTTCAAAGCTTTTGTCAAAACCATGATGGCCTTTGCGCGAGGCAGGTCGATTTGCCGAGTCTGTTTCGCTAGCGAAAGCAGCGAGTGGTAAAGCTGCCCACCTTTACCGTTTTCCATGATCCAAGGAACAATGTGCGAAAGCGCAACTCTAGCTTCTGTTTTTAAATTCTTAATCTCAATTTTTCTTTCTTCTTCGGAAAGGTCAACGAGATCTGCTCCGTAAGGGTCAAAGATCTCTTCTGCCAAAGTCGAAAGTGTTTGACTGCTTTTTATATATTCAATCGAGAGCACTTTTCCTTGCTGGTCAACCGTCTCTCGAGGATAGTTGAGCAATTCGACATCTAGACTCTCGTCGCAGTCATAAATAATTTCATCTGTGAAACCGTAGGTTCCAACAAACCGGTTTCTAAGGTTGGTGTAAATAGGTATACCAGAAAGAACTTCTTTGTATGCATTTCTTGCAGAAAGCGATGTTTCTAAAAAATCTCTGGTACATGCCGTAAGGTGAGACGGAAATCTTTTCCAATCCTCGACGAGCTCTACCTGCCTATACTTCATCACGATTCCGTTTTTCACGGCCTTGATGAGTTTGACGTTCACCCGATCGATATAATAAACGCCAAAATACTTGGTATCCTTGCGGATGATGCCAAATGGGGGCGCCGTTGCTCTATCTGCCTTTCCAAGAAGTTCCCCGCCTGGGCCATTGAGTAAAAAATACTCTGAGCTGAGCATAGGAATGTCTCGACCCTGGCTCTTGACCACAATCTCGTAATGCAAGTCACGACCAGACTGGGTCTTGGAATTCTTTAATTTCATCGCAAGACCTAAATAGTCTTTTCGATCTACTCCATAGGTCATGTTGTAGCAGCCTTCCGCCTTCTTTTCTGGAAGTGCTGCAAAAGCCCCGCACGCTACGCCCAAAGCCTTGCTTTCAACATCAGGCATAAGAACATCGCCGAACACTCCGCTGTAACATTGCACTGCGATCGCTTGTACGATTTTGCCAGCTTCACGGGCCCGTTTGATCGGTGCGATAAGATCGTTTGGCCTGAGGTAATACTCTTCGAACTCATCGTGGTGTTCGCCGTTGAGCTCGCTCTTGTCTTTTTTTCGATGACCAATCTGAATTCCCTTAGGATGACCGTGACCGGTCATCAGGATTCGAAGATTTCTAGCAGGCTTAGTGACAGTTTCTTCTAGGCCGCGTAGCGCTTGCATCGGATCTTGAAATTGTGATGCGACGCTTATTAGAGGATTCTCGACCAAGAGAACTCCGAAGCCGCTTTTTGTTGGCGCAGTCGAATATCGAATCACCGCCGGCGCAAAAAGCGCCTCAAACGATTTCTCTTTAAGAGCGCGTGAGATTTCTTTTAAGTTTAATCTGCCAAAGTCATCTGTATCGTTTTGCTTTGGCGCCTCGTAACCCGAGATACCCCAAAATAGAGCCTCACCCTCGGGTTGGGCAAGTTCGCGAGAAAATCGAAGAATATCTTTATGTCTTGCCTGCATCCGCACTTCTAACGACAACTGAGCAACCTCAGTGAAAAACTTTTCTATTGAAAGCAGTGAGTCTTTCGGTGCACCAGAATTCCACCCCGTGAATGTTCCCAGCGGTTTAGCAGCCTTAAATACCACCAGCGTTGGATACTCATCCATTCGAGGAATCTCTGCTTTGCGTAAAAAAGCGTCGTACGCAGCTTCATCAAGATCGACATCGACCGTACTCCAGTAAGCTCTGCTCACTTGCGTTTTCTTGCCCGAAATCTTATGGATCGCTTCAGACTGTTTCTTACAAGGCCCGCACCAAGTCGTGCTTATTTTTAAGATATACAGGCGTTTTGGATCAGATTTCGATTTCGCAAGAAAGTCATCATAACTGTCGTGAACGATAGGAATAGCAAAGCCTGAGACAGGACTAAACGCAGAGAAAACAAAAAGAGCCGTCATGAGGGAGCGATGCACTAAATACTTTAAATTCATATACTTCTACTTGGCTGAATAACTTGCAACTTCTAAGCCATATTCACCGCAGAAGTGTTCGCATCGCCCGGTACATCACGCGCGGAAGGTCAGCGACGCGCCTGGCTTCAAAGAACCTTCCGTTGCCATGGTGGGTGAGCTCAAGCAAAAGATCGCGCCCAGCTTGATCACGGCCAATCTTCAGAATATTGAGGCGCTTGAATTGACCGGCCAAATGCACTGGATCGCCGCCTTCGGTGTACTTTCCGTCGCTGATTAGAATTACGTTGGCATGACCCTTATGTGCGCCAGAAAGCCCGTTTTTCGTCTCTTGCAGCGCAAGTTCGAGGTTGGTGAATCCGCCAGCCGGCAGCTCAAGCACTTTTTCGATCACCTGCTCAACTGCCAACTCTTCCCCAAAACGCTTGATCCACCGCGTACGCGAATCAAACCCCATCAATGAGAGCCGTGCCGAGGGCATGCAAAGCGCGACCACTGCCACTGAAACCGCCAAGAGAGCGATCTTCTCGCCCGTCATGCTCAAACTTGCATCCATCACAAGAGCGATATCCACATCTTTTTCCACATGCGAATCAAATCGAAGTGCGTCGTTCGAAACCAGAACGTCGTTGCGATAACCGCCACGCCCGAGAGCTTCTTCTAACGTGCCAAGCAGATCAAGCTCACCGCGCTGGCCTTTTTCAACGAAGGTCTTGTAGTCGACCACCACGTGGCGTTCAGGTTTGATGACTGATCCTAAGATTTGATGGGCGCGCTCAAGCACCCCGGCAATTGCCCGCCTTTTCAAGAGCTGCTTTTCTTTATCGGGAATATGGCCAAAACGTTTTAAGTCTTGAAAACGCACGGCCACATCCCAAGACGCCTTTTGATCAAAGCCCGAAACATCTTCGAATGCAGCGACATCGAGAAGCTCGGGCGCGATGAACGTCATGGTCGCTTTGGTTTTTTGTGGTTCTGGTTTGCGAGAAGCGTCTTGGCTAAGCTTGATTTTCAGTGAGAAAGCGTCAGCGAGCTCTTCGGGGAGTTTTTTTTTAACTCATCCCAAAGTTCACGCAGCAGAGACTCGACTTGATGCTCATAACCGCCTTCAGATTCGATCGTATTGAGTTCAATTCGGGTAGGAAGCGCAAGTTTGGCGACTTCCCAAAAATCACTTTCTGAAAGCTCGTGTTCTTCGTCGCGTTTTTCGAGCATTTGCAAGATCGCGATCGCCGCTCTGATCGATGCGCCTCGTTTGATCTTGGGATGAGACCGCGTAAGCCTTACCAAAGCCACTGCCCAAGAAAGGTAAGGCTCGGTAGAAAATTTCGAAGCTTGTTTTGCAATTTCACGCTCTTCTTCAAAGCCTTGATAACCCAGCTGCACCCATTCCATGCGGTCCATGAGGGCTTCGCTCAAATGTGAAGTTGCGACGAATTCCCGAGGATTCTGGGTCGCCACCACCAAAAAGCCTGGTTTTGCCCTGACTTCACTAAGTTGGGGAATCTGCACCAACGCTTCGTCAATCGCCGGCAAAAGCACGTTCTGCACGGCCTCAGGCATGCGATTGAGCTCGTTGATGAACAAGATTGATCCTGACCTCATCGCCTCAACTAAAGGGCCTGCGATGAAAGTCTTTTCGGTATAGCCTTTTTTGAGAACAAGCGAGGGATCAAACCAACCCACAAGTTTTTGTTCGGTAAAACGAGAGTCGCCATCAACACGAATCACCTTGCGCCCGATCACGCTTGCCACAGCTTGAGCAAGTGCCGTCTTTCCGACACCTACCGGTCCTTCGATCAGCGCATTTCGGCCAGCCGATATGGCTGTCCAGAGCTGCGAAATCTCTTTTTCCCTGCCGATGATGCCCTGCTTTTTCTGAACTTCGGCGACGACATCCTTTGCAGAACGCTGCGTGGTTTTTCGGCTCACGGTTTTCGTTTCCTCTTGAGAAGCTCTTCTACGATATAGCTTGCCACCTCCGAGGGTTTTGTTCCAACCCCAAATCCCGCATCAAACCCGCATTCTAAAGCAATCTGGTGGGTAACGCGAGGCCCCCCGGCGACAAATACGAGCTTGTCTCGAATGCCCATCTTCTCAGCTTTTTCCATCAAGTCTTTCATGTCTTTGATGTGGATATTGTGCTGAGTCACGACTTTCGAAACCAAGATCGCATCTGCGTTAAGATCAATGGCCTTTTTCAAAAGCTCTTCGTTCAAGACTTGGGCTCCTAGGTTTCTGGCATCCATCCACTCATAGCGCTCAAGGCCATAATCGCCAGAAAAACCCTTCATATTGATGATGGCGTCAATTCCCACAGTGTGGGCGTCGTAACCGGTGCATGCTCCCAAAACCACGACCTTGCGCCCTAGCTCGGTCTTGATAATCTCGTTGATCTCGTACATCGACCGAGACTTTGATTCGACCTTCACCACTTTGATCTTGGTGAAATCAACGGTGTGTTTGAGTTTCCCGTAAATGACGAAGAATGAAAACCCTTGCGCCGCGGGCTCCATGGTTGCGACTTTGATTTCATCAAGCCCCATCTTTTGGGCCAACTGCACCGCGGCCTCACGCGCCTCTGGCGACACCGCTACCGGAAGCGTGAAGGCAAGCTGAGTCACCCCGTCGTCCATGATATCACCATATGGACGCAGGTGTTTAAGGTCTACTTTCTTGATCAGATCCGAATAATCGCTCATAAAAGCTCGAAAAATGGATTCAAATATTCTTTGTCTTTTTCAAGCACGCCATCCAAGCCTTTTCCCCCGCTTAGCGTGCGTGAAACGTTTGCAAATGCTTTTTCTTCGATCGCCTTGAAAAGCCCATCGCGTTCGATTTTTCGCAAGAGCTGAAGGGTGTCATCAAGCACCTTATTCGCCCACTTTGAGATGACGCCGTCTCGTTTGAAAGTGATCTCTTTTCCCAGATCCCTCGCTGCGCCGAAGACGTAATTCGCGGATTTGATGCTCATCCAACGGTCTTGCAAAAGCGGAGTATGCATCGCCTCAGTGGGCATGCCCAAAAGCTGAACGCCTTGGTTTGTGAGCACGCCAGTGAAGTTGAACATCGCATCCATCAAATGGCTAAAGAAGATATCGCCAACCTTATGCCGGGTCGGTGGCATGAACTTGAGCGGGGCTTTCGGGAAAATATCGCGAGTCATCTGGGCTCTAGCGATTTCAAGCAGAAGTACGTTGGGATGCCAAGGATCCATCTCTGCGGCATGGCCCAAACACATCTGCTCTTCTTTCATATGGGCTTCAAGCGCAAATTTCTCATTGATGAACTGGGATGCGAGCACCTGATGGCCAAATTCAACGGCATCTGCCGTGGTGAGATAGTTGTCTTCGCCTGTTTGAATACAGATATCAGCGTAACCGTTGATCATGCGCGAGAAGTGCTGATCCACCAAGGTTCGCTTCATATTGATGTCGCGAAATAAAATTCCGTACATCGCATCATTGAGTAGAAAGTCCAATCTTTCAATCGCCGCCAGCGCCGCGATCTCGGGCATGCAAAGCCCTGAGGAATAATTGGTCAAACGAATGTATCTTCCGAATTGAGCACCCGCCTCATCTAAGGCCTTTCGCATGATGCGAAAGTTCTCTTGGGTCGCGTAAGTCCCGCCAAACCCTTCGGTCGTGGCACCCTCAGGCACGTAATCAAGCAGGCTCTGTGCGGTTGATCGAATCACCGCGATCGCATCGGCTCCAGCTTCAACCGCAGCTTTTGCTTGAATGACATCCTCAAAAATATTTCCGGTGGCTACGATGACGTAGATCACGGGCTTTGACTGAAACGTCATGTCCATCGGATCACGCTGAGTTCGTCTTAGCTCATTGCGATGCTCACGATTTTCAGAAATCTGTTTCAAGGCTTTTTTGCACAGATCAAGAGCGACTTTGCGCACATCCCCTTGAGAAAGCTTTGCGAGCTGGCTGAGCCTCACTTCACCAGAGGCAACCTTATTTGAAAGCCCTTCAATGGTGTCGTTAGATTGAAGAAGTCCATTTGCAAACCAAAAGAGCGCACCCTTTGAGAGGGCTCGGTCTTCACGAAGCTGATCGACGATGGCGTTCACAAGCGGATACTTGAGCCCATCCTTGTTCAAAGCGCCTGTTACGCCAATCAACCTGAGCGCCGTGCGCTCGATCGCCACGGTCGTATGGGATTCGATCACCGGTTTTACTTTTGAAACGACTTGAGTCGCTAGCCTTCGGCACTCAATGATCGTTTGTTGGTTTAATTCAAGGTGCGCCATACTTCTTCTCGTACATCTCCCGGATCTCGGAGCTATCACGCAGAATTTGAAGTGTCATCTGCGCATGTCCTGGATAGTAACCATTTCCGATCACCAAGGTCACATCGGCACCAATGCCCTCGGCGCCCAACGCGACTTTCGTGAAACTTGTCGCCATGCTGAAATAATACACGATGCCCTTTTGCTTGGCTGAGAGAATGCATGACATTTCAGTATCAGGGATATTGGTCACATTGATCACGACGTCCGCCATCTTGCCGTCTGTAAGCCGCTTGACAAGCTCGTAAGTCGCAACCGCGTTTCGCGCATCGCAGTGTTCCGCGACATCGACGAAAGAAAACTTCCGCAGACGTTCAACTCCTTCGGCACCATAGTCTAGAGCGACCGTCTTGCCCTTAGGGCCAACAGCTTTCTTCGCTTCATACAGACACAAGATGCCCGATTTTCCGCCACCACCCATCACCACCACGGTCTGACCCTGTTTACACAGAGCAGCCGTGTGCGCTGGCGCGCCACATACATCAAGAACGGCTAGAGAGAGATTTTCTGAAATATCTTGCGGCAGCTTCGCATAAATGCCGCTTTGAAAAAGAATGGCATGGCCTTCGATATCCACACGATCGAGCTCTAAGTGGACCTTGTTGATTTTCTTGATCGAAAGCGGGGTCAAGGTCAGCGAGACCAATGTTGCCACACGATCTCCGACCTTAAGCTTTTCGGCTTCGGATTTGCCTTCCAAGAATTTTTCGCCAATCGCGCTCACGCGGCCAATGAGCATGCCGCCAGAACCTGTGACCGGATTGTGCTGTTTGCCCCGTTTGCCGACCAGTTCAAGCATGTGAGCCGCCATGCGCCCGGGATCTGCCGCGCACGCTTGTTTGATCTGATGAAAACTAGCCGAATCGATGTTGAGCGCTTCAACCTCGATCAAAAGTTCGTTGTCGAAATAAGGGAGGGAGGGATCGAGCACATCCGCTTGCTGGGGTAGAACCCCCTTGGGGTTCACTACCCGATGCAGGCCAAAACGATCTCCCCCCCCTTTTGTCATTACTTACCTCTTTGCGAGCGCGACTTTTTCTTCAGCAATTTGATCTGCCACTCGGTGTGGCGGAATAGCTTCTCGCTTCGAACGCTCAAGAATCTCTTCAATCGTTCGGTAAATTCCCGCGACATGATCGTAAGCACGGGCAGAGTTGTATCCACCGAGTTCATGATAGATATTGATCAAACCACCCGCGTTGATCGCATAATCAGGGGCATAAACAATTCCACGTCTAAAGAGCTCAAAACCATCCGCATCGGTTGCGAGCTGGTTGTTCGCGGCTCCCGCGATGACCTTCGCTTTAATCCGCGGAATAGATGCCGCGTTGATCACCGCGCCCAAGGCGCTGGGCGAGAGAATGTCGCATTCTTGCGACAAAATATCGTCTGGCGATACAATGTCGATATTGAATTCATTTTGGCATTTTGTGATTCTGCTCTGATCAACATCAGCACCTACGATTTTGGCGCCCTCTTCCACAAGGTGACGGATGAGATAATAGCTGACATAACCCAGACCTTGAATGGCGATGCGCTTTCCTTTGAGGCTTGCATCGCCATAAACATGACGGGCGGCCGCCTTCATTCCGTTGAACACACCCCATGCAGTGAGCGGCGAAGGATCACCGCTTGAATTCACAAGCCCTTCGATGCCAAGCACGTGTTTGGTCTTGCTCTGGACGACTTTGAGATCATCGCCGTTGATGCCGACGTCTTTTGCAGTGATGTAATTTCCGTTTTGCCGTTCTACAAATTCGCCGAACCTTTCAAGAAGCTCTGGAGTCTTTTGTGTTCTGGGATCGCCGATGATGACGGCTTTAGCCCCACCCAGCTTCAATCCGCTGATGGAAGCTTTGTAGGTCATGCCTTTGGAGAGGCGCAGTACGTCTTCAAGAGCAGCCTCTTCGGTCGCATAAGGATACATTCGGCACCCGCCCGTTCCTGGCCCGAGTGCGGAGCTGTGGATTGAAATAATCGCTTTTAGACCAGTCTTACGGTCGTTGCAAAAAACGACCTGTTCGTATCCATCCTGCTGAATTCGCTCGAAAACTTTCATGAATAACCCTCTCCTGGTGTTTCGTGTCTCAAACGCGTTTCTTTATATACAATGGGGCCCCTCAGCTCGCAAATTTAATTCGGATTTGGCTTTTGGTGTGATTGCCTGGACAACCGATTCCGGTCTCTAGCCGTGCAATGGTATTGTTTGTATGGGGTCGTTTCCGGGGGAGCTCGGTGCCGTCAGACAACTCGAGCGATTTTTGTGTGGCTAAGTTTTTGACACCCGTCTAGGTAGCAGCAGGCTTTTGACCTGCTTTCAACCGAATCCCTGGTGCCAGCCCTTCGACCCGCCCCTGGCCCTGTCTTTGCAATTCAATAGCCTCAGAGTACGAGGAGTAGTGTGTATGAAACGAGCTTATGCTTGGCTTTTTATTCTTGGTTTGATGGCGATGCCCATTCACGCTGCCCATGCGCAGGAACAGGGCCCAACAAACTTGGACGTTTCCGATGAGCGCCTGATTCAACTTCTGGCGGAAAAAAAAGACACTATTGATAGCCTTTTAGCGATTCAAGCAGATCGTACCCAAAGAATCGAGACTCGTATCCAAGCAACACAGGAGCTTGGAAAAATTTGTTCGGTAAAAAAAGACGATCCTGCGGCGATCATTGACGTGCAAGCCTGTATTTATCAGATTTTACCGGCAACAACAAAGTTCATTAAATCGACTGACTTTTCAAAACTAACTCAGAAAGCTCCTGAAGCTACCCTACCCTTGAAACTGCGCCTTGGCCTGTGGGATCTCGAAGTAGATGCGAAGGTGCAATTCATATTGGATGGACCTGTCTCTGAAGAAGAGCGTGCTAATTTCTTGGCGGCCTTGAATAAAACAATAGCCAGTGACACACTTGCTGCCGCCGAATTCCTCGAAGCAGCCGCTAGAAATCATGCTGGAAACGGTGAGCAAGATCTTGCTCACCACGCGGCAAAAATAAAAATGGATTTAAACGATCGAAAGCTCGCTGCACAGGGCGCGTACGGTGAAGCCGTATTGCATACAATGCAAACCCAAGCAGCAACTGCAAAGGCCTTGAGCGAAAGCAAGAAATAGCGCGGCTACTTGCCTTGCAGTTATTTCTCCACAAACGAAGCCTCGTTTCAAGGCACCATCATTAATGATGAATACCTTTCTGTTCACGGCACAATTTGAAAAACCCTATTTATCGATCCCATTCTGCTTTTCTAGATTTTCTGCTCCTTTCAGTTCGTCTGCACCATCTGCCTGTCAAAGCTTTCTACACGTCTCCAAAATCACGACAAGAAACAAAGCGCAACGAAGCTCAGATCCACCGAAACCTAAACTTGGCCTGCGCGTTGCATTAACTCCCTCTAGAAGAGCAACATGTTCGCGTATGCAGCTACACGGAGTAGCTTATGTGCGATTTAAGTTGATGCTGAAGAAGTTGAGTGAGGAGTAGTTATGTTGTTGTTTAAATCAAAGTTGAACGAATGGGCCATCATACCACTTATGGCCATTTCTTTATCAGCCCCGGCGCTGTCAGCGTTCGCAAATGGCGGACCCGGCTCGGAAGAATTCGGTTCAGCTCCCGCAGAACAAAAACCTGCTGAAAAGAAACCAGCACCCTCTAATTCAAATGTTACGGTCACCGAATCCCAAAGCGCTGACGGCAAAAGTAAAACCAAGGTTGAGACTAATGTCAAAATCAACATTGATAAAGACGCTTTGCTAAGGGCTTTCGGAGTAGAGTCAGCTCCTGCTGAAAAACCGAAGGAAAAACCCAAATACACACCAGAACAAATCGCCGCCTGGAAAAAACGCAAGGCCGACAAAGAAGCCCAAGCCAAGGCCGAGCAAGAGCGTCTTGAGCGCGAAGCCAAAGAAAAAGTCGCGCGAGAAGAAAAAGCAAAACGCGACGCGATCTTGAATGCCGAACGCAACACCAAGTTCAGCTCGGTCGAACAGAAAGACCTTGACCGTTACATCAATGGCTTTCGCCTCTGGAAAGAAGAGACCATGGTGAATGGCAAAAGTGTAGCTACGATCAAGTTTTCAGGTTGGGTCAATAAAGAATGCGCTAGACACCTTCGAATCAACCTCGATGAACCCAACGAGACAGAAAAACACGCGAATGCTTACGCCCTTAAGGTTGAAGTCACTGACCTGATGGATCCAAAAGCGCTTGATGAGTTCGGCGACTATACGAAAGTCATTCGCCCAGCAATCGGCGATGCTGAAGCGGGTTGCAGCCCTGCAAAGACTCAGCAGTGCGTAGTACGCCGTGGCGCTCAAGTGAAGATTCACCCTGACTGCGCAGACATCAACGACGTTTTGCCTGATGGGCTTGCCGGAAGCCAATTTGCACTTACCAAAGATGCAAAAGACGGCGTCCAGTACAAACGCGTGAACGATGCAGTACCTGCAGGCACTCCTGATTCTCAAGACCCCAGTGCGCCAAAACGCATTGAAGTCACTGAGCTCAGTGCCAAGTATCGCGCAGGTGAACTTAGTTTTGAAAGCGACGCAACCAGGAAAGAACGCATCAAGCAAGAGAAGTACGTTGCGCGCAAGGCTGAGATCAAAGAACTTTGCGAAGAAGCCAAGGGCGGAAGTCGCAAGGCTCAGTTCAAGCTTCGAAGACTCTTGGGTGGCAAACTCACCAAAGACCTTGAGAAGATCTTCGCTGACTACGAAAACTCGGCTGACGATGAGTATCTCGCTGACCTTCGCAAACAATTGCGAAAAGCGAAGACCGTGCCTGAGCTCAATGAATTGATCGACAAGATCAGCGATTTTTACGACGAACACGCTGATCACGGCAAAGTGCAAGCGACAAGCATCGAACTCTTGAAAGAGATCAGCACCGTTGTGCTTGAACTTGAAGGCGGAGACACTGATCGTGGTTTCGAGCAACCCGCGAAACTTCAGGTTTCCGAACGCGCGCTTAGGGTCGCAAGCCAGATGGATCCGAAAGACAAGAACCTCAAGATGGCTCGCTACGTCGCCACTCTCGAGCGTGGAAAAGCTTCGGCAGCTTCGGCTGACGACAGGTTCTACAACCAGATCTTAAAGAGAGACATGCGCCGTGCGTATCAAGGAATGTTCGGATGGGCTCGCAGTTCAAAAGACGCGCAAGTACACCGCTTGCTCGGAGCTTATGCGAAGGTAATGGTTCCGAGGCCAATCGCACTTACGCAGCAAACACCTTGGGGTCCGATTCCTTACGCTTACGTACCAGGCACTGGACTTGACCAAACTTATGTTCAGTCAAGACAACAGATCTCGCTTGAAGAACAGCTCAACCAATACTCAAGCGGATCGATGTTTGACTACGGCAGTTCAGACATTACCGGATACGTTTACTGATCAAACAGATCCGTA
This sequence comes from Bdellovibrionota bacterium, assembly GCA_040754655.1. Taxonomy (GTDB): domain Bacteria; phylum Bdellovibrionota; class UBA1018; order UBA1018; family UBA923; genus JBFMCE01. The sequence continues at coordinate 19,806 of JBFMCE010000021.1, read as the reverse complement.
TAGATCCGTATAGATCCGTATAAAAACAAGACGGTACTAATCAAAGATCTCACTTCTGCCTCGGCGGAAGATTGCCAAACAAAAGTCGCGACTGACGCAGTTTGGCAATCTTTTCCGAGGCTTATCGCATTTTGAATTTGACACCCTCCCTTTCGCTTCGTTAAATCGTAACAGTCAACAATGAAGTGAAGGGGGATTACGTATTATGGCACTTGGTCTTGTAAAATGGTTCAACGACGCTAAAGGTTACGGCTTCATCCAACAAGACGGCAGTGAAAAGGACGTGTTCGTTCATTACACCGCCATTCAAGGTGATGGTTTTAAAACTCTCACCGAAGGACAGAAGGTTGAGTTCGAATTGATTGATGGCCCAAAAGGTCCTCAAGCCGCTAACGTCAGCAAAGTTACGCAATAATAATCACGAACCACAAGGTCTTTACCCCGTTTTAAGACCAATTGAGTCCCGGAAAAGGATTTCCGACAGGCTTTGGTTCTGCAACCTCAAGAGAAGCTACGGGGTACATACAGTAAGAGGCTGCAGCCACAGCGGTTGGAAAGTGGTTTCCACTACGTTTCAGTCCACCGAATGGGAGTCTGGAAGAAGCTCCCACGGTGGACCTGTTCCAATTGATCAATCCCGCGCGCAGGTCTTCTGAAATTTTCTCGTAACTTTCCTTGCTCTTGGTAAACACGCTGAAAACAAGTCCATATTGGGTTGCGTTCGCAAGCTCAACAGCCTCTTCGATTTTATCAAACCCATAAATCGCCACATTAGGCCCGAAAATCTCGGTCTGCTGATAAACGCTTTTTCTCACCTGAGAAATCGAATTGTTCCGCACAAGGCAAATCGACGGGGTTACATAGTGCCCCTTCCAATCAAGTTCAAGCGCTTTGCCGCGCATAATGACGTCGCACCCTTCCCGGGAAGCGATCCCTAAAAACTTGAGATACTTTTCAACCGCGTTTCCGTCGATGAGAGGGCCCATGAACGGATTGTCCATCGGGTGGCCTATTGCAAAGGCTTTCGCTTTGGCATGGAACTTCTCGATGAAAGCATCAAGCAAATTGCGTTGAACGAAAATCCGGCTTGTCGAAGAACACCGTTGCCCTGCGGTGACGAATGCTCCGGTGAGCGTTTCGTAAATCGCCCAATCGAGGTCAGCATCATCAAGAACAATGGCTGAGTTTTTTCCGCCCATCTCTAGGGCCAAGAGCTTCCAATGCTGTTGAAGAGTGTCTTGTTTGATCTTAAGGCCCACTTCGTAAGAGCCCGTGAATAAAACTCCGTCCACGCGCTCACTCACCACAAGCCTTCGTCCTACTTCGCGCTCACCCTGCACGAGGTTGAATACACCCGCAGGAAAACCTGCTTCGTGAAACGCTTCCGCCATGAGCTGTCCCACAGCAGGGCTTTTCTCAGAGGGTTTAAAGATCACCGTATTGCCGGTCGCGAGCGCCGGAATAAGATGGCCATTTGCCAAATGCCCCGGAAAGTTAAACGGCCCGATCACGACGAACACGCCCAAAGGACGATAGTGGCAGGCTCCGAACGTGTTCTCTAAAATCCCGGGAATCTCGTAATCGGTCACGCTCTTCAATCCTTCGTTGAGCGTCACGTCGACCTTGTTCACCATGGCAGAGACTTCTTGTTTCGCTTCCCAAAGCGGTTTACCCACCTCGCGCGAAATCGTTTCGGCAAGCCTGGGTTCCATCTTCTTTAAATTGTCGCGATACCGGCGCAGAAGCTCTGCGCGCTCGGCGAACTTAGTCTTGCGCCACGTCTCAAAAGCCTGCCGTGCGGCGTTCGTAGCTTCTTCGACATCGCGGTAGGAATAAGAAAACCCTCCAAGTTTGTCGGTGAGATCGGCCGGACTTACCGACGAGATCTCGCCTGTCTTGTCACGTGGCTCGCGAAATTGCCCCTTGATGTAATTACCTCGCGGTTCAACCAGATCAGGGGTTTTGGAATTTTTGGTCTGCATTCAAAGACCTCCTGCCTTAATAATACGGCATGAAATAAACGAGGTCACCGGTCTTCGCGGTAATCGCTTCCGCAGCGGCTTTGGGGAAATAAATGCTCCCTTGTTCTATCTGAACCGAACATGACACTGCGCGAAAAGGCGAGTCTTGCTTTGAGGTCACCAGCCCTTTTTGAGGGGCGGCGCTACCATCGGTTTCACCGGCGTAAGTAAAAAGCTTGATGCTGCGTATAGGCAAAATCTCATCTATGTTTGCGGTCAGGTGCGGCCCACCGTCAAAGGGATCGACCTGATTACGGTATTGAAACCCGATTTTTTTCAGCATGTGCATGACGGGTTCCGTCTCTTTGCTCACCTTGCCAATAGCGTTGCGAGCCTCTGCCGACAAAAAGCTGATATAGATCTTCCCCGTTGGAAAAAGCGAAAAGATGAATTCCTTGTTCTTCGAGCTCAAAACATCGGCTTCCACATAATCCATGTTCGTAAAACGCCGGCCAACCGCCTCCCAAAGGGGCGACTTTCCCTTCTTAGTGAGCGGCGGCAAAAGCTCGGCAATCACCCGACGTTTGAACTTGGCCTTGTGCATGCCCATGTAGAGGAAACGCACGAACGAAACTTGCCTTCCAATGCGTTCTTGTGAATTCCTGAAGTCAGGATCAACCAAGAGTCCTCCGATCTCAGTCGGGCCGTTGGTGTCGTATTTGAGCTTGAGGGTGCCGTGAATGAAACCCGTGCTGATGGTTTGGCTGTATTTCTGCTCACTGCCCACCTCGAAGAAAAAGTGCGGTGTATCGGCGGTGCCATGCTGAGCCGCCACCATTGAAATCCCAACGATGAGTTTTTTCTCAAGGTCTTCAGCCGCAAAGATGTACTTCGCATCCATTTTGTTGGTGAGCCGATCGGCGAAAGAGTCCATCGAATTACGGATCTTCTCACGCCACTGATCGCGATCAGAAGCAATATTCAAAAAACCAGGATGACGTTCAGCCGCGATCGCGGAAAGCCTTTCCAGGCCCGCGATGTCAGCTTCATTGACTTCGCGAAGTAGAATCATAAACAGAGTCTTTCAATCATTCTGTCGTAAAAATGCACCGCCTTATCAAGATGCTCTACCAGGTTGTGTTCGTTGGGGCTGTGGCTGTTTCCCATGCTCTGGCCAGGGCCAAAAACGATGGCGTCAAATCCTGCCGAAAAATACTGGGCCGCTTCGGTGCTAGTCGCTTTCTTATCAAGCTTCGGTTGAATGCCCGCCGACTTCTGGGCATCTTTCGCGGCCAAAACCAAAGCCGAGTCCTCTTTCATATTGAGAGACGGATTGAACCTGTTGCGCGTCACCCGAATATTGAGATTCGAGAACTGGGTGTTCACCGACTGAATGAGGGCCTTTAATTTTTGATCAAACCCTTCGGGTGAAACTGACGGCAAAAGCCTGAAATCGAAAAATAGATCCACCGCTCCCGGACGGTGGGTCAGTTTGCCAAGATTGATAGTCGAGGTCGCGGGATTGAAGCTTGGGTTTTCTTCTGAGAGCATTTCCTTGCGCAAAGACTCAACCGCGTTCTGTACCTCGACCAAGGCTGGTAACAAGTTTTCCGGCATGAAAACCATCCCGCTCTCGCCTAGGCCGCCGAACTCGACTTGAACATTCTTGTCGTTGAGCTGATCGCGATAGAACTTTCTGAAATCATCGAAACTTCCGGATGAAACATAAAACTCGACCGAAGCCGTGTCTGGCACCTTATTGACTGAATCTCCACCGACGATCTTGGTGAGCCGCGCCTGAAAATTCGCTTCTTTGATTCTTGAGACGACAGAAAGCATGCGTTTGATCGCATTGTCTCCGAGATGCGGATAACTTCCGTGAGCTGACTTTCCGAAGCACGAGAGTTCGATCCTGGTGTTGTACCCTTTTGCATCCCGCTCTAGCTGATTGTAAAGGATGCTGATTTGATACACGGCGAACGCCTTGTGCGCGTAGATCACCGCAAGCTCGCTGGGCTCTCCTACGACGACGTATTTGGGATTCAGCGCCACGGACTTGATCAAAAACTTCGCGCCAAGCATGCCGATTTCTTCGCCGGCCGTTCCTACGAGGTAGACCGGCATCTTCAGTTTGCGTTCACGATAACGCTCAAGAGCTTTGAGTTTGCATAAGAAATCGAGCTTCACATCGGCCGATCCTAAACCATAGATCTTATCGCCCTTGATCGTCGCTTTGAACGGATCCCCACCCGTCTCAGTCCAGTGAGAGCGAATGCCTGGGCTCACGGTATCAATATGAGTGTTCAAGAGGAGCCCCTTCCGGGTCCTGCTATCCACCAGTGGATCACCTAGAATTCCAATCACATTGAATTGGCGTTTGCTCACCCCATCAAGAGAGTGAGTCACTTCTTGAAGAATCGTCTTCAAGCCGCAGCGGTTCATCAACGACTGAAGATGCAAGGCGATCTCTTCGTTGCCTTCTTGGCTGATCGAGTTGATCGAAATGAGCTTTTCGGCTTCTTCCACAAAGTTCATCATCGTTTAAGCTCCTTCGCCGTCTCGCCAATGCATTTCTCAAGAAGCTCGAACACGTGTTGCCACTGCTCGTTCGTGATCACGCCAAAGGGAGGCAGCATTCGAACGCGATAAGGGCCATGGCCGCAATAAAAGGCGATCACGCCCGAATCCCAAAGCTTGAAGAGGTACTTCTTAACCTGGTCTAAAGTTCCGTCAAAAAGCGTGAAAGCGATCATTCCGCCGAATGCAGTGTAATCGACCAAGTGCTTTCCGTGAGGACCCTTTTTAATTTTCTCGAAGTTCTCAAGCGTGAGTTTTTCAAGCTCACGAACTCGTCCCTTGGGTCCGCAGATTCGCTTATCCAAGATTTCAAGCGCTTTAATGCCCGCGCGAATTCCCGCGGTAGATCCGGCGAACGTCCCAGAAATGAGGCCCGCCTTCGGATTGTATTCCGCCGTGTAAAGCACTGCGCCGGTTTGAAGCAGTTTCGCGACCGTAACGACATCAATGTACTCATCGATGCCCAAGCGCTGAAAACAAAAGACCTCGCCGGTTCTGCCAAAGGTTTGAATTTCATCCGCCCAAATCGCCAATCCCGCTTTTTTCGCTTCTTCCAAAATTGGGATCAAAAACTCGCGAGGAGCAACGTTGAAACCACCCTCGCCTTGCACGATTTCAAATTCGAAACCCGCGAAACGTCCCGGGTGCCTAGCAAGTTCCTCTTTCATCAATTCCGCCGATCGGCTTCCCTGCTCGGCTGCGTTGAGCTTTGAGCGCGGATCAAAGAACGGGATGTAATGAACTTCGCCGTATGTGGGCTGCCCCTCACGATACTTGGGATTGTCGGTCAGCTCCTGCAGAGCAGTAGTTCTGCCTGCAAAACAGTCTTTGAACGCGATGATCTTTGAAGCCGGATATTTTTTCTGACGGATGATCTTAAGCGCGATCTCATTGGCCGTCGCTCCACAAGTGGCAAGCCAGCCATGCGCGAGCCTCGACTTTGGTTTTGCAGCCTTTAAAAGAGCTTCAAGCAAGTCAGGATACTCAGGGTTAGGGCCCAAATTGCCTTGCATCACGTCACCCCAAAGCCCGTCAAATTCCGCTTCGAACAGCTCAAGGTTTGAGTGACCAAAAAAATTTACGCCTATCCCGGTGATGAGATCGTATTTTACGCTTCCATCATTGAGCTCGATGAAAGGACCGTTTCCCGCGCCAGAACCGATGTACTTGAAGAACAGCTCGCGTCCTCTGAGGGTGCCCGCTCGCTCGATCTGCTTGCCGTAGCCTTCTAAAAGTTCTGGAAGCGCAGCACGTGGTTCGCGAATTGAGGAGAGTTCGCTTTGCAGCGCATCAAAAACTTGTCTTTTGGCGGACTGGTACGCATTTGATTTGATTACAGACTGGTAGGCTGTTGGCATATGGGCCCAGAACGCTAGCACACAGGGTTTTTTGTTGCAAGGAAACGGGTTTCTTCACTAATCTGCCCGTATGCGAAGATCCGTGTTTGCAGTGCTGTTTTTCCTATTTTCGACTCAAACTGTCTGTTTTGCTGAAGACACTCCGCGATCTCTTTATGATCAAGGCAAATACCAGGAAGCTTTAGATCTCTTGAATAAAAATGGCCTTAATAACGCAGCCGACTATTACAACGCCGCTAACTCGCTTTATCGCTTGGGAAAAGTAGGTCAGGCGCTAAGTCATTATGAAAAGGCCAATGCCTTATCACCGGGTAATAGTGATATCCGATACAACCTTGAAGTGACCCGAGCGGCACTTGAAGAAAACGGAGTAATTGTCAAAGACAGATCAATATGGTCAGGCTACATACTCTCTACTGCACGCCGGCTTCCAGAATGGCTCTTTAATTTGTTGCTCGCAGTGAGTTTGGGTGCGCTCGGAGGAATTGCTTTTCAAGCCAAACGTAAATCGTTACGAATGGGACAGCTAGTGACTCGTCCGATTTTTCTTATGATGTTTTTTGCCACCTTGTTCACTTTAACTCTCTTAGTGGTCTCTTCGGATGCTAGGTCAAAAAAGCTCGCCGCAGTCGTGGCTGATTTAGGAGTCGCGCGCAGCGGCCCGAATGAAACGTTCACTGAGCTCTTTAAGCTGCCGGCCGGCACTACGGTTGAATTGACTGGGGAATCGAGAGAGGGATGGCGACAAGTTCGTTTTTCCCTAGGCAACGTGGGGTGGGTTATGGAAAAGGATTTATTACCTCTATGAAGAAATACCAAGTTCTTTGGCTCAGTTTTTTAGTGCTCGGCTTCTCGCAGCTCTTTGGTTGCTCGGGCAAAGAAATCGATGAAGGCAATGTTCAAGAGCTTTATACGGATGCCGAAGATGACATCAAAGACAAACGTTACCTCTTGGCACTCGATAAATTAAAGACCATCAAGAACAAGTTCCCTTACAGCCATCTTGCCACCCAAGCAAAACTGAGGATCGCTGACGTTTATTTCGCGGAAGAAAATTTCATTGAAGCCGCAAGCGCCTATGAAAGTTTTCGCGATATGCACCCAAAACATGAGAAAGCCGACTACGTCATTTTTCAAATAGGCGAATCTTATTTCAATCAATTGCCCGGCACAGTCGACCGCGACATCACCGGCGCAAGCAAGTCGATCGAAGCTTACCGAGAGCTGCTCACGCTTTACCCGAAGTCGCAGTACGCTGATCAAGCCAAACAGCACCTCGCCGAAGCGCATGAAAAGCTTGCAGGCAAAGAGCAGTATGTCGCTGATTTCTACTTTAAGCGTGACATGTTCGACAGCGCGGCTGCCCGCTATGAAAAGATCACCAACCAATTCTCTGGCACGAGTGTTGAGCAATACGCTTATTGGCAGTGGGCGCAAAGCTTGATTGAGCAAGAAAAGATCGATGAAGCGCGGCATGTTTTTCGTGTTTATCTGGCGAGGCATCCTCATGGGGCTTACGCTCAGCAAGCTTCAAGATGGCTTGATCAGAAGGAAAGGTGAGTCGCGATGGCTTCTTCCGCCCGCTTTGATGCCGAGCAAGTGCAACACCTCATTCAAAATCGGATGTTCGCCGAAGCTGAAAAGGAATGCGAACAGGTCTTGAATACCGAAGGCTTCGGTGAAACCGACGTCAAGACGGCATTGCATCTGATTGGCACTTGCCACTACCTTCAAGGCAGGCTTGGAAAAAGCATCGAGTGCTTTAAGAAGATCTTGAGCATCGATCCCAAACATACGGACGCGGCCATTTCACTTAGCGTCATCTACAATGACATCGGCAAATACGACGATGCCAAGAAGATCTACCAAATCGCCAATCAATCGCTTCAGCTCAAACGCCAAGGCAGCGATTCTTTGCTCGATCGGAAGTTCGCGCTCAAACATATTGAGCTGGGCGACCTTTACTTCAAGTACCATCGGTACGATGACGCGCTTGAAGACTATTCAAGGGCATCACGGCTGGATCCGCAAAACTTGGAAATCCGGATCAAGCTCGCGAAAGTATACGCCAAGAAAGGTTTCACCACCCGAGCCATTCAAGAATTGCAGCAGCTTTGCCATGAGCACCAAGATTTCATTCCGGGGCGTGTGCACCTGGGCTTGATGTATTTTTCACAAGGAAACGTCATTGATGCGCAGCTCGAATGGGAAAAAGCGCATACCCAAGATCCGGAAAACCCTGAGATCAAGACTTATTTGGACATGGCGAAACAAGCCACGGAAACCAGCATATAAAGCAGAGACCTTTGAAAGACGGTGATTCGATGAACGAACTTGAATTTACAGATTCCTTTTCCAGCAGACACATCGGTCCTCAAGAAAATGAAATCAGCCAGATGTTGAAGACGGTGGGTTACCGGTCTCTGTCAGAACTCGTCGACGCAGCAGTTCCGCCGCGAATCCGGCTGAAAAAGGAGATCGATCTTCCCCCTGCGTTGAGCGAGTTCGAAGCGCTTCGCGAACTTCGCGGCATGGCTTCAAAGAATGAAGTTTGGCGCTCTTATTTGGGCATGGGCTATTCCAATTGCATCACGCCTCCTGTGATCCAACGCAATATCTTGGAGAATCCAGGGTGGTACACCCAGTACACGCCTTATCAAGCCGAGATCGCGCAAGGACGGCTCGAAGCGCTCTTGAACTTTCAAACGATGGTCATCGACCTGACCGGTCTTCCGGTTGCAAACGCATCATTGCTCGACGAGGCGACCGCCGCCGCTGAAGCAATGAGCCTGTGTTTTCACGCGAAGGGCCGAGACACGGCCAAGAGCTTCTTTGTCTCCAAGCTCACCCATCCCCAGGTGATTGAGGTGGTAAAGACGCGCGCCGAACCTTTGGGCATCGACGTGATCGTCGGCGACCACACCGAGCTTGATCCAAAGCGCCCCATCTTTGGCGCGCTTGTTCAGTATCCCGCGACTGATGGGACGATCTTTGATTACTCAGACTTTGCGAAACAAGTGCACGCTTCAGACGCCTTGCTTGTCGCATCTTGCGATCTGCTTGCATTGACGCTCTTAAAATCGCCGGCCGAGTTTGGCGCTGACATCGCCATTGGAAGTTCTCAGCGCTTCGGGGTTCCGCTGGGATACGGCGGCCCGCATGCGGCCTTCATGTCTACGAAAGATGAATTCAAGCGCAGTATTCCCGGACGGATCGTTGGTCTTTCTCAAGACGCCGAAGGGCGGCCTGCCATTCGGCTTGCTCTTCAAACACGCGAACAACACATTAGACGCGAGAAGGCCACGAGCAATATTTGCACCGCCCAAGTCTTGCTTGCAGTAACCGCTAGCATGTACGCCGTCTACCACGGCCCTAAGGGCTTGCAGCGCATCGCAGAGCGGGTACACCGCCTGACCCAAGGCCTTGCCGAAGGGCTCAAACAATTGGGTCATTCCCCATCACGACAAGCCTACTTTGATACCCTTCGAATCGATCTGGCTAACGCGACTTCAGATGAGATTTTGGCGCGCGCAAGAGCGAAGCGAATCAATCTTCGCGTCTTAGACAAACAGCGCGTCATCGTAGCCCTTGATGAGACTTGCTCTAAACAAGACGTGCTTGATTTGTTGGATGTGTTTTCAACAAGCGGCTCTTTCAATGGAAGCATCGATGCACTCTTGAAAAAGGCTAGCCCAGTGCTCTCGGCCCATCACGAACGCAAGAGCGCGTACCTCACCCATCCGATATTCAACAGCTACCGTTCTGAAACAAGCCTTCTGCGCTACATCCACAGGCTTCAATCGCGAGATCTCTCGCTCACCTATTCGATGATTCCGCTGGGCTCGTGCACGATGAAGCTCAATGCGACGGCTGAGATGTTTCCTGTGACCTGGCCTGAATTTGGCGCGCTCCATCCGTTTGCCCCTACTGATCAGGCGCGCGGTTACCAGATCCTGTTTCGACAGCTCGAAGGCTGGCTCGCAGAGATCACGGGATTTTCTGGAATTTCGCTGCAACCCAATGCGGGCTCCCAGGGCGAGTATGCCGGATTGCTCGTCATCCGAAAGTACCATCAAAGCCGCGGGCAATCGCACCGCAACATTTGCTTGATTCCAAAGTCAGCGCACGGAACCAACCCTGCAAGCGCCGTCATGGCCGGAATGCAAGTAGTAGTGGTCGAGTGCGACTCCGAGGGAAATATCGACCTTGCTGACCTTCGCGCCAAGGCCCAACACCATGGTAACGGCCTAGCTGCCGCTATGATCACCTATCCTTCGACTCACGGAGTGTTTGAAGAGACCATCACTGAAATCTGCGAAGTCGTTCACCAGCACGGCGGCCAAGTCTACATGGATGGCGCAAACATGAATGCTCAAGTGGGGCTTTGCAGGCCTGGTGACTTTGGCCCCGACGTTTGCCACTTGAACCTTCACAAGACGTTCTGCATCCCCCACGGTGGCGGCGGCCCTGGAATGGGGCCTATCGGCGTGAAATCGCATCTTGTCCCATTCTTGCCGAAACACCCATTGATTAAGGTTGGCGGGGAAACGGGTATCGGCCCGATTTCGGCCGCTCCTTGGGGAAGCCCGAGCATTTTGCCTATCTCGTGGGCTTATATCGCGATGATGGGAAGCAACGGCTTGAAGTCAGCCACTGAAGTGGCCATCTTAAACGCCAACTATATCGCAAAACGCCTGAGCAACTATTATCCGGTGGTCTATAAGGGTAAAGATGGGCTTGTGGCTCACGAATGCATCATTGATCTGAGACGTTTCAAAGAAACCGCTGGCATCGAAGTGGAAGACGTCGCGAAACGCCTCATGGATTACGGATTTCACGCGCCAACAGTTTCATGGCCTGTGGCGGGAACGATGATGATCGAGCCCACCGAGAGCGAATCGAAGGCCGAGATCGATCGTTTCTGTGACGCGATGATCGCGATCCGCGAAGAGATTTCAGAAATTGAGAAGGGGTCTGCTGATCGCAGCGACAACGTTTTGAAAAATGCGCCTCATACGGCCGAAGCTGTAACGCGATCGGATTGGGCTCACACCTATTCTCGGGAAAAGGCGGCTTTTCCGGCGGCATGGACCCGCGCGCAGAAGTTCTGGCCCGCGGTGGCACGCATCAATGCGGTCATGGGTGACAGAAACCTGGTTTGCGCTTGCCCGCCGATTGACGACTATCGCTGATCTTGGTTTTGAGAAATAGCGATCAACAGCGTCTCCCTGCCATCAGAGGAAAAGCTGCAATGCGAGCGAATTCGCCCCAGGGATGTAATTGTAAAGGTATCCCACTGAGATGTGCTTTGAGAGCAAGATTTGAACCGAAGCGTGTTTTTGGATCAGGCTGCCTGATTGCAAGTAATCAAGCTTTCTGGCTGCCGCGACGAACAAGAACCTTCCTAATGAAGTAGAGAGCGTCAAGATGTGAATGGGATCGAGCCTTGGGCCGCCCGCATTCTCAAGAAAGTTGTACTCAAGCTCGAAAAGCAGCACTTTCACGCTCGCAAGCGACGAAATGAAATAAGCCCGCGGATAAAAATTCGAGACTTTCTCCTGTGTCGCTCCAAAGCCCACTGAAAAGAAGTTCCAACTCAAGATAAGGCCAGCGCCTCCCCCGACCGTAGAGGTGATATTGTTGTACCTGCCGGAAAGGCCCAAGTGGGTCGAAAAACGTTTCTTATTGATCACCTTGATCGACGTGCCTATGTTCAAATTCGTGAACTTTCCTTTCGGATCTTCAGCCGGCGAAAGCGTCGTCAAAGTCGGTGAGCGCATGCCGCGCTGGGAAATGTCATTTCCATAGAAGGTGTTGTTTCCGCTGGTCGAAACGCCCGTGCCCACGCGTTTAAATCCTTTGATTAAAGCGAAACTCGAAGACCAGTTGCCTGTGTCGCTCCTAAGATAGTTACCTAGAGACTCAAGCCCGTAAGAAGATTCTTCCGTGGGCAGGTTGGCTGCGTTGAGATTGAACGAATCGGTAAAGGTCGAGCTCGCGCCTGCCGGTTTTGATTTCTTGGGATTAGAACCGCAGGCAATGCGGTAAAGTTTCGGGAAGTACTGACGGTAGTACCTGCAAAGAGGATCGTTCGCGGCCCCCATGCTCTCAGTTGCTGAGAAGCACATTCCGGCCAAAGACAACGCCATCATCCATGAGGCTCTCACCTTGAGCATTAGATTGATTTTATTGGATGGCAAGTCTTAACGCCAGTCCTGACTCAACTATAAAGAGCGTACCTGGGAACTAGGAACCATCGAGCGCAAATTGATGGGCAAACTTGCCGCGCGCCGGTTGCTGTCAGCTTCAGCTGCCTGGCCCGCTTTCTTCGTAGTTTCAATAGTAGCGAGCTGAGCCTTGAGTTCCTTAAACATGAGGTGTTTTAGAGTGTATTCATTCTCTTGCAAGATTACTTGCCGCCCCAGTTGCTCACGAAGATTTACGACAATAGGAGCCTTGAGGTTCGCCGTCATCTGCGTCACGTCTTTGGGAATCGTCAAGATGGTGAAAACAATGCTTTGATTGATGTTTTCAAGCTTGAGTTGTTTGAGTTCTTGATAAGAGAGCTTTACGACGTAATCGCTCTTGAAAATCTTAGGCTCTAACACTGGAAAAGCGATATTGGCATCATCTAGCGATTGCATCCAGAGAATGAGCGTGTCGTCACCTGGATCAACCAGGCAGTACCGATGCAACTCTGTAAACCCCAGAATTCCCTCAGGAAAAGTGATGATTTCATCAGCACCCACTTCGAGCTCTCCAAAACGCACCGTTTTAATTTTCATGTTCGACCTCCTGTCTCACATCAAAAGCAACCTTCGTCATCTCAACCCTTAATGGCTTTGGAAACATCCTGTAACGAAGCAGGGGAAGTAGCCACTGCTTCTTTGTTTTGCTCCTGAATCGCCATATAGACTTCTTCTCGATGAATCTTTGTTTCCTTAGGCGCCTTAATTCCTAGCCGCACCTGTTTTCCCTTAATTTGAACCACCACAATCTTGATATGATCGTCGATTGCAATGCTTTCTCCAAGCTTCCGTGTTAATACTAACATGACTTAATACTCTCCATCTCCCTAATGGCCGCTACTCCTAAAAGTATTCCGTTACCGGGAGATCTACTTATCGTTGGATATACTGTTACGCAACCCCATTATTTTCCGCTACCTCAAAAATTCCAACAATGTCGGTTGGATAAGTTTTTGCGCAGCCTGCAAAGACGAACGTAAAACTGTCTCTTCTTTCGCAAGGTTTGACCATAATTCCGTATAATCGGCGTCTTCTAGCTGCGTGGCCAATTCTGCATTCTGAAGATCTGTCTTTTGGGTTGCTCCTAATGCAGCATCAATGCCTGAAACCCTTGAACTCACTTTTGCTCGAAGGTTAATGACGTTCGTAATAATCGTATCGAGCCGCTCCATCGTATCGCGAATTGTGACGGTATCGTTTGTTAGAAGTCCAACTCGCAGGGCGTCTAACTCACGGAAGACGCTAATAGTCTCTGCGGCCTGAGCGGATTGTTGTTCAATAGGAGGAAGGTTTTTGTTTTGATCCGACGAAACAGACAAGTCGGTCTTATCAACCGCTGCGGGCATTCGCGCACGGTCTTCAGGTTTATAACGCTTCACCTCGAAAACTTCAGTGCCCGGTAAGTTCATCGCGATAAAGACGTCTTTTTGAATCTCAACCGGAATTTCACCTTTATCACCCAAATATTGCCCGTCCGGGGTGTATGCCGGCGTTAAGGTCTTGAAGCCACCAAACAAATAGTGTTGCCCTACGCGCCTGTTCGCGATTGAAACCAATTGCTGATAGAGCGCTGAAACCTCTTGGGCCACGCCAAGGCGTGAATCCGCCGATGCGCTCGCGTCACTAGATTGGCCAATGGCGATTTCCTTAGCCCGCACGAAGAGGTCATTGAGCTCGGTGAGCGCGGTATCAGTCATGGCCAGCCTGTTTTTCGCGATATTCGCGTTGGCTTCAAATTGCGAGTTGATCGTGGATTGCGTTCGGATGTCCATGATCTTCGCGTTCGCCGCGGGGTCATCGCTCGGAGCCAGCAGCTTCTTTTGCGTCGCGTTTTGTATCTGAAGCCTTTCCATGCGCGAGCGGGTGCGCCCTACCGCGTCGCGAACCGAACCTACTGATGTATTATCGCTAACCCGCATGGTTCATCCTTTTCTACCTACGAATGCTCAACACCGTATCAAGCATTTCATCGGCGACCTTGATGACTTTCGCCGATGCATCGAATGCGTGTTGAAACTGCACAAGGTTGGTAGTCTCTTCGTCAAGGCTTACGCCCGAGACGCTTTCCCTGAATTTCTCAAGCTGCCCGATGATGTATCCCTGATGTTCGAGCACCTGCTTGTTCTTCTGGGTGACGGTCGCCAGATCCGCGACGGTCGCATTGTAATAATCGTCAAGCGTGCTGGATCCGTTTCCCACCACTTTGGCGTGCTGAAGCTTGGCGATGAATTGCACCAGGCGGTTGTCGCCCGGCGAATCCGGGGCGAGCGCGGTCGCGATGTTGTTGGCGTCTTTCCTCACCTGATCGCTCAATTGGATCAGTTCAGCCGCTTGATTTATTTTTTCAGGTTCTTTGAAGAAATTGACGCCTGTGCCGCCAGAGATGTTGTAACCCTCTCTATGGATTTGGTTTATTTTTGAAGCGAACGTGAAGGCCAACTCGTCGATGCGTTTCATCGCTCCGCCAAGCAGCTTGTCGCGGGTGTCGACCAAGCCTCCAAGCTTTCCCGTCTTCAATTTATGCGTGATGTTGGGTGACACGAGGTTTTCAAGGTAAATGTTCAACGAATTCTCGGGCTGTCCCGTCTCGTCATTGGCCTTTGCGGACTGGGTGTAAATCTTATTGAACAACGATCCACTCACCAAAGGCCCGATTCCGGCGACAGAAATGGTGAACTCGCCTTTTTCGTTGGTGGCTACGCCGACATCGATGATGTTTGAAAGCTTCTTCACGGCGACGTCCCGGGCATCCCTGAGATCGGCCGCTTGGCCGCCCTTGACCTCGTAACGTTTGATTTCCTCATTGATCTTCGCGATTCTTTGCACCAACTCGTTGGCTTGGCGAACATTCGCGTCAATGCGAGTGTCGATGTTCTTTTGGATTTCCCGGATGTTTCGGGAGATCCTCTTGAAGTCGCCGATGAGTTGCTCGGACGATTCCCTGACCGTCGCGCGCAACGCTTCGCTCTCGGGTTCGTTTCCCAGTTTTCGGAACTCGTTGAAGAACTTAGCAATCAAGCGGTTCATCCCGGCGTTCCCGATTTCGTTGAAAACGGCTTCCGCTTGAGAGAGCGCGATGTCGGTTTCTTCGTACTGGCCCATGAGTTTCATCTCGTTGCCGATTTGGCGGGTGAGATACTCGTCGTTGATGCGATGAACATTCTTCACCCAGGTGCCGGTTCCGTAAACGGTGTTGCCGATCTGGGCCGGGGGCGCAGAGACTTGTTCGACGCGCTGACGAGAATACCCTTCAGTGTTCACGTTCGAGATATTATGGCCCGTCGTCGCCAACGCGCTTCGGCTCGCGAACAGCCCTGATTTTCCGGTGTTGAAGATATTTACCGAACTCATGGTGTTTTAGGCTTCGGTTTTCAGAAGCCTGCCCCCCTGTTCCGGCATGGGCTGTCGTATTCCGCTGTTTGAGTAGTTTTCTTTGATGCTATTGTTGTTCAGGCCCAACACATTGCGCTTCATCTCTTCAATCCTTGAGAGAGAAGACTCTGCAAATTCCATGTTCTTTGAGTTCAGTTCTTTCGCTTGAGTCACGAGCAGGGTCAATGCCGTGCCCGCGTTGTGAAGTTTCTCAGCCTCGCCGGCCGGCAAGTATCCTGCAATGCTTTTCAAAGTAAGTGTATTCGGGTCAAGTTGGCATTGGCTCGCCAGCTCGATCGCGGCCTGGATGCGCAGCTGTTCTTGATTCCAGATCTCGTTCAAGATGGCTTCTTTGGCGTGCGACGCCTCGATCAAACCCTTCACATCGACCGACGCCATATGGGAAAACTCTTCGCGAAGCAGATCGACCAAATTACGGTGCAACGCCACGAGTTTCTCTAAGACCCGATGCAATTCTTGCAAGCTTCCTGCTACGCTTCTTGAAACTTCCATTTGCCCCTCATCCTCCTTGACGAGATGGCTCTAGATCAGATCTCTATCGTCCGCCGAAGAGATGCTCATCTACAAGTCGATCTGCGATTTTGTCTGCATCGATATTATAAGATTTTCCTTCGATCGCCGCCTTCAAGCGCGCGACCTTGGCTTCATCCACATCAGGCGCTGACGATGCGACTTCTTTGGCGCGCGCAGCATCTTTCGCGCGGCCCGAAATCGCTACTTTATCAGCATATTTTGAGTCGACGTCAGCTACAGGAGTACCGCCTTGTTTTCTCTCTTTTGATGGAGCTACGGCGCCCGTATTGCCCGCGTTTGAGATATTCCTTGCTCTCTCTGGCGATCCTGTTGGTGTACCTGGAACTTTCATTGGTCGACCTCCATGTCGATTTCTACTACATCTACTAAAAAAAGTTTACCGCTTACCCTGCATCTCTGCAACGATCAGGTCGGCAATTCCTAACACTCCTGCTTCGCTCATCAGCCTGGCGTATTCCGAATCGAGCATCTGCCTGAAAACCTTTTCCCCGTGGCTTGCGGGCATGAACTCATTCTCGGGAACCGACTTGCGCATCTCTTGTATAAGGTGGTCTACGAGCAAGCCCTCAAGGCCCCTGGCTGCCGCCAATTCCTCTTGAGTGGGGGGACGAGATGGCTGCCGGGGGAAATGGCGTTTCTGCTGCAGCATGAGATTCGGGCTCAAAGCCACTTTGGCTCCGGCAGAATTTGCCTGACTCGCTGTCTCGGTCGCCCCGGCGACTTGAATGAACATGAGAGCTGCCACTAAAGCGACCACAAAAGGTCGCGGGAGGAACGAAAAAAGCGACGAAGCTTTTGGTTTACTTCGAATTTCACACTGCTTAGAGAGTATCAGATACGAGGAGCACGACAAAGTCCGACCAAGGCGTACATAAAAGTACGCCGCGGGAGCGACTGAGAAGTGCGACGACGTAGATGATGCCTTATAAACAGTGTGAATGGGGAGGAGAGACCTAAATCCTTGGTCTCTCCTCTGGTTCACTCTCACCTTGCCAGCTTCCATGCCGAGCTCGCGCCCTTCAGAACAAAGGTTTTTTCCCACCATCCTAGCAGGCTCGTGCCCCTGTCTGTTTCCTGTGTTTGCGCCGATCATCCATGATCGAAGTCGTGAGTAGTGATCCAACTTACAAAACCTCCAAATCGGCCTGCAGAGCCCCTGAAGCCCGCAGAGCCTGAAATATCGCTGTTAAATCTTTTGGTGACACGCCCAGTGAATTGAGTGCTTTGACGATATCTTTGATGCTAGACCCGCCAATGATCCCCATTTTTTCTTTCGGCCCTTTAGGACCGCTTACCTCGATCTGCAGATCGCCGTGCGAGATCGCCACGTTCTCGATGCGAACGTTCTCGCCGATCACGACAGTTCCCGTGCGTTCATTCAGCACGACTCGCGACTTGCTATCTGGATTGACTTCGAGATTCTCAATCGTCGCGACAAGCTCAACACCCGTGCCTTCGTAATTGAACGGTACGATCACATCGATCGTGCCTGGATCACGCGCCACGGCGTACTTGCCGCCGAGCTCGGTGTTGATCACCTTTGAGAGACGGGCGGCAGTCGTGAAATCGGGATTGCTGATCGCGAGCACAAAAGTTTTTTTCTGGCTGAAATTCCCGTCTACTTCTTTCTCTATGAGAGCGCCGTTGGGCACGCGTGCCGTCGTCGGAAAACTGACTTTGCCACCCCCTCCTCCACCGCCGCCTTCGGTCAAGCCTCCAAGAGAAACCGAGCCCTGCGCCACGGCGTAAACGTTTTGATCGCCAGCTCGTAAAGGGGTCACTAGAAGCATTCCGCCTTCGAGGCTGCTCGCGTCGCCGATGCTCGAGACGGTGACGTCCATTCTGGTACCGGCTCTGGCAAACGGCGGCAACTTAGCGGTTACGATCACCGCAGCGACGTTTTTTGATTTGAAATCAGAGGCCCCGCTTTGAATGCCCATCTTTTCGAAGAGCCGCACCATCGACTTCGAGGTAATGTCGGTTCCTGAGTCACCCGTGCCTTTCAGTCCCACGACCAAGCCATATCCGATGAGGATGTTGTCGCGAACGCCTTTGATGCTCGCGATGTCTTTGATGCGTGCTCCGTAACTTCGATCAACCAACAACAGAGCCGCCATCACCAGAACAAAGACCACCATCAAATGGCGTAAGATCTTTTTCATTTATAGAGCTCCACTCGTTGCTCAAAGAAACGCGATGATTTTACCCGATCGTCTTCCCCGATATCCGTTCCCTTTACGATCGCAAGCACTTCGATGTTTCGAACCTGCCTCCTGAACGGCACTCGCTTCACGCCCCTGATGCGAAGGTTGCCGTTGGGGTACCGCTCGAGCACTTCAGCCGTGAGCACATCGCTCGGACCCAAACCATCATCGGTTGAGGTCGCAGGCGCTGCCGGCTGGCCTGCCGGAGCCCGCGCACTCTCATCGGAAGTCTCTTTGGTCAGGCCTGGCACAATGATGTCTTTGTCTTGGTAGTCTGATGGAAGCGTTTTTCGCACCGAGTTCACCATGTCTCCGCGAAGTTGATCTTCGATCACTACCGTCACGAGATCGCCCGGCATCTTGAGCTTGTTCCTGGCGAAGAAGTAATTGTTTTGGCCCTCCTCCGCCCAGAGGCTGTTTTCATTTTGTTTCGCTTCGTTGAAGAAATCAGCCGCTGTCGTGCGAAGCTTCTTCGCGCGAGTGCCGCTCAAATCAACAGGCGAGCCCGACAACGTCGCGGCCCTCGCGTCTTGAACGGTCGCCGGAGGCGGCGGAACGAAACGATTCGCGGGATCTTTGTAGTAATCGAAATCAGAGAGGCTGGTTTCCGCGTTGATCTCGTCGTCTTCAAGATCTCTGCGAAGGCTGCGGATCCAGCCGCACCCCGGAAGGGCGATCGTGATCAAAACCGGGATGAGAAAACCCAGGTAGATGTTTTTCACAGCCACACCTCGACGAGTTTTCCTTCGATCAGGCGCCCGCGAAACGTCCTGCCGTAGCGGGGCAGCTGAACCGTCACCATGTCACCAATGCCAGCGGGCCCCTGAACGATCCCCTTGGTCGAGATTTGAAGCGCATCAGATCTCAAGATCAAGGTCACGGCATCGCCCAACCTGACGAGAGGAATGCGTTCAACCGCCGTCGAGAGCAATGGGCTGCCCGCGAGGATTGTTTGTTGCGCGCGAATGCCGCTTGGAAAAGGTTGTTTCGCCAGAACGGCTTGGTTCGTCGGAAGCGTCAATACATTCACTTTTTTAAGCTCGAATTGCGCCGCGTTGATGAGCTCGGTGGGTCTGACTGTATTTTTTGCGACGTAAACCTCGGAGTTCACGCGCATCATGGCTTGTACCCATCCAAGAACTTCAGTCTTTGCGTGGGTAGAAACGATTTTTATGGAAATTTGATGCGTAATGTTCTCGGGCAACAAGACATCCCAGCTCTTTTCGTCATCAAGCGCGATGAAGACGGGATTGATCGCCCTTAGCGTTTCGACCGAAATGTTCTTGGCATTCTCGCCTAATTTCGCTGAAACCCCCTCGATGACCTTCTTTTCGATTTCTTCTTGAGTCAGCTCACGACGCGTTTGAATGACCTCGACCTCTCTAGGCTCGGCTTTCAAACTCAGCTCCAACCCAGCAAACTTCATCTTCGCCATCTCAGCCGAAACCTCAGCGTGCCTGAAGCTTGCAGTTCTTTGGCCTGCCATACTCCAACGACAGCAACTTTTCTTATCGATCGCGCAACGGCTCTT
>JBFMCE010000020.1:0-44136 GCA_040754655.1 Bdellovibrionota bacterium | reverse complement strand
ATCCTGAAGCAGGCAAAAATCCCAACTCTTTGTGTTTATCGATTACTGGTTCGACTAGTGTTCAACTTGATTTTTTGTAATATATTGAAATAAAAGGAGATTTCGAGTGGTGCCGAGGACCGGAATCGAACCGGTACGTCCCTTTCGGAACCCAGGATTTTAAGTCCTGTGCGTCTACCAATTCCGCCACCCCGGCAACTTTGAAACAAAAGCGACGATCTTAAATGGTAGAGAGGACCGTCAAAATAAACGAAGGTGCATCATAGGTCGAGGATTTTTATTTTTAGTTCGCATATCCAGAGAGAGGCGCTTGGCGCGGTAACTCCCGCGCCGGCGTTACCGCGCCGGAGTTACTCTAGGGCGAGAACGATTTCTGTTGCAGGGGCGTGCTCGGCGCGTCCAACACTCCCGCGCGGGAGTCGCCCGCACTTCGAAACTGCTTCCCTAAAGGCCCGGTCCCGCCCCACCGCTTCGACCACTTCGACGTAGACATCGGGGTATTTTTCCCCGACCATCAAAGTAACGGGGGATAGACATCATGGCATCTGTGGCAACGCTGATAGGAAGACTTCTTCTCGCATTGATCTTCATTATTTCAGGAATTTCTAAGATCGGCGCTTATGGCACGACGGTGATGTACATGGAGTCGCGAGGCATTCCGGCAGCGCCCTTTTTCTTGTATGCAGCAGTGCTTGTTGAGCTGGGAGGCGGCCTATGCCTTGCTAGTGGTTTCCGCGCTCGTCTCGCAGCACTTGTGTTGTTCGCTTTTCTCATTCCCACCACTTATCTCTTTCACTTTAGACCAGCATTTGACGCTGCGATGAACCTCATAGACCGGCCTCAGCTGATCAGTACTTTGAAGAATCTTTCAATCATGGGTGGATTGCTTTTGGTCTATGGCAATGGCGCAGGCAAGTTCACCATCGGAAAAGATGCCTGAGCCCTGCTTGAACAAAGCCGGGCTGGGACCTGAGCACCCCGACGAAGATGTATATCCTAGGCGATGGGCGCTAAACGACAGGCGTTTTTCTTACTCAAACTGATACACGGCGGTCGGATCAGACTCATTGCTCAAAAAGAGCGCTGCCTCCCTTGCAGCCAAAAGCTCAAGGTCTTCTTGACTCAAGAGAGCCGCCTTCTTTTGAAGGGTCTCTTCAATCGTTGTCTTATAAAGCTGGAAGCGCTCATGGAAGTCAGGCCTGCGATCTTTTCCGAGCGCGGTGCTCGAATACCCATAAAGCGAACGAGGAGGGTCTGAAACTACCGGAGGTTTAAGGTGGCCGAAGATCGCGCTCTCTCTCTTCTCGATGCGCCGCGATTCTAGCACTGAGCTTTTGACCTCGATGTCGGGGCTGACGCCGACGAGTTGAAGCGGTTGCCCAGACGGACGCAACAAGAAAGCGTCGGTGATTTCAATGGCCGCGTTGAAACCGTATTTGTGCAACGAGCGGGGAGGGGTTTGGTGCGTGCCTTTGCCAAAGGTTTGGGCGCCGACAATTACGGCGCCATAATCTTGCAGCGCCCCGGTCAGTGCTTCGGCCACTGATTTCGTTCCAGCGTTGGCGATCACCACGATCGGGGCTTTCCAAACGCCGCCACGTTCTTTCTGGGTCGCGGGCTCGAGGTATAGAGGTTCGTCCGGGACGTCGTCGATATTCATCCCACGTTTGAGGTAACCAACGAAGCTTGTCCCCTTCGAAATCAAAAAGTTCGCGATAGCGGCGGCAGGGGCGATGTCTCCGCCCGCGATGTTGCGAAGATCCAAGATCAAGCAAGTCGCTTGTTGAAAAGTTCGCAAGAGCAATTCGCCGAGAGAGCCTAAGTTTCGAGGGCGGTCAAAGAATCGAAGCTTCACGTAAATGATCTGCTTGCGCTGATTTGACAGGCTGTCTTTGATATTGATTGTCTCCGCCTTAAACGGAGAAACATACATCAAAGTGTCTCGCTTGAGCGTCACGACTTCTTGACGCTTGATGCCGCTGATCGAAGCGATCTCAGTGCGCTCATCGCGCACATTCAAAGTGATCGTGTTTTTTTCCTTGAGCATATTGATCAAAGTCGCCGTGCTCAACGTGGTGACATCAGTTCCATCGATGGCGTCGATCACCATGCCTTCCCTCAAACCTTGGTTATAGGCGGGGCTCGGAGCAATGATGTCGATCAGCTCAACTTTGCCGTGATCACCCGATCTGCCAATAAAAAAACCATAGCTCTGTCGGATGGAATCACGGTTTGCAAGAGCCTCATCCGGCATGACCACTGAGTGTGGATCCCAAGCGTCTCGAACATACCGGTTCATCAGATCAAGCGCCCATTCAGCGGACTCAGTATTTGGAAAGTTATTTTGAAGAAGTTTTAGGGTCTCGGTGCACTGGCTTTGGGAATCTAGCGAGCTGAATTTCTCTGGGGCACGCAGGATCTGCTGGTCGAGAAGTTTTCGTTGGGCTGTTTCGAAGATTTTCGCATTAAAGTCCTGAGGTGTCGAGACATGCTCGCTTTGAAGTTCCGAAATCGCCTTGATGAGGTTTGCGCAGTCTTTGTTAGTGCTTTTTGCGCATCCCGTGGAAAACAGGGGCACGGCGCACGCAAAGAGAAATAGAATGTGCAGTTCTCTGAACCTCATCATTAGAGAGGTCAGTTAACATAGAGAGCTACTTTTTGCCAGTTGCGTCACTTGAGGTATTGGGATCGGAATCGGCTCGTGTTTCGATGGGTCCGGCGGTCTCTCCCACTCTGCCTTTTCCATCAATTGCAGCTACTTGCCAGAAGACTTTGCCCGGGTAGACTGCATTTGTGCGTAGCTCGGTGGTTTTCACGTTTTTATCAAAAATGACCACGCGATCGGCCCCACGCAGCTGCCAGGCCTTGACCTGATAGGCTTGCGCGCCTGGGACTTCTTCCCATTTCAACAGGACGGTGTGGTTTTGATGAGAAGCGGCCGACGAAGGTTTGCGAGCCGTATTCAGTTTTGTGATGCTTTCGTCAAGGCTCAATACCTCAGCCGGCGCGAGATCTCCCTCGGTTGAAAGAAGCTCAGCATCAGAGGCATCAAGGGCCGGAATCGCTTCTGAGTATTGCTCAGATGGGGCCACTGAACACTCAGAGGTTTGTTTTAAAGGAACGGGCGCCATCCGCGTGTAGAAGAATTGTTCTCCTCCCCAGTCATAAAGCAATGAGAAGAGCGAGATTCCTAGGATCAAAAACCCACCGAAACCTGCACTTAAAATGGCAATGAACTTGTGTGCTTCTTTTTGGGGCATGAGCTTCAAGCGCTACCTCTCTGCAAGAGTCGTTTCGGAGTTTTAAAGCCCAGGCTTTAAAGGCAAGAGGGGGCGTATTTGCGGGCTTATTCGCAGGCGCGGCAAATTCTTCCGTTGCGAAGAGCTTAAGCCGACCAAAAACAGGGCGAGTCCTATGCAAGCTCTTCAACTGAAAGCCTGGTCAGGTCTCAACAGGAAGGCCTGCATCCTTCCACGCCCGAAATCCACCATCCATCGAAATCACATTGGTGTAGCCCATGCGCCCCAGCGCTTCGGCTGCGAGGGCTGAACGAAATCCTCCTCCGCAATAGAGAACGATTTCGGCGGACTTGTCAGGGATCTTGCTTTCGATATCGCGTTCAATCACGCCTTTTCCAATGTGAATGGCCCCTTTGGCATGGCCCGCTCGCCATTCCTCGTCTTCCCTTACATCGACGAAGTGGAATTTTTCCCCTCGTTTTACTTTTGCGGCCACTTCTGTGGTGTTGGTCTCGCGAATTTTTTGTTTTGCAGTCTCTACGATCTTTAAAAATCCTGGTGAGTGCGACATCGGGTTGATTCTCCTCGGTTCACAGCTTAAGTATATACTTACAAATGTTGAAAAAGCCAAAACCTCGTACCTTAATCGGAGTCGTGCATCTTCCTGCGTTGCCAGGAGCGCCGATGGCTGCTTCCAGTGCAAAACAAACGTTAAGACAAGCCGTAAGTCGGGCGGTCAAAGAGGCCAAAACCTTCGAACAATTTGGATTCGATGGCCTGATCCTTGAAAATTTCGGAGACGTCCCTTTTTTTAAAAGCGCTGTTCCTCCTATCACGATCGCGGCAATGAGCGTGATTGCTTCTGAGGTCAGGGCCGTGGTTGGGCTAAGGCTTGGGATCAATGTTTTGCGCAACGATGCAAGAGCGGCTCTTTCCATCGCTGCGATCACAGGATGTCAGTTCATCCGAACCAATGTCTTGAGCGGGGTAGCGGCGACCGATCAAGGTTTGATCGAGGGCGACGCCGCGAGCCTGGTGCGAGAGAGGTCTTCGCACGAACTTCAGGGATCTTCGATTGAGATTTGGGCTGACGCTCTCGTAAAACATGCGCAGTCGATTTCAGTGAGCGACCTTTCTTTGGCCGTGGAAGAACTGGCGCAAAGATCCTTGGCGGATGCCGTGATTCTCACGGGGCCTACTACTGGAAGACCCATTGATTTGAAAAAGTTGGAAGAATTTGCGGTGAAGAAAAGCCATGTCCCCATCTTCTTGGGAAGCGGAGTGAATTCAGAGAACGTGCATGCGCTTTTGCCGAAGGTGAGCGGGGCTATCATCGGTTCAGCGTTGAGAAAAGAAGGCCGGGCAGGGGCTGAGCTTGATTTGGGTCGTGTGAAAAAACTCGTGCGCGCGTTTCGCGATGTCGATTAGCTTTGCTGTTTCGCCCGAAGCCTGGTCAAAAGATCGTTCGACAATTCGATGCTTTCTTTGAACTCGACTCCAACCACTAAGGTTTGTTGGCCTGCATAAAAGGGTTGGGCCCAGACGATTCTACCCGCGGTGCCCAAGTATTTCTGGCCGCCGCCCACAGCCCAAACCAAACAGTCTTCGCCGATATAGAGTTTTTCTGTCGTTGAAAGAGCGCAACCCCCTTTTCCAATTTGGATGAGTTGCGCGCGAATGCGCGGACGCGCGTTTCGCGACGGAAATACCAGCACGGCTTCGCAGTCTACTGAAGAGCGCCCGAACTTCCGCGCTATCTTAGGTCTTTCAGACATCAGTTTGAATTCTAGTGCTAAGCCTTTGAAAACGCTAATCAATATAAAACAAAAAACACCTTGTTATTATCTGACTAATTAAATAAACTATTCCGTACAAGCAATTCGGTAGTAGCCGCGAGCCAAAATTAGAGG
This sequence comes from Bdellovibrionota bacterium, assembly GCA_040754655.1. Lineage (GTDB taxonomy): Bacteria > Bdellovibrionota > UBA1018 > UBA1018 > UBA923 > JBFMCE01. Next base: position 38,987 of record JBFMCE010000020.1, on the reverse strand, counting down.
GCCGTTCGAGGAAGTTCGCGTAAGTGGGTTTCGGGTGAAAGATCGAGGCGTGTTTTGTGGGGGTTAGAATCATGAACGGCCATTTTAAGATCAGGGGTATCCTTGCGTTTGTCTTGAGCTGCTTTGCAATTGAGAGCGCCTCTCTGTGTGCTCTGGCCAAAGCAGACGATTTTGTCCGTCAAGCGCGGCGTTTATCTACGCGAATTCGCGGTCTTCCTTTTACTGCCGATGATGTCGAACTCAATCAAATGGTGCAAAGGCTTCGAGCTGGAGACCGCGTGGGTGCTGCGCGCATCGCCATGTATTCGGCTCCCAATCGACTGCGCCGTGAGTTTTTAGCAAACACCATTCGTCAATGGGGCGCTCCAATGATCAAGCGCAACCAAGATCCGCGTGACGTCGCCTTGAATGACGGCCTTGGGCTGATCATGGGCATCGTTCGAGATGGAAGGCACATCGGCGAGATCCTCTACAGTGACCAGCTTTACGGTGTAGTGCTCGATCCCGCCAATAACCAAGTGAGCACTCTGCCTGCGAGTTACGCGAACGCCGATAACATGGGGTTGGATTTTTCTGACCCGCAACGCTTCCGCGCCGTAGATGGAAAAGTACGGGCGTCCAACCGTGTGATTCCGGCTACCGAAGTGGGCGGCATTTATACTGCCGACTCTTCCATCGATATTCATGAAGCGGGTACCGGTCGCAGGGTGTGGGAGCATTTTTCAAGCACCTTCTGGCGTTTGAAAATGGATGAACTGAGGTTTGCTGAAGCTCCGTATAACGCGCCAGTGACCCGCATTCGTGGTGATGTCGATCGCAACCCGCTGGGCGACGGAGTCGGGTTTTTCTTGACCTCATGCAAAACCTGTCACGGCATTCTTGATAGCCTCGGTACTGCGTTCTGCCACGTGGTTGAATTCGATGACAACGTGACCAGAGGAATCGCCTACACGAACGACACCGATCGTGGTGACGACGATGGCGATGAAGACGGTCTTGTCTGTGCGCCAAAGTATTATCGAAACATCGGTGTTTACAGAGACACGCTCGCGCCAGCCTATAGTCCGTCTAATGGCGGCTGGATCAACCCGTTTACTCCCGCGATGAATCAACGTTACGGTTGGGAGGGGCCGATGAGTGGCACTGGCGTGAACTCGCTCATGCGCGCCCTAGCGCTTGCGACTCAAACTTATCGCGGCATGGTGGTGCGCGCCGTTGAACTTGCTTGCCCGGGGATCTCTCTCGACAACGCAATCATAGATGCGCTTGCCGCCGATCTCAAAAGGCAGGGCGATCTGCGCTCGGTCTTTGAGCGCGTCGCGGTGCTGGATCAGTGTTTGGGTACGGCTCTTTAAGTTTGATCGCAAAGAGGGGATTTGAATTTATGAGGTTTTCAAAGATCGTAAATAAATTGTTGATACTGGTAACCTTGATAGGAACCACTGGCTGCATTTTTGGTGATAAGGGCGGCGAGGTTACGGCAACCGGAGCTTTAGGCGCGAATGGCCGTCAAGATGGTGTTGCAAACAATACCGGAGGCTCAGCCCCGGTAGACGTGCTCCCTCCGGTCACTCCTCCGCCGGCGGTTGAGTTGACTCCGCTGTCTCAGTCGGGGAATGGCACGGTAGGAGTGGCTGACTTTTACGAGTATCCGCGAAGGCTGGCCTCTGCATTGGGTGTAAGTTTGAGTGCCGGACGGATCGGGGAAGTTTTGGGCGAGCTCACCATCAACATGCCTGCAAAGGCGGCAACAGAGAACTTCGGTACCCCTGAAGTATTTGCTTCTGAGAAACTAGCCGTTGCGGCGTGTTCTGATGCGCAAAACACCGGGCGCCCCTACAGAAATGCGCTGCCGGCGGGCAATGTCTTGGTGTCAAATCCAGCGAACTGGGCGCCGGCGAAGAACTTCTTGGCAAGCAGGCTGTGGGGAAGAACGACGCCAACTGCTGAAGAAAACGCCGTGCTCGATGCTTTGATCAGGGATCTCGCGACAAACGAAGCAGGCATCACCAACGGCATGATCGCGACCGCGATTTGCGTCGCGGCAGCGATGAGTTTCGATGCATTGGTTCAATAGTTTTTGTTTATTTGGGGATTTTAAGGGGGATTTATGGCAATCATTAAAGCCAAAGGCAATATCGAACCGGTTCGCACATCAAAGCCGCATGGGAAACCGGTCACTAGGAGAGAGTTTCTTGGGCAAGGGCTTATAGCGGGGGCCACCGTAATCAGCGTGCCGACCATCGCAAGCTTGCTTGGCGCGAAGTCGGCCTATGCGCAGCAGGCCTGCACTATGGCAGGTGTAGTGCCCATCAGTTTTGGCACGATTGAACTTGCCGGAGGCAACGGTTGGTCAAAGGCCGTCATGCCTCATTTGCGTGACGGGAGCCCAGCGCGCCCATCGAACGAAGGGCTAGGGTACCAGCCCAGCGAAAACCCCGATACCACGATCATCCGGGGCCTGATGCTCAACCGCAGCGACCGTTTTTACACTACGCTCATCAATACCCAATTTGCAGGGCTTGATAATACATTGCTTCGCCGCGCGCTTTCGAATTTGAGTGGTTCCGTGATTCACACAAAAACCCGCGATGACAGCGGTGACAACGCCATGCTGCCGAATAAGGCGATCCTTGAGCTCACTGGCGGGCAAATCCACCGTGCGATGAATTTTAATGGCATTCGAAGTCGCAATATCGATGGCAAAAAGGGTTTTGCCACTGTTTCTATCAATAGCGTAACCTCGATGGTCAATGCGACAGGTTTTCGTGGAACGAACTTCAATCCGATCACGCCTGATCGTCGCAGTTACTTTGAGAAGATCGCCAATGGCGCCAGAAGCCTTGCGTCCCTTCAAGCTAGAGAGCTCGCGGGAAAGGCTTTCTCGTCTGAACTGCTTGATAAGCTTCTTTGCGGGCTGACTCAAAACTTAGGAAGGGCCGAACCTGGAATCGGTTCGCGTCTGCTCGATCCAGCCAACCAACCCTTGATCAACAGAGCGCTTGGCGGAGTGTTTGATCTACCGGCGGCATTCGCGCCAGCGCGGGCGGTGGCGCCGACTCAGGCTCAAATCGCGGCGGCGGGTGGCGCTGATTCTGTAGGTGCAAGAAACCTTGCGCGTCAGTTCAACCGCAATGACTTCATCCCAAGAACAGCGAGACAAAATTTAATTGATCTCGCTCTCTTCGATGCAGCCGCTCGGCGACAGGTTGGAAGTTTTTACATCCAACGCGATGGTTATGACTACCACAACAACGTTGACTTCGTGCAAGTCGCCGATGAAGACAATGGCGCCACCACGGCTCAACTTCGCCACGAGGCCGTAGCCCGGATGATTCAGCTCTGGGTCGTCGCGCATTACGTGAATAAAACCTCAGGCATGCTCTATCTGCCTACAGACGGCGCGATAAGCTTCAGGCGAAACGTGAACGGTTTGTACGAGGCTACGGGTGACAACGACAACCAGGCGATCCAAATCTTGCTTTACTACAATCATAGCGACGCAGGCGGGGCTGCTATTGCGATGAATCCTTTGGGTAGCATGCAGGTCAACGGGGTGCGCGCCGCCGTGGATCTGAGGACGCTGGTAGGGCCATCACCGCAAAACGCATCGATTGCCGTGGTGATGAACTATGCCAATATGGCGGGTATCCGCGCTCAGGCAGAGGCGATGTTTGGCGGCGTTCTAGACAGTTCGTCGCTCAATCAGCTTCTTGTAACCCCTCCGCGGGGATAATGGTGGTTTGGATGAAACGACCTTCTTTGATCGCAGCGATTGGCTTGGCAGGTCTCCTCACACAAGCATGCAATCTTGTGACAGGCGACAAAGATGGTGCAGAGCTTGCGCCTCTGGTGAGTTTCTCGCCAGCGGCCCAAGTTGTGAAACGCACTGTTCCTGCGGTAGCCACTGATCGTCTTTCTGCGTTTGCGTCGACGTTGAAACCTGTCATTGATCAAGCGCGTTGCGTGACTTGTCATGCAACAAGAGATCCCTCGTTTGCCGCGCAAGACATGAATCTTGCGTACAGCGAAGCTCGTCGCGCCGTTGGTGAAGCTGGTTTTGATTCGCCTGCGACTTCTCGTCTCACGATCAAAGCGACTGATGGCCATTGCAATATCAATGGCGGAAACTGCCCCAGCCAATCACAAACAGCTTGGATTGACGGCATTCGCACTTGGGCCCAAGCAGAGGCAGCACTCAACCTTGCTCCTTTGCCTAGCCCCAGCGCTTCACCTGGGGCTTCGCCGCCCCCGCCGTCCGGCAATGGAAATACGTTTCGAGGCGTGAGGTTCCCCAACGTAGCTCTTCCCGCAACCGTATCGACCGACGTCCGGACCCCGACTAGGCTGGTGTTCAATCTGAACACCGCGCCAGGCATCGGTGCAAGGCTTGCCGGCGGACGCCTTGAGTTTGACGTCATCTATAGCGCGGCTCTTTTGAGCAACCGCGTGATAGCGGCGAGATTGGTTGGCCCAACCGGCGCTGCAATCAACATTGAGAATATTCGTTTTCTTCAAGACGATGTTCACAATATTGGATTTCATCAACTTCTTGCGTCGTCTTGCGCTCCTGCGGCAGCGACCCGCACTATTCCTTCGGTCCTCATTGATCTCCCAGAGAGCTTAGGCCGAAATATTGGCGTTGATCTTGATCTTCTTCAACTGGGTGCGGTTTGCGATTGCCGAATCCTCACCCAGGCCCAAGCTGGCGGAAATGCGAGGGCCAATTTCGCTGCAATCCGAAACAACATCCTCAACGGAAAATGCATCAGCTGCCATGGCAACAATGCAAACGCGGCGTTCAGAGCTTTCAATATGACTGGTGATGATCAGACCGTGTGCAATGCGGCGCTTAATCGCGTGAACTTGCCCGTGCCGAATCTCTCGTTGATCGTCGCGAAACCAAAAGGCCAGTACGGGCATCAACCCGTGGGTGCGTTTACCTTGATCGGGAACCCGCAAAGCGATGAAGCCGATCTGATTCGTTGGATCGAGCTTGAAAGAGCTGCGCGTCCGTAAATTGAGAAAGTGACACGGCTCAAGACTCTGATAACATTGCGCTAAGGACATCTCTCATGCATCGAGTTCGCAACCTATTGCAATACTTTCGGGTGTTGTGGTCGCTGAAGTTCGCGGTCGTTGTGATCGTGACCCTGGCGGCAGCGCTTGCCGTGGGAACCGTGCTTGAGTCGAAGTATGATACGCGAACCGCGCAATATTGGGTCTACCAAGCGCGTTGGTTTCAAGGCGTGCTCAGCGCACTCGGCGTCAACATTCTTTGTGTGGCTCTTAGCCGCTGGCCGTGGAACAAGCGCCACATCCCGTTTCTGCTCGCCCACGCGGGTATCTTGATCTTGCTCTTCGGCGGATGGGTGACCTCAAGATTCGGCATTGACGGCAATCTTTTCGTCCAAGAAAAACGCGTCGAAAACACGGTCGAATTTCAAGAATCCGTCTTGCTTTTGACTTCTGATAAGGGCTCGGTGCTTTACGATGTGCCCTGGATTCCGCCCGATGTTGAATTCAAACCGATACCGTTGCGCGGAACTGGCATCGTGGTTGATACCTTCATCCCGCACGCCGAGCCCGTGATGAACTTCGTGGCTGCGTTGAAGCCCGAGAGAGATCCCCTGAAGACCCAGCCCGCCGTGAAAATCAAGCTCGTGGGCGGGCCGCTCGGCATCTCGGGCCAAGAGTTCTGGTTGTGGGCTGGTGATTTCAATTGGAGCTTCAATCAACTTGGTCCTGCTTATTTTGAACTCAAAGGTTTGGGCAAAAGACTCATTGACCCGGTGATTGCGCCTGGCACGAAGGGTTGGGTGAAGTTCGCGGTCGATTCCAGGGGCGGGCTTGGTTTTGAGAATGTGTCGTCGTCTTCCCCGAAAGGGAAGAAGGGGTTCATCCCTTTCGCCGAACTCAAGAACAAGACGCTTGAAACCGGTTGGATGGGGATGAAGCTTGAAGTGCTCGAATGGATCCCGCATGCAATGCAAGAAAAAGTGTTCGTACCCTCCGAGATCCAGTTTGGTGATCAGGCGCCGGGACCCGCGATCAGAATAAATAAAAAACATTGGCTCGGGATTGACGACCGGGTGCTCGTTGAAAGAGGAAATGAGAAGTTCACCCTCGTCTTCCAGTCGAAGAGGATGACCCTCCCTTTTTCGGTGAAGCTGGAATCTTTTCAAATCGCGCACGATCCGGGCAGTAAAAATCCGGCCGCTTACACGTCTTATGTGAGCGTGATCGAGAAGGGGGCGACCGTGGCTTCGACCAAAGTGCAAATGAATGAGCCTTTGAAGCGCGATGGTTTTACCGTTTATCAAGCAAGTTTCATTCAAGATCCCACTCGTCCGACGGTCTCGGTTTTTTCAGTGAACCGCGATCCGGGAAGATGGCTCAAATACGGAGGCGCTCTCTTGATAGTACTAGGAACGATTCTTTTGTTTGCGGTGAAGTACAGGCGTGCCGCGGCTCAGTCGGCGCTGGTGTTTGCGCTGCTTGTGTTGGGCGGCTTGCAAAAAGAAGGTCTGGCGTTTGCGAACCAGTCAGCAGAGCAGGCGACCGAGCAAGCCCGCAAAATTGAAAAGAGAGGCTCTTGGTTGTATCGCGAGGTCGAGCGCATCCCGGTGCAGTCGGGCGGGCGGTTGAAACCCTTGGATTCGCTTGCACGGGAGTCGATGCTTTTCCTTACGGGAAGCGCTTCGTATGAGGGATGGAGACCGGTGGAGTTCTTGTTCTCGATCACCGCTCGCCCTGAAGAGTGGCGAAAAAAAGAGTTCGTCAAGATCTCGAACAAGAAGGTCAAAAAAACGCTCTTGCTCGACGAGAACAAGAGGTTCTTTTCGCCTGAAGAGCTTTTGAATAACCCCTTGTTCCAGCAACAGGCAAAGCGAGGGGCCCGGCCCAACGCAAGGGCGGGTTCGACGGAAGATGAGTTCAAGAAGATCATCGACCGCATCATTCTTTTCCAAGAGATCGTCTCTGGCGGGTTGTGGCGAGTGGTGCCCACGCCCGGCCGTGATGACGCATGGATGAGCATCGCTGAAAAACGAAGCCCGGAAGGAGCTGAGATAAAGTACCGGTTTTACGCGCTGATCGCCGCCTACGATTCAGGCAATCGCGCTGAATTCGAGAGGATCGCGGCCGATGCCCGGGGGAGTGTTGAGCGCGCGATTCCGGGATGGAACCCTTCGCTTGCGCGCAAGCTGTACGCGGAATGGCTGTACAATGTCTCAAAACCTTTTTCGGTCGCGTGGACCGCGTACCTGGTCGCAGCTTTTTTGTGGCTCTTTGGCCTAAATCTAAACAAATCAAAAGTATTTATATATTGCGCGGCTATGAGCACTGCCATGGCTTTTGCCGCGCACTTGTATGGGATGGCCCTGCGTTCCTATGTCGCTGGAAGGCCTCCGGTGACCAATATGTATGAATCGGTGGTGTGGGTCAGCTTCGGGGTGGTCGTTTTTTCGATGATCCTCATGTTTTGGCAGAGGCAGCGCCTTGTTTTGCCCATCGCTTGCGTGTTGAGCGCTTTGGCGCTGCTTTCAGCGCAGGCGGCGCCTGTGAGCCTTGATCCTACGATTCAGCCCTTGGTGCCCGTGCTGCGCGACAATTTCTGGCTCACAGTGCATGTGCTCACCATCACGCTAGGGTACGCAGCCTTTTTGCTAGCACTGGGAATCGCGAACTACACGCTCTACCATTACCTGGGTAAGCCCCTGCGTCGCTCATTTTTCAATGCAAAGCGGATCACTGAGCTCAATCAACTCACTTACCGCGCGATGCAATTTGGCGTGGTGCTCTTAGCGGCAGGAACAATTTTGGGCGGGGTTTGGGCTGATTACTCGTGGGGGCGATTTTGGGGGTGGGACCCGAAAGAGACTTGGGCTTTGATCGCATTGCTTTGTTATCTGGCTATTTTGCATGCACGCTTCACAGGTTGGGTAAAACAATTTGGTTTTGCGGTGTTAAGCGTCGCTTCGTTTCTGGCCGTGCTCATGGCTTGGTATGGGGTGAACTTCGTCTTGGGCGCGGGACTGCATTCTTACGGATTCTCTTCGGGCGGCTTGGAGTGGGTCGCTGGCTTCGTTGTATTCGAAGTTTTTTACGTGAGCGCTGTTTGTTTGTTTCGCGCCGATAAGCCGCAAAATGCCGCAAGCAGTTAAGGCGGCGGGCTGCAATTGCAAACTAGGGCACTTGTTTTGCAGCCTTTATCCCTCTTTAGGAGGGTTTATGCGAAACACTCTATTAGCAGCGCTTTTAATCGCTTTGGGTGGGCTTGGGTTCGGTTGTGATGCTGGGCGCGATGGCCCGCTAGAGCGGGGCGGCGAAGAGGTTGATGAGAGCGTTGATGAAGGCGCCGAGAAGCTTGACGAAGGTGTCGATGACCTTGATCGAAAGGTGAACGACTAGCTCGTTTTGGCACGCCAAGCAAGATTGCCTAGTGGGCGTTCTGTTCGGCGCAAATGAGTTTTGTGGTTCAAGAAAGGGCCCCTCGCCAGAAAAACGGCTTTGGATTTCAAGCCGCTTGGGCTTAAACTGGTTTTATAGCGGGGGGCCCTTTTATGCGTTCATGGAAACGGAATTCTGTGCGTTCACTTTGTGTTTTGTTGGTCCTAGGGCTTTTCGGCCTGAGTTTTAGCGGATGCGCCGGAGGAAACTTCAACCTCGTTCGCAGCGTAGCGAAGTGGAACTTGCGCATGTCGTTGCTGCCTCGTGTGATCGTCTACCTCGCCTTCATCATCATTCCTGTTTATCCGATCGCGCTCTTATTGGATGCCATCTTGTTTAACACGATAGAATTCTGGACAGGAAAACCTGTTCTCACGGCCAAAAATCAGAAGTTTGAGAAAGACGGCGTGACGGTCGAGATTGCCCATTTCCTCGACCCTCTTCGCAGGACAGTGATCACTTCGACGATGAAAGATGGCAGTCGCTCTTTGACTGAGCTTCGTGAAACCGAAGGAAAATCCATCGAGATTTACGTCGATCAGATCAAGCGGGGCGAGGTTCAAAATATTGATCAAGCCATCGCGACCGTTCTTACGTTTAAAGACGATGGCTTGAGCCTCGAGCGGTCGCGTGAAATCGAAGTGAATTCTTTTCAAGACTTGCCTGATGACCAAGTTTCGCTCAATCGCATTTGGGTGGCATCTGCGTTGGAGGCAGACACCACCGCCACTGCATGCGCTCGGTAAGCTTTTTTAGATCGTAAACTGCACTCCGGCGTGAAAGGCGATATCGCTTGAGCGATAATCAAGTTGCGTTGGTTTGAGCAGCGACCGCATCCCATAGTTCAATCGCGCGTTGAGAACGCCGGTGATCGTCTTGGTGAAGCGGTAGCCTGTTCCCAAGCCTGCGACGATGCCGTAGTCAAGCTTGTGCAAGGCATTCTTTCCTGCGGTCATCTGCGAATCTTCTGAGCGGTTGTTGAAGTTGATCCTCACCGTGTCTGTTCGGCTAGAAACAACATAACCCAAGAATGGTCCGGTAAAAGCGCTGAATTCAAAGTCAGAGGCATAGAGCTTGCCTTTAACGAGCAACGGGAATTGCAGGTAATGCATCGAGACGGAAGCGTGTTCGGATACACGGCTAGGGACATCGAAGTTTCTCAATACGAGTTCTCTCCGAAGGTAATGCACTTCAGGCTGCAAGAAAACGTGGTTGATGTAAATTGAAGTTTCATAACTCGCGCCGAATGCGGCAGAGAACTTTCCGTGCTCTGGCAAAGAGAGCTTTGATTTTCCCTCGATCGAATCATAAGCATGATGAGCGCTTGAAAGGTTTGTCCCGAAAAGCACTCCGATGCGGTCGCCGGAAAGGTCTGAGTCTTCAGAGTCACGAGAAGCTTCAATTGAGGTCTCAGTTCTTATGGTTTTATAAGAACGTTCTCTGGCAGCTGCATTTCCTGCCAATGTTAGCGCTGAAAAAATTGAAAGACCAACGATCAAAGAGACAGATGATTTCATAAAACAACCTCGCTTTTAACAACACAACAAAGCAATAGCTAGCAAGCGGGATGCCATTGTTAAGCGTTTGAAATCATTCATTTTTTATTGATGCTGAGGTTGGGGCTCGTAATGTTTCTATGCAGAGCAGGCCTTACAGGTGGCTAAGAGTTAAACAGTCACTCGTCCAGGCGTTTTGCGCTGAACTCAGTGATGTTCGAGTCTTCGTCAGTCCTATAAGAGATTTGAATGGGTTTGCAACAAACTTCGCAGTCTTCCACGTAGGTCTGAGTGCCTGAAAACGGTTCGCAGACGACGACGATCGGAGAGAAACAATAAGGACACTGCGTGGAGATTTCCTGTTCACTGATCAAATCAAGGCCCCTTCTTCGCCGCTGGCGCAACAAGGAAATAACTGCCGATGGCGAGTTTCTTCTTTAAAACAACCAGACTATTCGCACAATCGATCAGATAAACTATCTTTGTGTGTTTGAAGCATAGAGTTGAGATCACGATTCTCGTTTTCCTTTTAGTATACGGTCAAGGGGTCGCCCGCTCTAACGAGCTACCCGTGTTTGGGAATCTGGGACAGAGGCTTTGTGCGTCCAAAAAAGAACCTGGTTTTAGGTTCGCAGTGCCTTCTGCCCAAAGCCCCGCGCTGGATACTCTTGAAGAGAGAACCTTCGCAGTGCATGCGACCGATCTCTTTCCAGAAGAGGGGAGTTTGATCGCCAATGCGGTTGCTCATCACTACGACGACGTCGAATTGGATCCTTATGCACCTCACTTCCGGACGACGCTTCATTTTTCATTGGGCGGGTTGGCGGCGTCACACGTCGCTCGGGGTTCTCAACAAAGCTGGGATAGAAAGAAATTCGCCCTGGTTCTGCCTCTGAAGTCGTTAGAGAACCAGTTGGTGAATCTCTCGGTGCACGACTCCTTTGTTTTAGGTGACTTTCGTATTCCTGAGCATGCGGTCTTATTGGTTCCGGAATATTTTCGTCATGCTAGTAAACGGTATCCGTTTAAAATCAGAACTTACGATGGGTCTTTGAGAGCGGCCGTAGACCAGGTGATCAAAGAACAGAAGGGATGGCTGTTTTCGACCACCGAAGGGAAGACAGGCTTGAGGGGCCCGGCATTGCTCAAAGGAAGGAACATCAATACTCCTGATTTTTTCGCGCGTTTTTTGCAATCACATCCTAGGGTTTCGTTTGGCTCTCATTCCGCATCGATTTATGGTGAGGGCTTTCGATTTGGGGTCATTGAGGGCATTGTCGATTATTTGCTTCGGCCCTACCTGGGTCTTCGACACCGAAAAATTTCTATGGATGAAATGAAATTGCTTCTACAGCTTGGGGAATGGAATTTAGGCAAAGTCCAAAGATACGTCAATGCGCATGAGTGGCCGCAAGGCAGTCGAAAACGTTTCGAAGAGCATCTAAAGAAAGTTCAAGGATGGCTCAATATTGTTCGAGCCGACCTACGCTTGATGGAAAGCAGGGGTATCAGCATTCGCTTCGAATTCTTTGAGCACGAGGGCGAGATACGAATGGCCCAGCACGAGCTTTCGCAGCTTGAAGCAGTGTTTTCAAGGATTGCCGATGCCATTGAAACTGAAGTTCGAGAAATCGCCCTAAAGAACCCTGATTATGCGAGCCGCATGCAAAAATTCCACGAGGCGCCGCGTTCAAGCGAACTCACTCATGATAATCTGGGAGAGATGTTCGCGTTTCTCCCCGAAGAAGAATACAGGGCGTTTTGGGATGAGCCAGGGCGTCGAGAGAGTCATTCCAGGCGGATAAGAAAAATCGACAATGCCTACCGCAGGCAGAGAGCTGCGTTGCTTCGTGCGCGCTAAGTAGCGCGGCGACAATAAAGGGTTAGACGACAATTCTCTGTCACTGATCAAATCAAGGCCCCTTCGATAGTTCGAAGGTCGTTTTCACTCAGCTCAAACTGCAGGCTTTCAAGGTCTTCTCGCATGTGAGCGGGGTTCGTTGTGCCGGTGATCGGCAGCATCCCAACCTGAATCGCGAACCGAAAAACGATTTGGGCCGGCGTTTTTCTCGCCCGATGGGCGATCTCTAGAAAGCGGGGATTCCGGAATACCTCGATATTCGCTGTTAACAGGGAAAATCCCTGATAAATGATTTGATTCTGGGCGCAGTAGGCGCGAACCTCACTGTCCCACCGCGTGCTGGCGAAACAACGGTTTTGCACGAAGCTTGGTTTGACCCTCGCGAGTTCATAGATGATCTGAAGTTGTTCTAGAGTCACATTGCTAATGCCTAGATGCATCACCTTGCGTTGGTCGTAGAGATCTTCCATCGCGCGCCAGACTTCCTGGTCGTCGAGTCCAAACCCTCTATAGGTGGATGGGCCGTGCAATACATAAGAGTCGAGGTAGTCGGTATGCAGGTGCTCAAGAGAACTCGCGCACGATTGCTCGACTTGCTTGTGAAGAGGGTCGTTGGGATCATAGGGAAGCCTATTGTCTTGCCCTCCCATCGAGGTGAACTTGGTTTGAATGAAAACGTCTTTGCGCGAGAGCGCGCCTTGCGAGAAAAACTTTTCTAAAGCATTTCCGACGCCAGCCTCGAAATAGTGTTTTCGCTGGTTTGCGGTGTCGATTCCGCGGAATCCAGCGGAAAGGGCTTCTTCAACGCAGCGTTGAGTATCGTCTTCCTTCCATGCCGTCCCGTATAGAAAGGGCGGAGCGAGCGTATTGGAAGCGGTGAGGCCAGCTTGGGCTTTTTGATTATCCATGTGGGTCATGCCTATCCAATCGGTCTAGAGAAGGCAAGGCGCCAAGAGAAACTCGCTGTATCAGGGGGGTTAAATTCTCACTGACGGCGCCTGGTGCTCCATACTCCGACTCCATATGAATTTTACCTCGGCGGAAACTACCAGTTCGCCTCAAGAGAGGGTGACGCTTATAACGGCGCTCAATTTCACATCGCAGGGTTCGCCTCATTGTTCGGCCTTGAGTTTCAACGTGAGCAGTCTTCGGCTAAGGTCATGAATGCCCTGTTTCATATGCGACTCTTCGGCTATCACAACCAGACAACCAATCTAACGCTCCACGGAGGGCTCCGCTTGCGGGGCCAAGACAGCGAGTTGAGGTCCGTGATTGCGGGTTTGACGACCAACCTGTATTTCACCAGGCATTTCGGGCTCGAGGGTTTGTATCGCTATATCTTCAATTCAAGCGCGGGTGAGGTTGGCGAAAGAATCAAGGCGCAGCGGTATGAAATAGGGGCTTTCATTGACTTTAAGTTTCTGCGCCTTTACGGCGCCTACTTTCATGAGCAAGAGATCGCTAATCAATTACGATTTCAATCTCTCTTTCCGCTTCGCAAAGGCGGTCTGATGGGATTTCGTTTTTTCTTTTAGAAATCGTCTCTCTTAAACCGAGATCCTAGCCGCTTCATTTTCCTGTTCCGCGTTTCGATATTCGACTCCTCAGTCCCATGCAAAATCATTTCTGCCCGTGCACTAAACAATATTTTTCAGAAAACTAGGAAACTTGCGATTTCGAATTTCAACGATTGAATCATTTTGTTTCAGTCGGGGCATACTAGTTGCACCAGGGCCTGCAATTCTTTTGATTTGAAAGGGGCATTTCATGCAGATCCTGATGTTGTTCCTATCGACAGTTCTCTTATCTGGGTTTTTAAACCCGGCGTGGGCGGTGAGCTACAAATCCAAGAGTGGCGACAGAGGAAGGCAGCATCCGACCGCAGGTGGTTCTTTCGAAGAGTACAATGCTTACTCAAACCAATCGAACAATGCGGTGATGTTCAACGTCATCTGCCGGTACAAAGAAAAAAATGATCATCGCTATCGATGCTTTTCGGCTGCGCGTTTCGAAAAGAGCGTTTCGCATTCGGGGCGCGAAGTACTAGACAGCTCTGGCGAAAGTTTTCCGGCGGCATTTCAAGTCGAATGCGATGGCGAAACGCTCTTCAATAATGGGGCGCGTCGATTTACCGACCGCGAAGGAACCCGGATCCAGGCGCTCTCTGGGCCTTATCCTGCAATACTGCTTCCCCCTCAGGCCTTGCAAGAAGGGCGACGCAAAGTGCGCTCGTCTTTGGAGCTTCGAGAGCAAGACCTTGAAGGCTCATGCCTTGTCTATACCGGCGAACCTTGAGTTTTATTAACCAAAACAGGAGACCATAAGATGTATAAAATTTTATTGTTTAGTGTTGTTTCTATTTTGACCCTGGGACCAGGGTTGACCACCCAAGCGGATGCCGACGAGTTTGTAGCGGATGAGGCAATTGCAGCAGACTCAAAAGACCATTCCGGCAAGGATCGCCCGCACAAACATGATTCTGGCAAAGGCGACCAGGATGATGGATGTCAGGAAGGCCATCAAGACCACGGTCAGGAAAAGGGCAAAGGCAAACCCAAGCATTGCGGCCAAGATGTTCCTCGGAGAGTCGAGACCTTTAACGTGGTCTGCGCCTACAACGATGTCAATAATCCAGAAGGTTTCAAAACTTGCCGCGCCAGCGCTGTTTTCGACAAAGAAGTGACTCTAGATGGCGGAGAGGTCGTAGATGAGTCGCCGGAACCGAGTCCCGATCTTTCGAGTGAGATCCCGTTCTTCAAGGTCGAATGCGACAACGTCTCGAAATGGAATGACCAAGCCCATTCACGCCGATTCACTGATTTGCTGAGCACGCGAATCCAGGCTTTGAGCGGGCCATTTCCTTCGATTTACCTGCCACGCGGCGCTCTTCATGTCGGACCCCATGTCGTAGGATCGTATATCGAGATCGATACGGGTATCCCCTCGAACCAGCAGATCAGAACCAACGGGAAGTGCCATATCTGGACAGGGGCACCTTGATTGCGATGCCCTAGGGGCCAGGACGGGTGAAATCACCCGTCCTGGCTTCGTTTAAGTTAAATGGGTGGATTGGAAAGTCATGCTTCTTGTTATGCGCCGATACAAACTAAAATAGTTTATTTTAATGATGGAACTTATGCTATGTAGGCCGCCGTGAGCGCATTTTTTTTGCATTTTTCGAGCCTCAAGTTCACCGTAGTGTTTTATGCCGCTTTTTTCTTCCTCCACTCTTTGGCCAACGCCACTTCCAAGAGAGATTATTACGATGTTCTGGGAGTACCCAGAGACGCCGGCAAAAGCGAGATTAGAGCTGCCTACCGAAGCTTATCTAAAAAGTACCATCCCGACCGAAATCCAGACCCCGCCGCAGAGGAACGATTCAAAGAGATTGCAGAAGCTCACCGTATTTTGTCTGACGACGAGTTTCGAAAACAATACGATAGGGTGTCTGCTTACGGCGGAGCCCCGGGTCTTTCTTCTCGCAAGTCTTCAGCCTTCACCGGCACCCTCGAGGAGTTTGAAGAATTTTTCGCCAGGCAGAAAAAAAAGCATGAGCAGCGTGAGAAGGACAGACAAGCTGCCCGGGGCGAACTTTTTCATTTCATAAGCCTTGATGAGGAAAAAAGAAGGCAATACTTAGAACGCTGGCTCTTGAAAACGTGGAATGGCCGGTATCTTGTTGATTACGAACCTCTTCTTAAAGAATGGGCAAAGTTTTCTGATCATTCGGCTGAAGCGTTTCGTGCATTGCTACTGGTGCATGAGGGAGCGGCTTATATCGATCGGGGAATGGAAGATCGCGGCGTACGAGATGCCGCTCTTGCAGGCCTGGCGAGGAACGGATTTCGGGCGCAGTACCTTGGCGAGTTTGAACCTGTTTTTGAAGCCTCACTTCTACAGCGGCGATCAAAAGCAGGTTCTTCTGAAATCGCTATAACGCGTGCTGAGGCCATAGTCGGTTTTTTTTCAGCGATGACATACATAGATGCAGCAACGTTCAAGAAGTGGTTTCCTCTGGTCATGCAAAAGATCCATGATAGCCACGTTGATGCCTGGAAGGCTCTGCGCGAGAACCTAGAACATTTGAACGCCCGATTCCCGAATTATTTGTATCGCATTTTGCTTTGTTATCGAAGAGCGGCCAATGATTGGGTCAGGTCGGAAACCCTCTGGATCCAGGGAATATGGATTTCGATGTTCAAAGTCATTCCAGGCCTTGTGAAGATCGCTGAACTGCGGCCTGATTTCAAACATCATGTTTTGAATACTCTGTATGGCACTCAACCTATTCTGCACGGACAGATGGGTGGAGCCCTTGTTTCCGCGTCGATTTCAAGCGAGGCGGCTCGTGAGGCGGTTGTTTCTTTTCTTAAAAGCAAGACTATCAAACCTAAGCAGCTTGACGTCTTGCTCGACAAGCTTCTCTTCCAAGTTGGCCTCCATCAAGAAACGACTTCAATGAGCAAACGAATCGAAATCGCGAAAAATCTAAGGCAAATCGCCGAAGAGATAAAAGGCGATGTCAACCAGTTCAGGGACGACCAAAGCCGCAGGCTTGGCCGCAAGTTTCTGAGAGAAGTTCGCAAGCTGCCTTATGAAACTGAACCCGAGAAACCCTCGACAGCACTTGTTTGCACTAAGCTATTGCGTTGAACGGCGTAAAATGAACTCCCGCTTGATTTCATTCAAGGTTGAATAACTGCGCTTCATGACCAGACACAACCAAAGCTTTTGCGTCATCAAGAAGAGTGACCGAGTCGCCAGTCTTGCCGGCTTCTCGAATCAAAGATTGTAGGGCTAGCACCAAGCCTTCTTCAGGATGAAACTTACTTTCGGCAAAATGCAGTACGATCCGTGCAGGACGATATTCCAGAGACGAAATGCCGAAGAGATGGGTTGCTTCTTGGACCCATCCGAAAAGTTCGTCAAACTGTCTTGAGCGCAACATGTCTTTATTCCATCCTTCCATAACTGGCCCATTGGCAGGTTGGATGAAACCATGAGCCCGCAGCCAGTTCCTCTTCTCAGAATAAGCTTTCGTTGCGTTTATTGCTCTGACGGCTGCTTCCAATGGCATTTTTGAGTATATTGTTTTCAGCGAAAAATTCGCTATTGCCATCTTCGTGATATCAAAAATAATGCCGTCAAATGCCGGTATCTCGAGATTACCCATGGCAGGTGCGAATAGAAGTATTTCACCTGATCTGTAGTTAATGAATTTTGCATAAACTTTTGCTCCCAGTTCCTCATGATCTGCGTGTTTTTGTTTTGAGTTGTGTAGCATGATCAATAAGCCAGGGTATTTGTCGGAGTAAGGCTGCGTAAGAATGTCCTCAAGCCCTTGAGATCGAGGTGGCTTGACTAATAAGAAATCACACAGCCGTTGCATTCGAGAGTTCTGGCTCGCGAGCCTAAGACGCCGTGGTAAGTTTGCGGCATCAGAGTCAAATATTGTAAAAATTGATGTCGCCTGAAATGTAAGAATAAAAAGTGCGAAAAGGCGCGCAACCATTAGTTTCATAGGGCTCTTTTTAGGCTTGGAAGGTTAAAGGCCATAATAGAGACGTTCTTATCTACAATCTTTGAACAGATTTCTATCTTTAAAACCAATTCGCAGCTCCGCTGGAGAAGTTAATCACTTCTCGGACATGCTCGAGAGAAGTCGATCACTTCCGAGGAGACTCCCCCTGGGAAGTTCAACTAACGCTTGCTTTAGTTTTCCCTCAAAATTTTCTCACAGATATTCCTTATGGAGTTTGCCGCAGTCGGCTCTCCACCTGGTTCCAGTGCGTTTGTATTCGATGCGGGGCGCATGAAATAAGCGATTTGATGGGATTCCAGTACCCCCTTAAGCCATTCCTTGACTGGAGTATAATCAAGGAGCACAAAAATTGTTTCTGCCTCGACTATTTTATTCTCTCCATTGACATAAAGAGCGCGCCCGGAAGTCACTCCTATTTGAGTCACCGCTCCTTGGGTCTCTGCGAGAAGAGGGCCTCCAGAGTCTCCGAAAGTTCCATTGCTTGCGCCTGAGTTTTCTGTCCACCTGCTGATGAGCGTTCGGTCGTTGACTTCCTTGACAGCGATAAGGCCCACTCGTCGTTCCGAAGCGGTTTCTTTTTTTAGATCGGTTTCGCCAGAGCCTGCAATGTAAAGCTTGCTTTCAAAATCCGGTTTAGCGGCGAGATTGAGAATTGTTCTAAAGGGTTCGTAAGTTTGGATTAACCTCTCGCGCAATTTGGGGTCGGTCACGCGCACGATCGAAAGATCAAGCTCTGGCACTTGAATCTTCTTTCCTCTCGAATCCCTCATTTCCTTGTAACCTTCTATCGGCGGGGTAAGAATTTCATAGTCTGTTGAACTGCTGACTGCCACTTTTTGATTGTAGTCTACGACCCTGAGAAAAGGTTTCAAGGAAGATGAGGGGTCTTGGGGCTTCGCAAGTAGGTAGCCATGATGGCTTGTGAGAAACATGCCATCGCCGATGTAGGTGGCGCTTCCCGGGTTCATATTGAATGCCAGCACCCATGAAAACGTGGCGTTTGGGGCAAGTTCGGCGGGAATGATTTTTCCGCCTACGATGGCGTGCGACTTCGAAAACAGAAAGACAGACGAGATGCAAAACAATCTTACAAAGAGTGGCAATGACTTTTTCATAGTTTCTAGCCTTTAGATTTGCCGTAAAAAAATCAATTGATTCTTTTTACGTTGTTTCTAGACAGCTTTTAGCACTACCTTCTATTCAGAGTGGTGCATGTGTATTTAAGAGGATCTTTCCGGGCCGGAACTTTTAGAGCGGCCTCGAATTCTGGCCCGCGGTCTAACATGTATTCGGTCAATTCTTTGGAGTTAAATGAAAGGTCCCAATCTTTACTGACGGTTCCTTTAACTCTGTCGCCTTTGGCGGAAACATCGATTAAAACCGCCACACTTGTCACGGCGCCTGGAACATGAACATTTTCCATCTTCATCGTCATGATGCCTTTGGAGGAGCCACGAAATTCGGGGTCGCTAACAAAAATCTCAAGGCTCTTTGGAACTTCTGAGGCTTCGCCGGCAAGCTTACAGTTCAACATTTCCTGGTAGAGTACGGGGTCGTTAGTGGGTGCTTTGGCGGCTAAGGCTACTGGTAGCGTTGCGATAATGATCGCACCAAGCGTAAAACTCAATATAGACTTCATGAAAGAGCTCCTTCGAAAAGTATTTGGAGGCTCTATCGCACAAGTTGACTACTTTAGTATACAAAGAAATTGGAGCGGGTTAAGGGATTCGAACCCTCGACCTTCACGTTGGCAACGTGACGCTCTAGCCAACTGAGCTAAACCCGCATCCTGATGTCGAAAGGTTCTATTTGAATAGCGAACCCTTGCGGGCTGTGCAAGTTCTTTTTTTTACTCTTTCTTCGTCTGAGCGGCGACTGAGCCTGTAACGTCTGCACCCGTCGAAGAAGCGCTCTGCTCGGACTGTCCCACGCCTGGTGCTGTGGCATCGCGAATGAGCTTCGCCAAATCAGGATTCTTGTCGATCATGCGTTTTAGCCTTGCCGCGCGTTTAGCCGCTTTTTTCAACCGCTTTTCTTCTCGCTTCTCGCGGGCCTGGCTTTGAAGCGTTCGAAAAAAATCGACGATGTAATCTTTGGCAGACCAGATCGAGATCAACAAAGACAAACCGATGCAAACCGTGCCGACAGTTTGAAAGGGAATGAAAAAGTACGTCTCGTGCAACATGAGCATGGGAATCGCGGCCATTTGAGTGGCTGTTTTCCACTTCGCAAGGTTGCTCGCCCCGATCACGATGCCTTCCGCCGATGCGATCGCCCGCAATCCGGTGATGGCGATCTCTCGGCATACTAGCAAGATTACGATGGCCGGATGGATGCGGTCCAGGTGCATGAGCATGATGAGTGAGCTCACTACCAGAAATTTATCAGCTAGAGGGTCTAAGAGTTTTCCCAAAACCGTGATCGCTTTGCGAGTGCGCGCATAATATCCGTCGAAATAGTCGGTAATGCCTGCGATTCCAAAGAGCAGTGCTCCAAAAAAGCCCGCTCGCGGCGAGTCTTCAAAAAGACAAACCACTACTAATGGCACAAACGCGATGCGCAGAGCCGTGATTTTGTTTGCTAGAGTATTAAAGCCTGTTTCTTTTTCTTCGCCTGACATGAATTGAAGCCCACTTTAGGTAGGCATCTCACTTACTGTCAAGTATAGTACGTAGGGTGGCAAGATACCGCTGTTTTTCTGCAATCGTAGCAATGTTCTTTGGCTTCACAATTTCAACGGCGTTTAGCCGCAGTGGCGTCGAAAGCGCGCCACGCAACCAACCGATCCTCAAAAAACAACGCAACGCAAAATTGCCTTCAAAAAATGCGACTTCCTCAGCCTTGCCCCGTGCCACCGCAAAAACTCCTCTGCCGCGCATCGCTCGCAGCGAAGCCGAAGTCTCGCCACACAAACCTAAACTTGAAGACCTGCTCAAACCTAAGAGTATTAAGCGCATCACCGACGATGGCGACGTCATCACCAACTCAGACTGGCTTGAAGACGATGATTTTGCCTTTGTGAATGGTACGCTCATCAAAGCCCCGCTTCGGTACGCGCGGCCTAAGATCATGGATTTTTCACTTTATCCCAAGATGTCTTCGGCCATTCATAAGTTCGACTACGATGAAGCGACTCAGACCATTGAACTTAAAGGTGAAGCCGGCGGACTGACGATGCACTCCTGGATCAAGGTTGATCAAAGTTATTGGGATGAGATCCGCTACGAGATCATTAAAGGCGACATGAAAGGCTTTAAGATTACGGCCTATCTGTGGGAAAATGAAAACAAAACTCTGGCCGTTGCCAAGGGAGTTTTGCCTCAGGGAAAACGGATGTTTTCATCCGTAATCGCGGTCGTGTTTAAGCCCCTTTCCGAGGTGGTGATAGGCGTTGCCACAAAGAACTTCCGAAGTTACATTGAAGAAGAGTACAAGAAACAAAAGACGAACTGAGCTATCGTGACACCTAAAAAGACCAAGAAGGTTTCATCAGCCAAAAAAAAGCAGGGTGCAAAAAACACGGCAAACTCTAAGCTGCGTCTGATGGAGCGGCGCAAACACCCGAGATTTCTTCTGACACGAGAGCAGTTTCGCGAAACAAAGACTGGGCGCATTTTTACGGTCTACGATCTCAGCCAGAGCGGGCTTTCGATCCGCGTTGAAGAAAAGTACTGGCCCGTGGGGTCAACGATTCAAGGCATCTTGAACCTGCATCCGGATAGCATTGAGCTTGTGCCCAGGGTATTGGGCTACTACGGAGACCGCGCAGCCCTTAAGATCGAAGCCTCTTCCACCTACGCTCGCTCTGTTTTGGCTCGGGCGTTGAGTCCAAAACGACTCGGAGCAAGCTTGCAGTTGGTGCGCGAGAAGCTGCCGCTTGCAGATTATTGGTTTCACGGGGTTTGCAACACCGACGTGCTTTTGCAACTCAACACAGCGGGCGACCTGGCAAAAGTAGAAGTATTCTTTTCGAACTACTACTGGAGCTGGTCAGAGCACTCAAACGCCGTAGCAACCGGCGTGTGTCAATCGTTTGGAAAAGAGATGCGCCAAGACCTTTTGCTTGCGGAAGAGCCCGTTAAAATCGAATCGGTCGATCTTTCAATGGATGGCAATATTGATCCTGAAAAGACGCAGTGGGCCAAGGGAATATTGGAAGCGGCCCCTCTCGAACCTCGCCTTAAACAACTCTTGCTAAAAAAATTCGAAAATCCGGCAGGAAAGTAGTAGTCGTATCTCACGGAGGGAAAAACCGTGGATCGTAACTTTGCACTGGAGTTCGTTCGTGTAACTGAAATGGCTGCCCTTGCGGCCTCTCGCTTCATGGGTCGGGGTGATGAAAAGGCTGCAGATCAGGCCGCAGTAGATGCCATGAGGCGCATGCTCACCTCAATTCAATTTGATGGAACGGTGGTGATCGGAGAAGGGGAGCGGGATGAGGCTCCGATGCTTTACATCGGAGAAAAGGTCGGCACCGGAGTCGGACCCAGGCTTGATCTTGCGTTAGACCCTCTTGAAGGCACGACGATCTGCGCTCGCGGCGGAAACAATAGCATCGCCGTCATCGCGATTGCCGAGGAAGGTCAATTCCTGCATGCTCCTGACACTTATATGGAGAAGATCGCAGTTGGCGCAGACGCTAAAGGCGTCATTGACTTGAGCCGCACTCCGACCGAAAACTTGCGCGAGGTTGCTCGTGCGAAAAGAAAGAATCTCGAAGACCTCACCGTGATCATCCTAGATCGCCCTCGTCATTCCGACTTGATTGAAGAGGTGCGTAGAGCCGGTTGCAGGATTTGGCTTATTGGCGATGGAGATGTTTCTGCTGCGATCGCAACTTGCAAACCAGACTCAGGCGTTGACGTATTGATGGGAACAGGCGGGGCGCCCGAAGGGGTGATCGCTGCCGCGGCCCTTCGCTGCGTTGGGGGCGACTTTCAAGGCAGGCTTAAACCCAGAAACCAAGGTGAAGTCGATCGGGCCAAGAAAATGGGCATCCACGACATGTCACGCATCTACAAGATCAATGAGTTGGCTCAAGGCAACGTGATGTTCTGCGCGACCGGCGTGACTCAGGGCACATTCTTGAATGGCGTTCGTTTCTTTGGAGGCGGGGCTCTTACTCACTCTGTTGTGATGCGCTCTGAGAGCGGCACGATCCGCTATATTGAAGCAGAGCACCACTTCGATCGAAAACCAAGGCATTAAGGCGTATGGCAGAGGCATCAAAAACGATCGAAATGCAGGTCACGCGCGACAATCTCTGGAAGGTCATCACCGATTATGAAAAATATGGTGAATTCGTAGAAGGGGTTCAAAATGTAAAAATCCTTTCCCGGACGAAAAATGAAGTGCGCATCCAGTATGGCATCGAGCTTTTAGGGAAAGAGATATTTTATGTGCTTGATCACTTCGAGGATATTCCCGACACCATGAGCTGGAAGCTGGTTGAGAGCAATATTCTCAAAGCCAACTCAGGCAGTTGGATCATCAAAGATCTTGGCGGCGGGCGTAGCGAGGTGACCTACCAGCTTGCGTTGGATTTTAAGATCTACGTGCCGGGCATCGTGCTCAACGGGCTGGTGAAGTCTTCGCTGCCGAAGATGCTCGGCAGTTTCGAAAAACGCACGAAGGAAGTGTTTGCCAATGGCTGATGATATCAAGTCGCAGATCTCGGAAGCTATGAAAAAGATCGTGCTCACCGGAGTAGGCACGATCTTTTTGACCGAAGAAACCATCCGCAGTTACTTGAGCGAGATGAAGCTTCCCAAAGAGCTCTGGGCAGGATTTTTAGAGAATACTCAAAAAACAAAAACGGAATTCTTGAACACGTTTGCCAAAGAAGCTGCTCAAGTTCTTTCCAGGGTGGACCTAGCAGATGAGATGAAGAAACTTTTCTCAGGCAACAAAGTGCGAATCACTATCGAGCTCGAAGTCGAAAAGAAGAGTGGATTGGTCGGAAAACCTATCAAGACGCCTGAACCTGATCCGGAGGCCTAAGGGCGGGTTTGGTTTCGTAACGCGTACTAAATTTTTTAAGTTTATTTTCGATTACTAAACTAAACCAGTTGAATCAAGTAATGCCTCATGTTATTTGGCGCGAATGAGGGTTCAACTTATTTTATTGCGGTCTTGGATAGTTGCTACACCGTTATTTTTGGCATTTTCAGTTGTTCTTCTTTCTGAGTCTGCTTTAGCAAATCCTTCCTGTACTTGGCTCTTGTTGAAAGAGAGGCAGAGCCTTTTTACGGGCTCGTCAAAGACCATTGAGAATGCGCGCCTCGTGGCGCCTCACGCAGTTGCATACCTTGAATCTGCAAAAGGCCAGCTCTATGAACGTGAATATGCCGTCGATGCGATCTTTGCCAACATGATCGCTGGCACTCATGTGATTCTGCTGGGTACGGCTGGAATCGGCAAGTCAAGGTTGGTGGACGTGATGTCTTCAAATCTGGTGGATGACACGGGAAAGTCTTCTTTCTACAGTCGAGTGCTCAACAGCGATACCACCCTCCACGACATCTTTGGGCCGTCGGATTACAATGCTTTGACCAAGGAAAATAAGTACAAGAGACTTTTGGATGAGGGAGCGCTTTACAAGAAGATCGTCTTTTTTGACGAATTTTTTAGGGCGCGCGAAGGCGTTTTTGATTACCTCTTAGAGCTTCTTGCCGAACGCCATTATCGCGACGGCTCGACGATCTATAAAGGCGATCTCATCATCGGCATCGCAGCGACGAATGGAACAGTTTCTGAGATTTTCCAGCAATTGGCTGCAAGAAGCGGCCAATCAAAGAAGAACGAAGATAGTTTTTGGGCTATATTTGATCGATTTTCATCTTTCATCTTCATTCCAGGCAAGCTCGAGTGGGCAGATTCAGCGGTTGGAATCGTTCTAGGAACTCAAAGGCCTGAAATGAAGAAGCTGAAGTTTTCTCAGCTCGAAGAGCTTCAAAAGCTGGCAAATGTCGTTCATATCCCCGAGAGCGTGGGACAGTTTGTGACGCTCGTGAATCAGAAAGTGAACCGCAAGCTTGTCGGGTACGAAGTAGAAGCCGAGAAACTGGCTTCGGGTGCCGCTCGCATAGGGAAACATCATATCCCGTACAAAAGAACTCGAAAGTATTCTCCCCGAACCTTAGAACTGTCGGGCAAAGCCCTTAGGGCTCATGTCGTGCTTGAGTGGGTGAAGTCAGGCGGTACCCGCTCTCTTGAGGCTACCATTGGTGATGTGGTGGCCCTAGAAAAGGTGTTGGGCATCGTGGGGCCAGAGGATGCGTTTGTTGAAAACCTGGTCGCGCAGGGAATTGAGCTTGAGATCGCTGATCGGCACCATCTGGAAGCGCTGAAAGTTGAACGCCAGGCGATACGCTTAGAGATACTGGCTTTACAGCGTGAAATTGATCGAATCGTAGCCTCTCATAAGGTCGAAGACTTCTCGCGTTTCCTTCGTGACAAAACGAAGTCCTTCAAAGAAAGAGAAGTTTACGCTGAAAATCTAAAAACCACGGTGAACAAGCTCGTGCTCGAGGGGTTTGAGCCCCTTCTCGCGAACGCATTGAGCGTTTCGGTTGTCGCTCGTTCGTTGGCTCAAGAAAGGCTGTTAGACGAGCTTCGAGGGTTTTACGCGGAATGGCTTCCAAAAAACGAAGCAGACGCGAAGATGAATGACTTCTTGAGCTCTATCCTGGCGCGGCGTGAGCGTGTGCTTGAAGCAAGAAGAGAAGAAGATCAGAGAAGACTAGCCGAGGAACAGAAACAGGCTGCTTCAAAACTCCTGCGAGAAGCTGAAAAACAAAGGCTTGAGCAGCTTAAACTGAGTGTCGCGAAGGCCTACCCTCAATTTAAAGCACAAGCGGCATCTGGTGGGTCAAAGAGTTTTGACCTTGCCACGACCAGTTCAGACACGATTGCGCCATTAGCCTCGCTTCATGGCGATCAGATTTATTTTCTTGAGAACAATCAGAAGACAAAGAGAATCCTCAAAGTCGACGTCCGCGCGGGTGATCTGGTGGAGCTTTCTGGAGATAAAAGTTTTTCGCCTGAACTTGAGAATGACCTTTTCCTCGTTGATCCGACGCCAGCTTTGATCAGCCCGGATGGCCACCACATCATTGGAATTCGGGCTCACAAAGCTTTTGCTTTCGATTCTTTGGAACCGGGGAAGGGCATTCTCCAAGACATGGCTCTTGCTCCCACGAACCAGATTCTCACGAGTTTGGGCGAGACCGGAAATCATCTGCATGTGCTTGACCTGCGCAGGACGAGGCTCACAAGCGTAGATTGGAGGCGAGGTCAAGAGACTTTCGTGCCGCTTGAGGCGTCTAACGTATCGATTGCTGCGCTTCTGAGCCAGGTTTCGCCTCAAAGAGATGCGCACAATAACAGATTCCTGTTCCGCTCGATGGGAATGCGAGACCAGGCCGTCGAAGCGAGTGTTTTCTTGGTAGATGAGAAGTCTGATAAGGCTTTTTTCACAACCAAAGGCCTGCGCGACCTTTATTCCATTCACATGAAGCGAGGGTCGGTTGAACATCTTAAGACTTTCATTGATCCGACAGACAAGTCGGGCGGTTTCGTTCCCTTGCTCGCGACACCAGGGCCTGAGCTTCTTTTTGGCTACAGGCATATTGAAGACCGCCACTCGCTTCAGGTACTTGAAGTCCACTTGAGCGATCCTGAGCGCTCGGTGATCCATGAGTTCAAAGAGTTTCCTGGCACCGATAGTTATATGGGAGCCGCCTATTTGAAGGACTTCCACTTCCTTGTTCTGGGAACGAAGAGCGGACTTGCTGTTCTTGATCTTCTCAATCACAAGATGGTCTCAGAAAACTTCCTGCGTGATGGCGAGGCTGCATGGCCAACGCTGCTGCCTGACAACCGAATCGGGTTTATGGCTTTCGATGGAAAGAATAAGGCGGCTTCGTACAAGATCCACTCTTTGTCTCTGAAGATACCGGAATAGGGAGAAGGCAAAGTGCGTAGGCTCAGATGAAGGAATGGCATATCCTTCCCGTTACCCTAAGTCTTGGTTTGGCTGCGGCGATGATGAGCCCACAGAGCGCTTCTGCGTCGCGATTCAAAGGAAACACGCGTTCGTTGTCGGCTCGCCTGCAATGCCAAAGCGCGCTTACCAAACCCAAGAAACAAATAGAGTCTTTCAAAAAAGCCGCGCCTGTCATTGTAAACCCCCTCAGCGGTGCGCTGAATTTTATCACCAAGGTTTATCGCTGGGTTTTTCCGAAAGTAGATTTCCTTGACGAGATCCAAGCTCTACGGAGCGGAGGAGGAGAGGCACTTGACAAGGCTCTGTCACGCGATCCGCTCGACTTCGATATTGATGTCGAGGTGGATCCGCTCGAGTTTGGGGCTGGTCGTTTTGAAAGGGCGGAACGAGATCATCGTTGGGATAACTACCGGTACAGGCGTCAGGAACGCCTCTCTGTTGAAGAAGAGTACCAAAGATACCTTTCGTACCTTCGGTCCAAGTATAGCCCTTTGCAGCGTCTCTATTGGGACGCGAATGCGAATCAGAATCCGTGGGGTTCAGGGAGCCTTAAAAAGAAAGCCGTCGAGCTGATGTGGGCGCAAACCCTCAGGCGGTATGACAGCTCTGAAAAGTTCAAGGAAGCTCTTGATCAGTTTCAAGAGTTCGCCCAATGGGCCAAATCGCAACGGCTTATAGTGTCTGAAGATGCGTTGGTTCAGGAAGCAGAAAGGCTGCGCAAGACGCTTGAGATGACAAAGGTCTCTTATGAGTCGCTTGAAGACCTTGCGTTCTTGCTTGAACAATACCACAGAGGCGAGGGTAAGGAGTTTGGCGTTTACCTCGATCATCTCGATCAAATTCTCACGAAACTTTCGCAGCTCACTTCGTTTAGCGAACAAGAGAGAGAGCTCTATGATGCGACCCAAGAGGTTGCGAAGAAGAAACCTTCAGAGCCTGTGCACGTATCGGCGAAACAATTCACCGAGGTTTTTTTGAGCCAAGACCTTGGAAAGCTTGCATTAGACTCATTGGCCCGCGAGTTCGCTACCCAAAAGCAATCGCCAGAGAATGGCGCCGGTGCGATTAAGATAGATCC
The DNA here is from genome assembly GCA_040754655.1 of Bdellovibrionota bacterium. Classification (GTDB taxonomy): domain Bacteria; phylum Bdellovibrionota; class UBA1018; order UBA1018; family UBA923; genus JBFMCE01. Next base: position 11,552 of record JBFMCE010000020.1, on the reverse strand, counting down.
TGAGGGGCTGCGCCAAGCTGCTTCTGATGGCCGTTTGAACCCCTACTTGGTGATGCTTCAATTGGCTCGGGTGAATCGGCTCTTGCTTTATAGAAAAGAAGATCGGCGTCCTAAGGTTGACACGTATCTTGATCGTTTTGTACGGAGTGATCAGGCTCATGAACTGAGGCCTGCGCTTGGCATGGAAGAGTTCCATAACTTCCATCGTGATGGGGCGCCTATAGAGCTTGATCTTTTTCGGGTCTTGAGCGGCGAGATGCTGGCTTATAATTTTCCACGCGAGAAGGAATCGCCGGTTGAAGATAGACCGATTCCCACGATCGTGAGCATCCTTTTGGTTGACCGCAGCGGATCAATGGCTGAAGACTCAAAATGGGTCGTAAGAGATGCGTTTTTGATGGCCTTTTATGAAGAAGCCGTTGCTCAAATGGAAGCCGGTATCGCAAATCACATTGTCTATCGGATCAATTTTACTGAATATGTGGAAAATCCCGTTCGAGTCGAGACGCCTCTAGAGTTTGCCAAAGACTTCAACTTGGTCCGGAGCGGAAAAATTCCTTCCGACGGCTATACAAGCATTACTTTGGCTATGACGACGGCACTTACCAAGATCTATGAGCATCAAAAGGCCGGGGGTGAAGCAGAAGCCGCAAACCTCATTCTTGTTACTGATGGAAGAGATGAGATCAATGTGCAAGAGATTCTCGCCGAGCGCAAGAAGCTTAGACCCGAGCTTGAGATTGCCATCAATTCGATCAGTGTGGGTGAGGGAAACCCAGACATCAAGGCTTTTGTATCTCAACCTCCCGAGGAATGGCTTGGTCAAGACAAGTTGACCTACCAACACATCCCAGTCTCTGAGATCAAGAAGCTTGTAGACCATACGACTTATGTTCAGGCGATTGAATCAGTCGCAAAAAAACAAGCTGTGAGCGTGGCCTTCAAAGAAAAGGTGACACCAGACGAAATCGAGGTTCTGCAAAACAAGCTTGTGCGCCTGTTGGTATCTCGTAATTCCGTGGTTGAATCTAAAGACCTCTTAGATCGAATGCAGCAAGATCTTTTTCCGCTAAGTGAAGGCAACGCTGCCGGTGATGCTTCTATCAACGAAGCCGTCAGGACGATTTTATTGATCAAAGATTCGCCCATGTTTCAGTCTTATACCAACGCGGAAAGGGCGGAGTTCATTTATAACTTTTTGATCGAGGCCGCCAAATCGCACGGAGTCGGTTATCCGGTGCTGATCAGAAAGATAGGCAGTGAGGCCAAGGAAGAGCTCTATAAATTGATTTCAGGGGAGTCTAGATGAAATACGCGTTCATGCTTGGCGTCTTTGTCATTTTACTGTTGGCTGGCTTGGCTCGCGCTGCTGATGCGCCTGACTCCATGCTTTCTCAAGCGGTCGAACTGAATAGGTCTGATCAAGAAAAGCTGATCCGAGCGGTTGCCATCGCCAAAGCGCAAGAAATGACCACACGTTTTCTGATTGAACACCGACAATCGAAGTACGAGCTTGAAGCGATTCAAGACCTTGATGTGCGCACTGAGCAAATCCACGATGTATTGTTTCATTTGAATCCTGAGTACGAACACATGGTGGCCAGGCGCGAGTTTGCCCTGGGCGCGATATACGATGCGTTGCCGCCAGCGGAAACTGCTGAGGCTTTTGAAAAGGAATTGAAAGACTATGCCAAGGATCTTAGCGAGGCGGTCACGGAGCTGAGCTTTTTATACGCAAAATCGCGCGGCCTGGATTCGCTTCCGTCCGATCAGGCAAATGAGGCGATCAAGGAGATTGAAAAGGCTGAAGACCGTATTATCGAAGTGATCGACAATGTCATGCTTTTCTCGGTGAGGTATTCTCTGCACAATACGCTCGGTAAGGATTATCTTTCCCGGCAAAAGAAGAAAATCCAACGTCTTGTAAACGCAGTCACCTTCGGCGTTCCCGCCGCCTTGCAACTCTTGATTCCTGGGCATGAGTGGTATCTTACGGTGCTTGAGATCACCGGATTGGCAAGCGCATCTGCGCGAGTGGGAAACGCTGTGTATAACCGCAGAGTCAACAATGTCTTGGTGCCCAAGATTGAAGAAAATAGCGTTAAACGACTGAATCTTTTCTTTAAGGCCATGGAGGGAGAAAATTTTGCTGTTCCCACGACTCTAGCCGGGCAAGGGCCCTACGCCAGGGTCGAGCAGCTCTTGAACTTTTGGATCTGGAAAAAAAGCATGCCCAAATGCCAGAAGCTTTTGACTACGTCTGACGGCGAGTAAATAGCATAGGTGGGGCAGGGGCTGCATGGCGCAGCGGCCGATTTCATTCGTGTTCTAAGGCTTTCCGCCATAAATCAAAACCATTGCTTCAAAGAGCTTGGGGTCGACCTTGTGGAAGAGCTTGTCTTTGATCAACGCAAATGCCTCGAAAGGCGGCTTTGCTTTTGAGTAAGAGCGATCGGTGGTGATGGCGTTGTAGATGTCGGCCAAAGTGACGATCTTCGCGAAAAGGTCGACTTGGTTAGAAGAAAGCCCCATCGGATAGCCTGAACCATTTGAGTCTTCGTGGTGTTGCAGCACCGCAAGCTTGGCGCGCATGCCGACGTTAGGGTTGTCTTTCAAGATCTCGTAGCCAAAAAGGGAATGCTTTTTCATCTGGGCCCACTCGGACTCGTCGAGTGGTCCTTTCTTATTGATGATTTCAGCCGGAACCTTGGTTTTTCCGATATCGTGCAGAAGGCCGCCGATTCCGACCTCGATCAGGCTCGCTTCATCATTGATGCCGAATTTTTTCGCTAAAATGATTGCATTGGTTGCGACTCCGACCGAGTGTTGAAGCGTGTAGTGGTCGTGGCTTGAGAGGCTCAGCAGCATCTGATACGCTTTTGGGTCGCGCATCAAGACATAGACGAAGTTTGAGACGACCTTTACGCCGCGTTGGATGTTCTCAGGCGTGGGTTTCTCAAAAATGTCCGACATGACTGTGATCGCAGACTTTCTGAGAAGGTTGACTTTTTGGTCGTCGACCATCGGAGAGCTTGTTCTAAGCTCAGTCAGAAGCTCTTCGACGTATTGGGTGAAGATGGGCACTTCTGAGCGCTGCAAATAAACATTTTGGATGCCGTTGCGGGAGAGGTTGTCGAGTTCAACTTGGCTCAAATACAAACCACGGCTGCGGAAGACCTTGAAAGTGGGTTTGTTTTCGCTATCTGTAGTCGCAAGATAGAGAGCAACATCCGGAAGTTTGTGCAAGATGATCAGATCGAGCGCCACCGGAATGTGCGTAAGATTCAAGTTTGTGGCATTCGCATAGAAACGGTCGATCGCAGCTGCGAGGCGTTTCGATTCTTCTGATTCTTCGCTGTCGGCATGGATTTGCTCTAATGCTGAGGTTTTAGACACGGCTTTCAGTGCCTCCCTGGTCTCGTGGTACTGATTGTACCTCTAACTCTTATCGGTTACCGCTGTTCTGGGGTGAGGCGTATCTGTTTGGAACGAGAGGGAAATGATTTCCGTGTCGAGAAGACACACCAAGCTCTTTTTCCGCACGTGAGGACCTATGTCGACGAGACAACAACTGTCTAGACTTTTGACGACCTTTTGGAGGCTTTTTCAGACTAAGGGCTATGTAAAAACGGGGGGTTAGGAATTATTGCCACCGCAAGTCAGTTTGGCACCTTGATTGCTTTTATGTCTTAACGTGAGGCCAAGAGTTCTGGGAAACCAGGGCTGTTGCGAAGTTGTTGTTGCTGTATGTAGGAGGAAGTTGAAAATGGCCAACCGTGATCGATCTCAAAATGTGGGCTTTGTTTATACGAACATCTATGAGCTCTATAAAAAATCAAAAGAAGAAGCTGCGCCCCTTACTTCCAATTCGCGCGTTTTACGCGCGGAAGAGCTGGGAAATATAAAAATTACGAAGTTTCAGCCTAGGAGCTTGTCTCAGAATCAATCAGCCGCACCGGTGTCTGATTCTAATAGTGAACAACCCAAAGGCGCCAATCCGTTTGACGACCTCAAATCAAATTTAAATCGTTTACAAGACCTGCATGCAAAGCTTCGTTTCATGCTCAAGGAACTCGAAGACCTTGTGAATAGTAAAAAATGAGAACACGCATGGGTCTATCTAGAATTTTAATGTCAGTGTGCTTCCTTGCCATTGCTTCTTTGCAAGGACATGCTTTTGCGCCAGGTGAGATCGTCAGTCGGTCCACCGAAGCTCCTCCTCACATCCTTCCGATTGGACTGGGGCTTGATGGCGGGATTTATTATTACAGGGCTTCTCGCTGGTTTTCAGATTTTGAAGTCGCGAAAGACAATGTTGTGACCTATGACGCGCTTATGGAGCTTCTTAGGGGTCTGCCGACCAATGCGACGATGCAGGCTTATTATATTTGCTCTGGATCAAGCCACTATGAAAAAAACGAGAAGCTGATTATCGACTCTGTTCTTCTTTGTGTAAGGATTTCAGACAAAAAAATAGTTTATGAAAGACCAGAGTTGCGGCGCCGTGATCTGCACCTGAAAGCAGTGCTCGAAGTTGCGGAAGAGTGGCCCTAAAGTCGAGGCTTTTAACCCTTAGGAATCTTGAAAGTAAGCATCCCATCGGCGTAGGTTTTGGTCATGCGAGACATCTCAAGTTTTCCGCGCACGGGGAAGCTTTCCGAAAATGACTGGAATGAGTTCGTGGCGGTCTTGCGGCCATCGGGTTCGTTCATTTTTCCTTGGTAACGGCGGCTGCCGCTGACGGTGATCGTATCGGCCTGACGGGTGACCCTGATGCTTTCTTGCTCATGCTCAGGCACGCTCACCTGAACCACGCATTCCATCTCGGTGTCGGCCACGCTCGTGCCAAGCGCGTGCACGCGGTAGAAGGGGTCAGAGGCTTTGGCGCCGTGATCAGAGACTTTTTCAATGGTTGCGGCGACGATGGCGTTGAATTGCTTATTCCCACGGTCTTTTTGCATCTGCAGTTCGCCTTGGTACTGCTTCACTTGATCGGTCAAGAGCTTCTCTTGACGGGCCGTCAAGGTTTTCTGAAGAGCCGATTGTTCTTCTTTATGCTTCTGTTGAAGCTCTGTATTGCGATCGTTGTGCTCTGAAATGAGCTTCTCGTTGCGCTCGTGTATCAGCTGTTTCTTGTGGTCATAGCCTTGTTTCATCAGGATCTGCTCGGTCTTTGCCTGGGTCTCAAGTTCGCCAGTCACTTTTTGCGATTGGGTTTCAAGATCCCGAAGCTTCGTGCGACCAGCCCGGCCGGCGGCGTCGATCTGCGTGGCGTACAATTCGTTGATTTCGCTTAAATTCTTCCTGCCCTGCTTTTGAGCCGAGTTCACCGCGCGTCTAGCTTCAGCGGTTGCGTTTGAGAGCTGATTCTTGAACTCCTCGTCTTGCGCGACTCTTTGGGCATCGAATTGAGCTTTCTGTCGCAGGGCTTGCTCAGCGCCGGTGCGCTCGTTGAATTGGATCTGACGAGATACGGCAGCCTGATTCGCGTCTCTTTGCTCTTGAAGTTCATAGAGATCTCTTGTGGCTTCGGCGCGTTCGCGCAATTTCTGGTCATTGAGATCACGTTTGAGGGCATTGAGCTCGGCCTCGCCGAGTTCTCTCATCTGCGCGAGGCGCTGTTGTTGATCCCCATAAACAATGGCGGATTCCCTGTTCATTCGGCTCGTCTGTTCGTTTGCGGCCTGTTCGCGTTGTTCTTTCAGCTTTCGCATCGAGTCGCTATGCTGCTTGAGCATGAACTTTCTCTGTTCATCGATTTCCTTCGCGTTTTTCTGCAGCAAGTCCGCTTTGCTTTGGAATTGACGTTTGGCCTCGTCGGTCATCCGCGACGATTCCGCTTCGAACGCCTTGATCCTCGATTCGGTCGCGTCTTTGATCTGTTCTATGCGGTGTTCTGCCGCCTCCTGGCGGCTTTGAATTTCGCTCGATTGGTCGGCGTAAATCGATTCCAGTGATTTTTGCCTGGCCTCTTCGGCCCTGTCGATGTCGTCGCGTTTCTTCTTTTCGATGCGGTCGAGTTCACGAGAGCGCTCTTCCTCGAGCATGCGCCTTCGTACCTCGTAGTTAGGGTCTCTAGAACCTCCGCCCCCGATCGAATCGACTGACATCTGTGGCTATTACCTCTTAAAGTCTGAGCGTCACTGCTCGAACTCCATGCCTTCGAAAATATTGTTCTCCACGATTGCAAAGTAGGTGCGAACGACGCGTTCGTAGGTCTCTGAGTTCAGGTTTTCAAGGTAGGCGCGTTTCGAAACCAACGTAGGTTGCAAGATGAGGTTTTCGATATGTTTCTCGACAGACTCGGTTTCATCGTCAGATTCATCATCCACAAGGGCTTTTCTAGCGAAAACCTTTCGAATGACATCAGTCTCGAAGAGAACGTGATGACCGCGACTCGATTGTTCGATGAGATACTCAACTTGATCGAGTTGCTTTTGATTGACGTAGATCATGTGGCTCTCCTTTCCACAAACTACTTCCGCAAACAGGGCTGTATTAGGCTTTCAGTCCTTCGAAGCCTTACTTGTTTAGGTTAGGTGACGAGCGTAAAGCTTTCAAATCGCACCGCGTCATAACTGTCGAATATTTTTACGGAAATTGAGTGATTTTATCACGCTGTTTTTTGACACCATGCATATATTTTCGGTACAATAGAAGAAGGGAAAGGGGTAGGTCTTTGGAAGAATTAAGGTTTTCGGAATACTGCGCCAATTGCCGAAAGAGCCTAGCCGAGCTTGAACGGATTCTATTTGTAGAGAAAGAGATCGGAAGGTGCTTTTGTACCGAGACGTGTATCCAAGATTACTTTCAACCCACCATTGATTCGATGGAAGAGGAACTCGCGAAATTGCGCTCAAATTCTGATCTGAGGGCAAGAGAGCCAAAAGACCTTGCCCACTACCGGGGCTTGACGCTTGGAGATCCTGACGAGATCTGGGTGCAAGAACTCGAGAGCGGAGAAAAGCATTTCACCTTTATTTCCCAATTTCGGCATGGGGAAGGCCAGCGTTTCAGCTGCATCGCGGTTTGCCTGGCGATCGAGGGCATCCCCAGTTTCGTGTTCCTCGCGTTCCTGACGAAAGACGATGATCTCGTCGATGCGTACCGGCGTGGCGTTGACATGCGCCTTCACGAACCATCGTCTTCCTACGATTTTGGCTCGTCAGAGCAGGCGCGCCCCGCAGAGCCGACCCAGCCTTCTTTAGAGGGTGATACAATAGAAAATATTGAGTCAGGGGAAAGGCCGGGCCTTTCCGAGCACGCCACGACTTTCGCGAACTGGTATTCCGAGGGGCGGCGCTCAAGCGACATCCCAAGAGAGGCGTTTGAGAAATTTGAGCCTTTCATCGAACCAGTCATTGATGATCCCGATGAGATTTGGAATTTCGTTGATGACGAGAAGAATGAGTGGTGCACCTTCATCGCGAAGTTCCGGATTGATGACCCGGACCAGCGACTCGGCGAGGATGAGGAAGAGGGGGGCGGGCAATCTAATCAATTAGATTCATTTACAATGATCGTCGTCTGCGACAAGAAGACCCTAGAGGTCGTCTTCTCGGTTCCGACCACCGATCCAACCCTGGTACAGCGTTTTCGGAAAGGCATCAACTCATTGAACAAAGCCTTCGGAGTGGGGTGGGCACGCGGACGAGCCGCTTAAGCAGCGATTCATATCATTGGTGAAATTGATGTCCACGATCACCATGTAGTTTGCATTTCGACTATTGAATTGAAACTCAAGGGGAGCCCTGCTCACCACGGCGCATTGGGGCGTTTCAAGCAGACGAACAAGCGCTCCGCCATTGGTTGCCACGCAATTACTAGACTGGCGGCTGTAACAAACTTGCAAAGGGTAGACGCACAGAGAGCCTGACGAGGTCGTTCCTCGGACCCTGAATTTCGCGTCGTCATTTCTTCCGACGCAGACTTTGAAGCTTCCATTCGCGGTGAAGTCAAAGCCCCCCAGTGAAATACTGTCTCGCAAAGTCACGTTATCGCTATGAGGGCATCGCCAATTCGCGTCGTCCTCGTTCAAAGCGGCGCTGTGCAGGCCAAGGCTTGCCAAGGTGGCTTTTCGATCGGCTGGGTTTTGGGTCGCCAAATTCGGAGCGCATCCGGAAGTGCTCAGAAAAATGGCGCCAACGATAAAAATAGCACCCAAAGTCTGGGTGCCTTTGAACTTGAACATCAACGTGTATCCTCTCTTCTCTCAATCTTTAGATGGAGCAAGGTTGATGCCATGCGCCACGAGCTTTATCGTCGGGGCCTGATTCAGAAAGCGCGTTTCCAGCTGTCAAATGTGTTGACAGTTTCGAGGACAAACGAGGAGTGGGGCATTCGCAAGAAATCCAAAAAAATCGATAGGTTGAAATTCTGGCTTCATGATATTGTTTGGCATCTTGCTTGCTCATATGGGGTATTGAGCTGTCGGAACCCTGTTGAAGAGCACATGGGGTACCAAAGCAGAAAGTAGTAAATGCGGCTCTTGGCGATGATGAAGTTGATGTTGAAGCATAAACTAAAGTACTTGATTCTTACGGCAGTGTTACCTGCCGCCTTAGTTGTCGTGGCACCCGTTTTGAATTCAGAACGCCGAGTTGCTGCGGTTCCTGATGCAAAGCCCGCGGTTCCTCAGTTTAAAAACTGGGGCCTGCAGAATACGGTGGGCAATTCACATATTCACGCCCTTGATGCGTGGAAGCTTGAACAAGGCAGTAGAGACATCGTGGTCGCGGTCATCGATACCGGCATCGATCCTAACCATGCTGATATCAAAGCCAACCTCTGGCGAGACAAGGTCACGGGACATTACGGCTGGGACTTCGTAGCCAATAAAGCAAATCCTGTTGATGACCATAGCCATGGCACTCACGTCGCGGGAATCATTGGCGCTGCATTGAACGCGAAGGCGGGCATCTCAGGCGTTGCTCACAAAGTATCGATCATGGCGGTGAAGTATTATTCTGACAAGAATACGGGCGCCGAGAATCTTGAGAACAGCATCAAGGCGTTGAATTGGGCGATCGATCATGGCGCTCACATCATCAATTACAGCGGCGGCGGCCCTGAGTTTTCGAAAAAAGAGTTTGAGGCCTTGAAGCGCGCGCGCGAAAAGGGCGTGTTGCTTGTAGCAGCGGCCGGTAACGAGCACGAAAACACCGACCTGCCTCAGCATTATTATTATCCGTGCGCTTACCGGCTCGATAACATCGTTTGCGTGTCGGCGATCAACGTGCGCAACGAGCTTCTGGCGAGCTCGAACTGGGGTAAGGCCAGGGTTGACGTTGCAGCGCCCGGCGATCAGATCTTGAGCACTGTGCCTGGTGGAAAGTATTCTTATATGTCGGGCACTAGCCAGGCGACGGCATTCGTAAGCGGACTAGCGGCCCTGCTCCTTTCAAAAAGCAGGTCTTTGCGCCCGGAACAGGTTCGTGAACTGGTTCGGTCAACCGCCGACAAGCTTCCTCATCTTCGCGATAAAGTTTATGCGGGAGGGAAGGTGAATGCCTACGCCGCTCTTTCGCAACTTGATCGCATGATGCTTCGCAAGGTTCCTGCCCCGGTTCTCGTGAAACGCGAGAAGGCGCCTGCAGTGACTGCACCTGCGTTGCGAAAGGTTTCCACGAAGAACTTCAAGGATCTTACGGCTCCTTCCCCAAATAAAAGCTTTTCAGACTCTTTTTTGAAAAAGCCGCCAAAGCCCGCGATTCGTGGTACAACATCAAAGATCAGCGCTAATATTGAACACGATGAGCCAGCAGCGGATAAAGAAGTCTTTAAAACGCGTTCCTATTAGATCCATAGGCTATGGTTTTGCCTCAGCAGCCTTGATGGTTCTTACCTTTCCTTCATATTCTATTTGGGGCCTGACGTTTCTCGGGATGATCCCATTCTTGATTGGGCTTTTTTCTTCGAAGTCCTACCGCGAGGTTGCGTGGCTTGGCGCCACGACGATGGTTTTTTTTATTCTTTTGGGTTTTGGTTGGATCAGTTTCGTTGCAACCAACTTCGGGGGCCTTCCTTGGATCGTCGGGAAAATCGTTTTGCTCTTATTCTCGCTTTTTGGGGAGCTGCAATTTCTCTTGTTCGCGCTCGTCGCTTTTGCTCTTCTGCGTCGTTTCGCCCGTCATGAAATTCGAGAACCCTTGAAAGCGCTTTTGATCCTTTGTCTTTTGCCGGCGCTCTATGTCGGGCTCGATTACCATTATCCAAAAATGTTCCCGAATACCTTTGGCCACGTGCTTTACGGATGGTTTCCGTTGATTCAAGTCGTTGAGTACACGGGCGTGCATGCACTGACGTTTCCCATCATGGTATGCAATATGGCGCTGACCGTTTTGCTTTTGCGTGCCTTATTGAAGCGCAAGAGGCTTGTCGGGATGTCATTCACGAGCCTACTCCCTCGTCCGAGTTCGGCTGCCGTGGCTTTGGCGCTAGTGGCGATTGGTTTTGGGTTTGGCCATGAGTGGGGCGCAAAAAGACTTTCTGAGCTCGACGCGATGGCGAAAACCTATGCAAAGCCATTTCGGTTCTCAGTCATTCAGGCCAATATCGGTGACGTTGAAAAACTCGCCAGTGAAAGGGGTTTTGAGCCCGCCATTCGAAAGGTGTTGGGCACCTATCGCGACATGACCCGAGAGACCGTCGCGCGCTTCAAACCCGATCTCGTGATCTGGCCGGAGACGGCTTACCCGTACTTGTACACCCACTTCTCTGATCTTCAGTCGAACCGCTTGGGTTCTGCAAGAGACGCCTGGGTGACCGATCTGGTGTCTGAGGTCGATACCCCGCTGTTTTTCGGTACCTACAGCGCAGACAGGGGAAAAGATTTCAATAGCGCGTTTTTGGTGGCTCCGCCAAACGCGCTCATCGGAAAGTATCGTAAATCGATTTTATTGGCTTTTGGCGAGTATGTGCCGCTTGGTCCCTTGAGCGGCATTGTGCAAGCGATCGTGCCTTCGATCGCTGACTTTGGTCGCGGCCGGGGGGCTGAGGTCCTTGAGTTGGGTGGCGTGAGGATTGGCCCTCAGATTTGTTATGAAGGCATTTTCCCCGAGCATTCGCGTGAGTCGATCAAACTCGGCGCAGATCTCCTTCTGAACATCACCAACGACTCTTGGTTTGGCGAGGGCACTGAGCCCTGGTTGCATTTGTTGCTCACGGCTTTTCGTTCCATAGAGCTTCGCAGGCCCATGATTCGGGCTACAAATACAGGCATTAGCACTGTGGTTGATATCACGGGCGAGATGCGCTGGAGCACGCGTCTTTTTGAGTCTGCGTTTTTGGAGGCGACACTTCATCTGCCGGCGCCTGACCAGCCGAAGCCTGAGACTTTTTATTTCAAGCATGGCGACATCGTGGGGCGCGCTTTCGGTTGGGTTGCGTTTTTGGCGGTGGCTTTTCTTGGTTCAATCGCTGTTTTTGAGCGGCGAAAACGAAACGGCTGATTTGAACGACGCGCCTGCGGTAGGCAGTATGTGCTTGCGTTCATGAAAAAAGTGAACCCCCCCCCCGAAAATTCGACCTGCCTGTTCTTGTTACAGATTCAT
>JBFMCE010000019.1:0-44244 GCA_040754655.1 Bdellovibrionota bacterium | reverse complement strand
GCGGGGTCTGCTTGTCTCGCATCGATCCCACGCGATCGCAAGAAACCGGTCAGATAGGCCGTCGCAGGATAGGGCGTGTTCAACTGAGTCATTGGCGGGGTCAGAAGGAGAACTCTAAACTTATTTCCTTTAATGGCACTCATTTGAGCAGGCTTCCCTCGCAAACCACCGTTCGACGATGCACGCGCCGAGGGCTGATCTCTCGAATATAGGCCGGGGCAAGTCCCTTGCGTAAATCTTGGTCTATGTAACTTGCAAGCTCGGACGACTGAACTCGTCCATTCTTGACGCTTAAAAACCTGTTTTTCTTCGAAAAGAACTCGACCCTTTCCTCAGAGTAGGTCAAAAGTTTTTTAATCAAAGGCTTCAAAACCTTTTCCAACAAAACATGATCATGAAAATTGAGTTCGGTGAGCTTTCCATTCACGCTTGGCCACCCATACTGTGCGTCATGTTCAAGCCCATTCGGAGATCCTTCAACGAGAGCTCGCAGGGTCTGAGGATTGAGCGCCATCAGAAGATCAAGATGCGGGAGATCCTTTACGGGAAGTGTGGCGCTCGAGGGCGCCAAGACCGAAGAGTATTCGCCCCTTTGCCACAGCTGTTTGTCGTTATAGAAGCGCGAGTTGAACAAAGTCTCAAAAGGCGTTTCGCCCGTGAGTAGCTTGTACAGGGTCACGCCAAGAGGCCAGAGGTCGGCCTCAAAATGAATCTCACCGGGAGCCAAAAGTTGTTCGGGGGCGCAAAATCCGCTCGTACCCGGAATGGAAATCTTCTTGCCTTCCCCCTCGAAAGCTCTCTGTATCGCCGTAAGCACCGGATCAAAAATCATGCCCAGGTCGGTCAATACAGCGCGCGCTTCTCCGCGGTCGAACTGTTCGATGGTTCCGGTCAACAGGATATTTGAAGGCTTCAGGTCTCGAAACTGAATGCCGTGCGAGTGAAGATACGCAAGCGCCCACAAAACTTGATCCGCGACACGCAAGGTTCGGCGTATCCTCAAAACAGCTTCGTGGCGATTGTTCGCATGTATTGGATTCAATTCAAATGCGTCTCTCCAATCGTGCAGCGACACTGAGTCGTAGTACTTAGAGAACACGGCGAAGTAAGTTTCTCCGTTCTTCAGACTTCTCAGATTGGCGACTCCAATTTGTTCGCCGACGTACTGGGCACCTGGATGCACGCGATCTGAACGCAGTCGGTGAACGAGTTGGTCACCTTGCCTTAGTTTTAAAGCTATTTCATAACCGACATCCGAAAGGGCGCCATTATCCAGGCCCTTGGTGCCGCGGATGAGCTTTATCGCAAGAACTTTGTCGTGACCAAACGCCGTCGGTTGAGAGCCTTCGATGATTTCGGCACGATGAACTCTACCCTCTCCGCCGTCCCCAATTCCTTCTTGAAGCGTAAGACGCAGTCCCCTCAAGCTCCCTACGCTCAACCAGCCATCCGTTATGACTTCAACCTCGTCACCGGCATTCCAATTGGGACTGCCCTCTTCGGTAGACCAGGTTGCGCCAAAGCAAACCCCTTGAAACACGAGCAAGAGCTGCAGAAACAACATTACCTTAACTTTTTTGAGAGTGTTTGAAGCCCTTACCCACGAAAGCATGGGGCCTTTTACCATCTCGTACTTATTTAATCAAGAATAACGCAGTTCTAGATTTGGGACCTGAGGGGAGGTAACTCCAGTTCTGTACAAAAGGGTGGCTTCTCAGGAGTCCTGTGTATATACTAGTATATACATGTTTCTCATTGAGGTCTGCCAAGCTCTGAATAAAGCAAAGATCAATTACGCAGTGGTTGGAGGATATGCAGTCGCTCTTCATGGGGCGGTAAGAGGCACCTTAGACCTCGACCTTGTTCTCTCGCTGAACAAACAATCCTTTCTTCTTGCGGAGAAGGTTTTTTTTGGCCTTGGTTTGCAACCCAGGCTTCCCGTTACCGCCGAACAAGTCTTTCAGTTCCGCGATGAGTACATTAAAAACAGAAATTTGGTAGCCTGGTCATTCTTTGATCCGATCCATTTAGCCAAACAACTGGATGTCATCATCACTGACGATGCTGACAAGATGAACGCTCAAACTATTGTGGTGCAAGGAATTCGCGTGAAACTTGCCTCAATCAAGAGCCTCATTGAAATGAAAACCCGTTCAGGCCGTCCACAAGATTTAGAAGATATCAAGGCGTTGCAGGAAATCGCAAAAAAATGAAAAGCAAAGCTTTGCAGTATTTTTCTGTCGAACGACTCAAGCTCGATGCAAACCTTCCAAAAGAAGAGATCGCTAAGTTCTTAGACGAATTCCAATCTGTAGTACATGGCAACGAAGGCAAGAGAAAACTAATCAGCCTTCGCGTTCCAGAAAAACTGCTAGATCTCTTCAAAAAGAAAGCAAAAAGAAGCGAGATTTCATACCAAACACAAATCGTGACTCTCATGAGAGAGTGGGTTGCTGGTCAAATCAGAGAAAAACCCTCTGCGCTTGCTCTCAACCGCATCGTCAGTGGTGGGCAAACAGGAGTCGATCGCGCCGCATTAGACATCGGCTTGATGTTCAAGATCCCATGCGGGGGTTGGTGCCCTAAAGGAAGGTTAGCAGAGGATGGGGTCATCGATGAGCGGTATCCCATGACTGAGACGGTCTCAGAGCAATACGAGCAGCGGACGGAATGGAATGTCAGAGATTCGGATGGCACTCTTGTTCTTGCGTGGGGACCTCTAACTGAAGGAACGCTGTTCACCGCAAAAATAGCCAAGAAATACAAGAAACCCCTACTCTGCGTCGATCTCAAGAAAGATCCAGATTCATCGGTTGAACTCGCACGTAAATGGATTCGTGAACAGGGCACCGCTGTTTTGAACGTGGCAGGCCCAAGAGCCAGTCAGAACCGAGAAATTTATCCTGAAGCCTATAAATTTCTTTTTAACGTTTTTCGAACTTAATACACCCTATCTAACGCTGGCCGTTATACCGCTCAAAGGCTTGGCTGAGCTGGTCTTCATCACTGCGCTGCTTTTGTTTGCGTACCCACACCGTCGCGACAGCTACTGCGCCCCCGGCCACACTTCCGGCTGCAAGAACCCACTCTAACATGGTTGTACCCTCGCCTGTTTGCTTTGCACCTCGTATGCCACGTTTGCCAGCTTCGAATGGTCTTTTCGCCGGCACGGCTTTTGAACACCCGCATATCGATCCCAAAACCAAAGGCGTTGTAGTCTACCTCGCAAGGAGAACGTTGTAATGAAAAGATTAAGCAGCTCGATCGTAGTGGCGCTGGGTTTACTGAGCTTCTTTGTGGCGTGTTCACGAACCCCAGTAACAGGCCGCAAACAACTTGACCTCATCCCCGACTCCCAGCTTTCTCAGATGGGGCAACAGGCGTGGCTGCAGGTAGGCCAGTCAACTCCGCAACTCAAGGACCCCGAGGTTGAACAATACGTCCAGCAAATCACCACCCGCATCGTAGCTACCGTATCGAAAGAAGACCAACCTGAGGGGCAAAAATGGGACCTGGCTGTTTTTAACAGTGATCAAATCAATGCGTTCGCTTTACCTGGCGGTCATATCGGAGTGTATGCAGGCATCTTGCCCGTTGCTCAAAATGAGGCTGGTCTTGCCGCTGTGATAGGCCATGAAGTGGCGCACGTCATCGCGAATCACCACTCTGAGCGAGTTTCACAACAGCTTCTCTCTCAAGGCATATTGACCGGGGCAAGCGCCGCCTTAGGTTCAACGAAGCATCATGGCATCTTGATGGGAGCTTTGGGGCTCGGCGCACAGGTAGGCGTCTTGCTTCCTTATTCTCGCAAGCAAGAAAGCGAGGCTGACGAAATTGGCCTTCGGTTCATGGCCATGGCGGGATACGATCCGCACGAAGCCGTGGATTTCTGGAAGCGCATGCAAGAAAAAGCCGGAGGCAGCCCTCCTGCGCTTCTCGCCACTCACCCTTCAAGCGAAGAGCGGATACGGCATCTGACCTCGCTACTACCCGTCGTAGCGAAACTCTATGTTGATGCACCAACCAAACATGGCATCGGGAGACCCGCTCCAAAGGTGGCGCTTGAGAAAGCCACAAAAACCCCGACTGCGAGAAGTCCGGCAGCAAAACCGACGAAATGAGCGACAACCGAGCGTTCTCAGCGCGTCTTGCGTCTCTAAATCCGCGGCGATGCTTGGCGAGAAGAGAAATCTCAATCGGATGATTTGCTTTTGAGCGCGTAAATCACAAGCAAGTCGTCAATTTCTTCCTGAGCGATCGTGCGCCTGCGAATGCCATGTTTGCGTTTGAGAGCGCGCACTCGCCTGCAGGCATGGCGGTAAAACTCATCAACCTGTTTAAGGTCTTCTGAGATCACATGATGAACGAACTTCGGTATGCTTTGATTTTCAAGCAACCGCACGAAGAGCTCATCTAAGAATCGCCTTGAGTTCCCGTTGAGAAACGCGCGAAGCATTCCCACCAGGTGCTTGGGCACCTCAAGCGAATAACAATAAGGAATGCGGTAGCGCACCAACGGGGTGGGAAAATAGAAGGTCTCGTCTTTAGCGGCAAGGGCGCTCAAAAGCCGCAGCAGCGCTTGAAATGAGCGGCGAGTAATCCGCCTTCCTTTAAACACCCCGAAAACCCAGCCCTCTTGGTCTTCAGGACTCACTGCTCGGGTCGTGAGTTGCAGATGAACCATGCGCGATGCGAGGTCGTGAGAACGAACTGCCTTGAGCACGATGAAATAATAAGACTCCGGATGCGTGTTCACCACATTGAACGGAGGGCGATGCTCTCTTAAAAGCTGGTTTTCACGAAGCAGGGCCTCGGTTTCCGAAGCGCAAATCTCAAACTCAATCGATTGAGTCAGCCTCAACATGCGCAAGACCTTGCGGCTCACGGTATTGGGCCTCGCCAATTTATAGGAAGCCAGCCGGGCCCTTAAGTTCTTGGCCTTCCCGACGTATAGAATGGCGCCCGCGCGGTCACGCATCATGTAGACGCCGGGCACTTTGGGCAGGGATTTAAAGAACTCGGCCCCCAGCCTTTCAACCAACGGATTGATCGTATGAAACAAAAGTTGTTGAGAATTCATCATGATGTCGCAAGCCGTGTCTTGATCGGCGTCTAAAAACACGCTACCAAATCCCGGCGCTGGAACACAACCTTTGGTTGTCCCTGCGGGGCTTAAAACGCCGTATTCCTGCCATGCATATAGGCGTTTTTCTTGGGTAAATCCGAGGCCTTTTTTGGCAAGATTTTTCAAACCAACTAAGGTAATATTTGTACTTGTATAGTGTCCTGTCCGCGTAAGTGTCCTTGAGCATGGTGCTCATGTCCTCTTTAGCGGCGCCCTTGCCTTTAAGGAGGTTACATGGGTAAGAAGTTATTTATCGGGAATCTTCCATTTTCCACTACAGACGCGAGTCTTCAAGCGCTTTTCTCTCAAGCAGGCACCGTTGAGTCTGCTAACGTCATCGTAGATAAAATATCAGGCCGCAGCAAAGGCTTCGGATTCGTCGAGATGTCTTCCGATGCAGAAGCAGCTGAAGCGATTGCAAAATTCAATGGAGTTGAATTCGAAGGCCGTTCGATGACCGTGGCTGAAGCCAGGCCGCAAGCTCCTCGAGAAGGTGGCGGCGGTTTTGGCGGACGCGGTGACCGTGATCGCGGCGGACGTGGTTTTGGCGGCGGCGGCGGTGGACGCGGTGATCGTGATCGCGGCGGGCGTGGTCGTTACTAAATCTATTTCTATTTAATTCATTTTAAAAAATCGATGGGGGGCTTCAAGCATCGCATGTTTGCTTAAGCCCCCCATCTTTTTTTCACAACACGGTTGTGATTCGATCCCCCTCACAACCCTGCCGTGAATCCTGCCAAATTCATTTCCATTACAACTTCAGAGCCAGGCCAATCGTCGCCGTAACCATGTTGAAGTCGGCGAGAAAGGTTACGTCCGGCCTAAGCGTAAGGTCGGCGTTGGTTCCTAACGCGTAGTCAATATCGGCACCGACGTTGGGATAAACGTTGAAGGAGTCTCCTCCATCAGGTTCAGCGACATCGCCAAACGCAGTGGTAAGCCCTTCTCCGGTATAGATCACGTTTGCCCCGCCATGCACGCCGAGCTGAAGCCTCTTCGAAAATTCAGGTGCAAAGGTCACCTTCAAGTTCGCCGGGATTTGAAAAAAGAATGCTTCGTTATCAGTCGATACCCCGTCAAAAAAGTCGCCCCCCCCGCCCACTGACGAGAAGATTGCTCCGGTCGCAGGGCCGACCTTCCAGCTATGAGAGCTCAATACGTTGACGTCGAGCAAGAGTCCGCCCGCGAAACGCTCTGTATCGTTAAAGAAGACCGCGCCCGCTGATGGCCTAAGCGCAAAATTCGTGATGCCGACTTCTGGCTCACCAAGGTCTCCTTCTTGTTCCGCCTCACTTCTTTGAACCGCGGCAGGTTCACGATCAAAAACCTGATCATTGTCTCCTACCGAAGCCGGTTCACGCGAATACCCTTCATCATTCATCATAGAATCATCATCTACAGTATAAGAATCATTTGCAGCGGGTTCTCTGCTTTCTGTTTCAATATCAATGTCTGTGTCTTCAGCAAACGCAGAGGTCGCTGCGAATAGGCACGCGACAAGAAATAGCCGCTTATAATTTTTCATAACTCACCCCCAGGTTGGTCATTCAACGAAGCAAGCGATATGCCAAAGCTTTAAAGTGTGGTATTAGCGTCACATGACACCCAAATTTCTTGATAACGGACAAACTGCATTTGAGAACGCGAACATCATCGTGGCTCCGATTCCATTTGAAGGGGCGATCAGTTACATGCCCGGCGCAGCAAAAGGACCAAGAGCAATTTTGGATGCCAGTAGCCAAGTTGAACTCTTTGATTTTGAACATCAAATCGATTTGAGCACGGCCAAGATCCACACGGTCGACGAACCCGTGCTTACTGATTATGAAAGCGTGCGCAATTACGTAAGCTCGGTCGTAGAGCGCGTCAAAACTCCTCAACAGTTTTACCTAGGAGTGGGCGGCGATCATACAGTGACCATTCCTGCGATTGAAACGTTAGCGAAGCGTTATCCGAAATTGGGCATCGTCCAGATTGACGCGCACGCGGACTTGCGAAACGAATTGCATGGAAACCCATACAGTCATGCCTGCATCATGCGCAGGAACGCTGAGAAGGTGGGCCCCCGCAATATCCTCTCAATTGGCATTCGCGCGGTAAGCGAAGAAGAGCGAGACTATATTGAGAAAGAAAAAGTGAACACCATCCCAGGCAATTTTGCTTTGCATGAAGACCTCACAGCGAGGGTTCGCGAACTTTTATTGCTGCTCCCAGAGCATGTTTTCTTCACAATCGACCTTGACGGTCTTGATCCTTCGATCATGGCCCATGTCGGCACGCCCGTGCCCGGAGGGTTGTCGTGGCATCAGACTCTCTCGGTAGCGCGCGAGGTTTTCAGGACAAAAAAAGTCGTGGGGTGTGACGTCGTAGAAATCGCTTCTGGCGCCGGAACTGAAAGAAGTGATTTTGCCGCGGCCCTGCTTTGCCAAAAACTCGCCGCGCTTTGGGTGCGTCAGAACAACTCATAGACCGATAACAATACTTTTAATTGAGCGTTAGGACACATGGAAGCATTGCTCACCACAAAAAACTACAAGGACGGATTCTTAATCGACGATGAAACCATCGGCGGCGTGACCGAGATGTCAAATGGCGTCTTTGCGGCCTACGTCAGCCACTACCTCACGGGAGAAACCCTGGATTACCGAGAATTCAGTTCATTGGCAGAGGCTCTCGAACGTTTGAATGGAATCGACCGCAAATGGATATACGAATCTATCGGCTGCAGCTCAAAAACCTCGCACAAGGCGACTGGGTGCAGCAGTCGGGGCTGCTCAAAGTGCTCTTAGACTGAAACGACTTCTTGAACTTCCGGAATAGCTTCCTTCAACCGGGTTTCAATTCCCATTTTCAATGTAGCTGTCGAGCTCGGGCACCCGCTGCATGAGCCTTGAAGCGCAAGATAAACAACGCCATTTTCATACCTTTCAAAGGTGATGTCTCCGCCATCCATCGCCACGGCTGGCCTGATGTCGCGATCAAGGATCTCTCTGATCTTGTTTTCGATGCTTCCATCTCCCTGCCCCGTTGGCGCAGCACCATTAAAACTCGCGTCAACAATAGAAAGTCCCTGGATCAGGTGGTCTTTGAGAACCTCGCTGACGCCCTTATTGAGGCTCTCCCAATCTCCTTCTTGTCCTTTAGTGATTGTGACGAAATTGCGCCCAATCATCACGCCAGCGACGCCGAGGACGTCAAAAAGCCTTTTAGCGAGCAGCGACTTCTCAGCCGACTGGCGATTCGGGAAGTTAGCCGCGCCACTCTCTAAAAGCACCCGATTCACCACGTACTTTAAAGTATTGGGATTGGGGGTGAACTCAAGTCCGATATCAATCCTGTCGTTTGCGTTTTGGGTGGCGTTCATGGTCTGTCTCCTCGTGGGGGTGTCTGATTTCAAGTCCTTTTACCAAATGCAACAGGTGCAAATCCAGTAGATTGTTGCCCGAAGGCCCGATATCAAGGGCTTGCCCAAGCTTTTCATGGACTTCAGCGCTGTTGAAGGTCTCTAATGCTTGATCAACATCAATCCCCTCGCGTTTTGCGCGATCATAGCTGTCTCCGTCAACGACACATCCGGCAAACTTGCTCGTCCCATCGACGCCGTCGGAACATCCAGCAAGGAAAGTCCAGCCTGGAACGCCCTTGAGAGTCTGGGCGAGCATCAACCCCAGGTGTTGGCTACGGCCACCCCGTCCCGGTCTGGCGGGCAACCTGACGACCGGTTCGCCGTAAAAAATCAAAAGCCGCTCTTGAGGTTCGTTTGAATCAACGATGAGCTGCGAATAGCGCCTGACAAGCTGTTCAAGATCTTCAGTCACAGGTCTTGAGTCGACAGTGACACTCTTGAATCCAGCGTTCCTAGCGACTTCACCTGCGACGTTCGCGAGCGCCGCGTGATCTGCGACCAAGACGTGGCGGGCTCTAGCGGCTCGAGAAAGCTCTTTAGGAGTTTCAATCAAAGCATCCGCGACTGCCAGAGAATCGGGCATGCCTTCGGAAGCCCGCCTAAGGATTTGCCTCGCCTGCTCCCGGGTCGAGAGGTCTTTCGCAAACGGCCCTGAACCGATCACGCTGAAATCATTGCCGCAAACATCTGAGAGCACGAACACTGAAATCTCGCATGGAACCTGATTTAAGAGCTGCCCTCCGGAAACTTTAGACAGATGCTTTCGAACCGTATTGATTTGCTCAATCGGAATGCCTGCTCCAAGCAAGGCTTGAGAAAGCCTGCCTAGCTGATCGATCGAGACGCCATCCACCGGGTCAACAAGTAGGCTTGAAGCCCCTCCGGAAAGAACAAAAATCACGTGATCGCGAGGGGAACAAGCCTTGAGCATCGAAACAAGCGTTTGCGTCGCTTGAGCGCTTTTTTGGGTCGGAGAAGGATGAGTGCCTCTTAAGACCCGCAAAGGTTCTACTCCAAGCGCGTCAACGCCTTCCGGAATCAAAACCGCGCCGCCCCTCACCTGCGGTTCTAGTTTGTCGAGCACTCCTTTAGCCATCGATGCCGCGGCTTTGCCTGCGCCAAAAACCCAAAGGCTCTGGCGCGAGAGATCGAGCTTCACATCAAATCGCGCTCGAGGAACGGCGAAACCCGTGTTCTGAGCCCGGGGTTCGACGCAATCAAATGCAAATTTTTCTGGAGAGCAGAGCCTCAGTGCTTCCTTGAAGATTTCTTCAAGTCTTCACGTCACACGTAGTCTCCACGCTTGATCTTTTCGACGATGATCTTTTCAGGCATCGCCGGATCGCGCGGATCCACGGCAAAAAACGCTTGTTGCTCGCAACGTCGTTTGTTTTTCAGCAACCACCGCAAGATTTCAGCCAATCCCTTGTTTTTCTTGTCCTGAAAGAACGGGTCATTCTTCAGCGCATCGTCAGCTTTTTTCAACGCCCTGACTTCTTGCGCGTCATTTTCTTTAACCGGATAATCGTCAAGATCATACTTCTTGATATCCTCAGGCAAAACCCCCAAGAAACGCACATCCGGGGCTGAATAATCAGAGTTCCTGATCAAGCTTGCGGCTGAACCCGCTTTGAGCGTTCGAAAGATATTTTGCATCGTGTAGGCGTCAAGGTCTCCAAAGAAGAACAGCGGAACTCTAAGTTGATCTTGAATCAACTTCACCCATCCGCGTACGGCGTTTGATGGAACCCCTTGAGCACCGATCACGATAACGTTGTGCCTCTTTGTGAATCCATTCGCGACCAGCGTGTTTGCCGTGCCCTGCGACTCAACGATCACTGCAAAGTCGACCTTCTTTTTCACGGAAAGCTTCAGGTTCTGGGGCCTGTTCTTGGGTTGAAACGGGCTGGTTCCCAGCTTTGACAAGTCGATGACGGCCTTCTCGCCGTTAGGCATAGTCTCGGTCACGACAAGCTGCTGCGAGTAGGTCTGACCCCCTCGGTCATCGGCATAACAATTGAGCTCTTCCCGGTAAACCTCGAGCATCTCACAGATAAAGTCTATGATTGCATCGCTCTCATCTTGATCCGCAAAGTCGAGCGGCTTCAACCCAGGGCTGTGTTTGATTTTACCTTTGGCGATATAGTACAACTCACGTTTGGTGTTTACTGCGCCCGTATCGATATTTTGCAGCAAGACTTCGAGTAAAAAGATGGCCCGCGACATTTTTTTCACTGAGCTGACGTTCAATTCAGTCCGAACTTTTTTCACCCCGGGCGTCAGATAGCCCAACTTGTGGTTGTATTTCGCATTATCTAAAGAACACTTGGTCGCAAGCAAAACGGGCCTTCTCGCCTTTTCAAGATCACCAAGAAGTTTGCTGCAAAGCTCTTTTGAAAGAGCCGGGATTTCCGAGGTTGTGGATGCTTTCATGAACGCGCTCCTTTTTGTGTGGCCTGCTCTTTCGCAACTTTGGCTTGTTCGGCTTCGGCGACAACCGCATGCGCGGCCTCAAGTTCTTGTTCCGCCGCCTTGGCGTCTCGGCCCAGTATCTTGACTAAGCCTTCTTCCGCTCGCTTCCGACGATTCGGGTTTGCACTTGTGATGCGGCAAAGCCCATCGACGAGTATCGGGCAGAACTGTTCGATGTGCCGAAGTTTTTCTTCAAGGGCGTTCTCACGAACCTCACGCCTAATGTGCCTTGAGAGCCTTTGACCCGCCTGAATCAGCGCCCGGCGAATCTCTTCAACGAGCTCATCGCTCGCATCGACGGTTTCTTTGGAAGCATTCTTAAATTTAATGAAAGGAGAAACAACCGACACTGCGATGACATAAGGCCCCTGGGGCAAGCTATTCTTCGGTTGCACCAAGGAATAAGCCCTCCAATTCACCGTTTCTATCGCCTTGACGATCGCACAAGCGGATTTATCAAATTGCAGAGGCACCCTATTCGCAAATCGCAAAATTGTCGCCGGAGCATCAGCATCGTCGACCACGCGATCCAAAAGGCGCGCAATGGCCACTTCAATTTGAATAGGCTTGAAATCACAGATGGTAGGCTTACGAGTCACGACCGAAAAAAAATCGATATTGCCTAAACGTTTGATCGCCTTTGAAAGGGCATCCTCACCGATCGACAACACGGACTTGGTGCTCGGTGCCATGAGGGGCGTGTTTTGGATGGCAGTGAAGAGTTCTTTGAATTCCGCTTCTGAAACCGCATCGACATTCTTGCTGAGAATACCGGCCTTCACGCCCGTCTTTTTGATCTCGGTGATAGTGGAATCCGTAACGCGCGAAAACCCTTTTTTAAGCCAACCGTCGACCCTGGTGCGCCCAAACAGATGAGAATGCGCGATGAATTCACCAAGCTTCATCGTGTGAGGATGGGGTTCAGTCGCATCGGGGATCAGAGGAATCGTGTCCGTCACGCGTTCAAGCACTTGCCATTCGCTCTCAGGCACCTTGTATCGCAACGTCAAGTGAGGATTCACAAGCGCCGTGCCCGTGAGATAGTTTAAAAGCCCTCCCTCACCATTGAGTTGAATCCGACCATCGATCAAAAACTCGACCGACACTCCGTGAGGCCTATCCCAATCGATGGTTTCTTTGTTCTTCAAGACGCCGCGGTTGTGTTTGATATCCACTTCGACGACGGCTCGAATGGCCTTGCGCATGTCTTTGGTTTTCGTAATGACCAAAACCCCTTGAGCGCTTGTCAATTGAGCCCAAGTCGTCGCGGCCGAAATACCGATCCCTTGCTGGCCTCGAGAGCAACGTCCTCGACCGAACTTGCTTGAAGCAAGATATTCACCGAAAACCTTCGTAATCTCGTCGATAGGAATGCCGGGTCCGTTGTCTTGCACCCTCACTCGAATCTGGTCTGAGTTCTTGAGGCTGCCCGCCCCTACCTTTTCAATTTCAACAGAGAGGTCGGGCAAGATGTCCGAGTCCTCACATGCATCCAAAGCATTGTCGACCGCCTCTTTTAGCGTCGTCAGCACCGCCTTGGTTTGGGATGAAAACCCCACTTGTTGCAAATTCTTTGAAAAGTATTCCGCTGTGCTACTTGAACTGATCTTGTTCGTTTTCGGAGGCATCTTGTTTTCTCACTCCCTCTTCCACTTTTGTATGATTTGAACTGCCGAAGAGATAAAAGTTTTAACCTTGCTGCAATATTATACGCGCACATCCGCTGTCAAACCGCACTGCGCACTTCAACCAAGCCTCCGTCTTCCAAGAAATTTCTGGAATATGGATTGCACCGACAGTGAGCAGCTCAAGTCGAGCGTTGACGAACAAGGAGCTGTTATGCGCAGGATGCACTTTTTTTCCCTACTTCCACTTTTAGTTTTGACGGCAGCGGTTTCCATGCACGGTTGCAGCGAAGACGATCCATCGGATTCCGGCGGAACGTCAGGCACTCCGACTGAACCAAACATTCCGTTGCCAGCCGAACTACAATTTACAAAAATTGAGCAAGAACAACAACAGCAACAGCAGGTCGGGCAATTCTGTCCGAAAAAATTTCGCTTGGAAATCTTGAATACTGGACAAGTGACCATCGAAGATGAAGACGGCAAACAGGTCGTCAAAGGCCAACTTCAACAAAATGACCTTGCGAAGGTCGCTATTGCCGCAAACGCTGCCGTCGAGAGCCAAGTCCAACAACAAGTTGAGTGTGACCCCTCTTCAGGAGGCACCACCACATTCGAACAGCAACAGCTGTTCTTGACCGACAAAGAAAATCAAACTGAACTCGTCGCCGCCAAAAAAGACGACAAAGTCTGCGACTTTACCCAGACAGGTAAAGGCAAGGACCTGCAACAACAAGTGAATCAAGTCGTACAGCAAGCTTGCAACGGACAAATCACCCCTGTTGAAAGCCCATCACCATCTCCAAGCGCTAGTCCGTCGGCTTCCCCAAGTCCATCAGCTAGCCCTGGCACCACAGAGTCGCCTTCACCCAGCCCATCAGCTAGTCCCGGCACCACGGAGTCGCCTTCACCCAGCCCGTCCGCAAGCCCTGGTGGCACAACGACCGAGTCGCCATCTCCAAGCGCTAGTCCCGGAGGCACGACTACGGAATCCCCAAGCCCATCACCTTCATCTTCTCCGGCTGGCGGAGTCGACAATACAGATGATGAACAAAACCTCGCATGTGATCAAGCAGTAAACCAATTGGTTGCCGATTTCTCTGCGGCTCGTCGTTGCGATACCGACGCCGATTGCAACTATCTCAATGGCCTCAATGTTGTATCGCGCGAGAACCCAAACGCATTTGTGACCGAGTTTCAATGCGGTAGCGGATCTCCGAATCTGGTTGTGGGCAACGGAGAATATGTAAGAACCAATCAAGCGCAGCTTCGTCGGGAAATAGCGGCCGTACGTGACGAATGCGGCTTTTTTGGTTTTATCAGCAACTGCCGAGCTCGCGCGGGTTTCTTAACCACCAAACCCCCAGTGTGCAGCGCTAATCTCTGTGTGAAGGGTCAGTGACCGCAAGGAAGCCCAGCAGAATCGCTTGAGCAAGCAACTGCTGGGCTTTTCCTTGTTGTTTGGCCATAAGTCGTATGTTTTTTTCTTACTGTTTGACCAAGACGACGCCTAAAATCAAAAAACCCACGCCTGCCAACCTGATCAGAGAAACAGAATGCACTGGAGCGCCAAAAAGTCCGAAGTGGTCGATCACGACACCCATCAACATTTGACCCACGATCACGCACACTAAGCCGGTGAATGCACCCGCCTTTGAAAATCCGTAGGCTGCCGCGGCGAGAATAGGAACACCCAGGGCTGCTCCGGCGTATTGCCAGTGAGGAGTCACGCCCAATGCGGCCCAAGGAATAGGCCTGCCCCAAATAAAAAGAGGTGGCAGAGTCCATAAGAACTGCAGGAGAGAAAAAACCGCGACAAAGAGCGGAAGCCCAAGACTGCGCCCCATCGCGGCGTTGATCGACATCTGCGTGCAAATGAGCGCGCCTGTGCCAACCAATAGAATGAGCGGAAAAAAAGAGTGCACGAGTTGCTCCGAAAATCGAGATGCTATTTATGAGACCGGTCTTTGGGATATCTGACAAAGGAAGCGCATTGTCAAAACGCTTTGCGTCATTAAATTTTTTATGTTTAGCATGAAAAATCTAAGCTAGGTTTGAACGCATGCGAACGGAAAAAGACAGCATTGGCGAACTCAAGCTTCCTGACAACGTCTATTACGGGATTCAATCTTTTCGAGCCTCGCAAAACTTTCCCGTAAGCGGCACGCAAGTGCACCCAGAACTGATCCGAAGCTACCTACTCTTAAAAAGAGCTGCCGCAACCGCCAACGCCCATTCAGGAGCGCTCAAAGAGCCACTGAAAAGAGCCATCGTCAAAGCTATCGACAAGTTGTTAGGCGGCAATCCGGTGAGGCATTTCATCGTCGATGCTTACCAAGCCGGAGCCGGCACTTCGCAAAACATGAACTGCAATGAGGTGATCGCGAACCTTGCAAATGAAATTTTAGGCCACGGGCTCGGGACTTACGACCCCATCCACCCCAACGACCACGTGAACATGTCACAGAGCACGAATGATACTTATCCTACTGCCATGAGACTTGCAGCGCTGAGCCTTTCCCGAAACCTCGTCAAAGAGCTCAAAGCACTGGCTATTTCGTTGAAGAGAAAGTCTCGTGAGTTCGACAAGGTGATAAAGTCGGGCAGGACGCATCTCCAAGATGCTGTGCCCATTCGACTGGGCCAAGAGTTCGCGGCCTATGAAACAACCCTCTCTCAACTCGTAGAGTTGATTGAGGCTGCGCGCGATCACCTGCGTGAGCTTGGCATCGGAGGCTCAGCCGTCGGCACTGGCGTGAACGTGCCTCGCGGGTATCGCAAATCTATTCTGAAGGAACTGCAGCGCTTGTTCAAGGAACCCGGCTTGCGCCCCGCCCGCGACCTTAGGGCAGCCATGCAATCGCAACTCCCGATGATGGTCTATTCAAACGCATTAAGGGCCGCTTCCCTCGAGCTTACCCGCATAGTAAACGATTTACGCTTACTTAGTTCCGGGCCATCGACGGGGCTCGCCGAGATCTTACTTCCGTCAACGCAACCCGGTTCAAGCATCATGCCCGGCAAAGTAAACCCGTCGATCCTTGAGATGGCCAACCAAGTTCTCTTCAAGGTGCTCGGTAATGACACGGCGATGGCCTACGCAATGCAAGCCGGCCAACTTGAACTCAACGTGATGATGCCGCTGATGTCTCAGGTCGCTCTCGAATCGACCGAGATTCTTACAAACATGCTAGGCCTGGTTCGAACCAAGTGCATTGATGGCATCAAAGCCAATCAGGAGAGGTGTCGGCAATACGCTGAACAGACCGCCGCGATGGCCACGGCCCTGAATCCGGTTTTAGGTTACTCGAAAGCCGCGGAACTCACCAAACAAGCTCTCAAAGAAAGCAAGAGCATCGTCGACCTTGTACGCGATCAAGCTCTTTTGACTGAGAATCAAATCAAGACGTTGCTGAATCCGAAGAAACTCACCGAACCGAGATGAAAACGCGTCAAAATATTTTATACAGGCTTCGCTGCAAGTCAGAGCGCGAAACTAAAAAAGTTTATCCACGTTTTCCACTGGGCGCCCCAGCACCGCTTTTGTGCCATTGGTGATGATGGGACGCTCAATCAACACCGGGTTATCGGCAAGCAGTTTCACCCAGGCCGAGCGAGTTCGAGGAGGACTTTTATCAAGTTCCAAATCAATAAAACGCTCTTCACTTTTTCTTACGATTTCATCTGGTTTGAGGTTCATTTGCTTAAGCAATCGGTCGAGATCAGGCGGTGAGATTGGGCTTTTGAGGTATTCAATGATTTTAGGTTCAACTCCGGCTTTGCGTAACCGATCAAGGGCCTCGCGACTCTTCGAACAACGAGGATTATGATAAATCACAAAACGTTGATCTTTCTTTAAGGTTAACGAGCCATTTACAGGTTTCTTTGATACCATTACCACCCCCTGGTTGATTGCTCTAAACTTTCAAAAGAACTTTTATCGCAACGTGTTATAACAATTTTTCTTAGAACACGCAATCTACCAAGGGGCTTTTTTCGTAGTTTTTAGCTCAAAAATACTGTGTTTGTAACACTTTCAGGTTTAGTGGAGATCTGATTCAACCTCCAAGGCTGCTTTCCCCAGTCTAAACAACTCCGAAGCGTCGCCAATAGACCATCTAGTTCAAAGGGCTTTGCTACGACAGCGTCTGCTCCTACCGTTCGCCCCTTGCCGGAAGGGTCATCGGCCGCGGTCAGTAAAATGACTTTAACACGATCTTCATAAAGCGTACGAAGCTCAACCACAACAGGCTCGGCCGTTCCATCTTGAAGCATATAGTCTAATAAGACCACGTCAGGCGATTGAATGCGCAGCACTTCAATGGCTTGCGCCACGCTTCGCGCTCGTAAAACCTCATAGCCTTCGTAGTTCAAGAACATTGAAAGTGTTTCCATAATCGCAGCGTCGTCTTCGACCAAAAGAACTTGCTTGCTCATCCCTCAACTCCCTCCCCAACACCTACCGATGCAACGGCAGTGTAAAATAGAACTCAGCCCCCCGACCAAGTCCTTCGCTCCGAGCGCGGATCTTACCGCCCATGCGGTGTACGATCTCACGGCTCAAATGCAGCCCCAATCCTAACCCGTACGCGCCGGCTGCCGCCGTGTCCGCACGGTAATAACGATGAAAAACCTTTGAGAGATTGTCAGGCGCAATCCCCAACCCCTCATCCTTGATTGAAACCTTCGCAAACTTTCCTCGAGATCCGATCGCGTTGACTTCAATCCTTCCGCCCCGCGGGCTAAACCGAATCGAGTTTTGCAAAAGATTTTGCACGACCTGCCCAGTACGCTCCCGATCCGCGTATACAACGAGCCCGTCATTGGCCTTGAAAAAAACTTCATGCCCAGACGACTTGCTCTTCATTTGCTCAATGGTGGCCGAGACAACGCCTCCCAAATCAAAAACGGAAGGACTGATTACGAACTGCCCCAAATCAAGCCTGGCGATATCCAGCAAATCAGAACACAATTTTTCAAGACGATCAGACTGCTGAATGAAAAGCTTCAGACTGCGTTCAAGCGTTTGCTCGTCGAGTTTCCCTTGAGAATAAACGCGAGCAGCAAGCTGTGCTTGTGCTTTGATCACAGTGATCGGTGTCCTAATTTCGTGTGCCGCTAAGCTTAAGAACTCGTCTTTGAAGCTTTTCATTTTGCTTTAAACTTGTGCATCTTTGTCACACAAAGCACCGACGAATGTCAATTTAACTAGAGGATTTTTAAACAACACGTTGCGCCAATAAAACTCTGCGTCACAGAATTGTCACAAGGCTTGACTCACCATCGCTTCGATCGCGATGAATGCCGGCTCCAAGTCATTGCGAGTTTCGAGCGCGGTTTCTAAAAGATTTTTGCTGTGATTTAACTGCTCGTCCGTTACGTCATCAAAAGAGAAAACAGGCAAACGTCTTTTATGTTCGAGCGCCTCGTATGAAACAGGCAAAGACAATTGCAGCTGCGCAGAGACTTGAGGAGAGAAAGGAGAGAGACAGGGTTGGTGCAGATGATTGTTGTGGTAATCAATGAGAACGCGTTCAGACTGCAGTTCTAGTGGTTTTTTTAGAATGGAAAGAGTCGGGGCTCTTTCATAAATCATCTCGGCGAGCATTTTTGAAAAATCAAACACGACGACCGTTTCATAGTTGCGCTCGATGGGCACCATGAGGTCTAGCCCCCTTCGCCCCGAAACAACTTTCCACACTGCGCCAAGTTTGAGTTCATCCAGCAAATCTTGAGCAACCGTTGCGACATCGATCAGCTTGCCTGAGTCCTCGCGATCGGCGGCCATGAAATTCAAAACCATCCAATCCGGGTAATGCGGTTTGTCCCAAAGAAAGTTCATTGCTTGAATTTCAACCACGTCAGATTCATCAGAGCGCATCAACTCACTCAACGAAGCGTTCACATCTACGACGCAATCAGACGCGTCTAGCGTCAAGGCCCGCAAGAAAACGACGGGTCGATTCTCAAAGTACAACTGCGCGAGCGGCAAAATACGACGATAATATGAAGCTAAAACTTTTCGGTTGATGCTGACGGTTTTCGCCCGCCCGCTTTTCGCGTCCATACGCTTTAGCCAACTTCAAGCGTCGTGCCAAAGAAGAAAACACGCGTTCACTCGGAGGTCTTCAACTGCTGTTCGACTGCTTGCAGGAGTTGTTCGATTGAAAAGGGTTTCTGCAAAAGTATAGGCAATGGCTCTGTGAGCTGGTTCGAAATCCTATTAAGCTCGATGGTGTGGCCGGAAATGAATATGAATGGAAGTTCGGGCCGAAGCTGTCGCGCGCGATTGTAAAGCTCTGCTCCTCCGACCCGAGGCATGCGGATGTCTGAGATCACCAGATTGGCCTGGCTTATTTTATCGCCGGTCAGCGCATCTTCTCCATCAACTGCACGCAGTACATTAAAGCCTTTCCTTTCTAGGGAAGTGGCTAGGGCATCAAGAACTTCAGGTTCATCTTCGACCAAGAGGATGCGTATATTGTCCATTTGACTATGAACCAGTATACATCTCTTGTATCAAATCGCTACATTATGGTCGCGCAATACCGCATTTAATGAAGTTTTAAGATCGGTTGATGCTGTGCGCGAAGCAATAATGAGCGCGCAAGCTGTTCCAAACTCACCTGCCGGAAATTTCTTAGGGAGCGTGCCTGGGATGACCACCGCCCTCTCAGGTATCCTGCCCATGAGGATTTCAGGAGAACTTCCGCGGACATCTACGATTTTCGTGCTTGCGGTAAGAACGACTCCAGCCCCAAGTACCGCCTCACGTCCTACGCGTACACCTTCAACAACAATCACCCTAGATCCAATGAAAGCACCGTCTTCGATGATCACCGGTTGCGCCTGCACGGGCTCTAAAACGCCTCCGATGCCTACCCCCCCCGAAAGATGCACATTCGCTCCGATTTGCGCGCACGACCCCACCGTCGCCCAAGTATCGACCATGGTTCCCGTGCCCACATAAGCACCTACGTTTACAAACCCCGGCATGACGATCACGCCAGATTCCAAATAGGATCCGAATCGAACCACCGCCCCAGGAACCACTCGCACGCCTTTCATGGCCTGCCTGCGTTTGACCGGGAACTTGTCTTCATACTCAAAACACCCGGCGCCCATCGGCCCGCTCTTCGCGGTCTGAAAGCAAGAAAGGATGGCTTTCTTCACCCAAGTGTTGACGCGTTCCTGCTTGGGATCCCAGACGCGGACGGCGCCACGATCAAGATACCAAAGAAGAGCAGCGGAAAACTTCCTTACCTGAGTTTTATCGCGGGCAGTCTTTGTGCCGGAGGGATCAAGGTTTTCAAAAAATTTTTCGAGGAGATCTAGCGATACCGAGGGCCGTTGAAACTTCATCTTAATTCATCTCCTTGTTTTCCCAATATGCAATCGCCGCTTCCACCACCGGCACGTGCAGCTCAAGCACACGCTCACGATCCAAGCCCCTCTCGATCTCTAGGGTAATAGTCGGGATCAGCTTCTCTTTACCCGCGTAGGTCCCGAGCGCGCCCGGCGTGGGATATCCGATATCCTCAGTAACCGGATATCCTGAAACCCGAGCAAGAGCTTCGGCCCACTCCCTGGCCGGCCCGTTTGAGTTCACCTGGTACTTGCTGAAGGAATGGGCTGACAAAATGGCTCGCGGTTGGTGTCTCTCGATCAGACTCACCAGAGCCTTGTTCTCAGGCTCACTGGCGGCGTGAGGTCCTGGCGGATAGCGCGGGTTTTTCATTTCTGGCGTCCAATCTTTGGTAGGAAGATTGCGATTCAAATCGACGTTTCTCGCATTCCACCGAGCACCAGCCTCAACCCCGTCAGGATTCACCCGTGGCCAGATCAACACATCCATCTCGAGCGACGGAGGGGTCGAAGACCAGGTGCTGAGAAGCTCTTCCATCAGCCATACGCCCTCAATCTCGTCTCCATGCACGCCTCCTAGCAATACCAGGGGGCGGCCCGAGAAACGACGACCTTCAAAATAAAATGCATTGAGCGGTTTGCCTTGGACGGACCGGCCAAGCTCGAGTGGCTTAAGATTCATACGCTTTGGGATCTTCAATGAGGTAAAGGTATTCGAGGGTATAGCCATCAGGATCAAGAAAATACACCGATGCCCCGTCTTTGCGCGAATACGGCCCCTTGATGATCATCACTCCTTTAGATTTGATGTATTCTGAAAAGGCGAACACTTCCTCTGGGGTTCGAGCGCGAAATCCGAAATGATTGTATGCACTGCCCTGGCGCTCACTGGGATCAATCGGCTTCGGGCCCGACTTTGGCGCGGCAAGCAGAGCTAAAATGCCGAAGTTCTCTCCTGCGCCCACTTTCAAAAAAACATGCATCGCATCTTGATAGAGCATGCCCATTCCGAGAATGTCTACGTAGAATCGCTTCGAACGCTCAAGGTCCTGAACATTCATCGCTTGATGTGAAAGCCCGTGAATAAATTGAGGCGTACCGCCCTGATTTGGCATGGCGCGACTTTAGCACAAGGATTCGCATTTCTCTATGTTTGCATCAACGTTACTTCAGCCGAATCGGGCATCCAGGAGCCTCTACGATGCGCAAAACATGCATATCGGCGCGCAAAGGAGCGCGACCCGAATAAGGACTCTCATCAGGGCCGCAACCCGATTCGAACAGAGGAACTTTTCGGAATCCTATCGTATTGAATCTTCCTCCCGCGGCTTCGATGGTTGAAAGCACCCCAGAAACCGCATCATACGATTTCACCAAACGAACGTGCCCTTCTTTGCCATCATGCGTAACCACGACGTCGGCAGGCCCTGGCAGCTGGCCTTGAGAAAGATCGATGTATTGGAAGCAAGACAAGACCTCGCTCCACGGTTCGCGCAATTTTCCGGTTCGATTGGATTGAAGGTAGGCAGCCAACTCCACAAAGTCCTTGCTCGTAAGCGGACGCTCCAGGGCCTTCACCTTGCCGCGCAATAGCTCAGCTAAGAAGGTTGAACAATCGAGGCCCTTGCCGCTCGCGCGACCTAAGCGGCTGCCTCCGTAAACATACCCGTTGTGAAGCTCTTCAAAATCGGAAAGAATCTTTCCGGAATAATGGCGCTCAAGACTTGTGATCGCAGTCGCCGTACGCCGAAAATGCAATTTTTCGATCACTTCCGCGCGCTTTGAAGGTTCTAGCCCGTATAGCAAGGCCATTTTCACCTCGAGTTGGTCATAGTCAGCGTTCGATCGAGACTGAGAAGCTTGTGCAATGATTCGTTCAAGCGCGGCTCCAATCTCAATTCTTCTTGTTTGAGACGGCGTGGAGTCTATTGCTTCGCTGAGCAAGCCCGCGATGAACTTCTGGGTCGATTTCACCAAGACGCAAGTACGAGCTCCTTGTACCAAATCGAGCTCAGAAACCGCCTCGCCCGCCGGATCTTTCTCGCTCAACTTGCGGTCGCAATTTTCCCCGAACAAGGAAGAGGCCCTGCTGTGAAACGAACTTATGCTCTCGTGCGCCCGCCTTAATGCCGCATAACGCTCTTCGTGTGTGAGCCGCTCGAAAGGCACGGTCAAGACTTCAAGATCCGCGTGCGCCCGCTCAGACGCCTTATTTGAGATTTGCAGGGCCCTGCCCAAGATCTCTTCCTTCAAAGCGTCAGAGGCTTCCATGGAATCTTTCAAGTCATGTGTCTCGAACGGATAACCGTCGGTAGCCTGACATTCAGGCTTCGCAGGTTGAAAGGGAATCTCGTATCCCAGAACGTTTTTCGGCGCGCAACTCAAAGCATGAAGATTGACCCACCCAATGAAGCTGCTCGTGGCTTCACAGGAACTCTTTGCGTTCTCAGCCAGCGCGCAGTCAGAATAATCACAAGCAATCTTGGCGAGCTTTAGATGCGGCTTCACTTCAATCACCTTGAGATTGCGGCAGTTCGCGCTTCGAATTTGCTTTAGAGTGCGGTCAGATTTTTTTTGATAGTCCTTCGGATCCGGCCATGCATTCGAGCAGGATGGAAGAAGATGCGGCGATTGACCGGGTTGATTGCACGACTGGATCAAATCCTCTTGGGCGCGCGCGGGCACGGGATGCGCAGTCCACGCGAACCAAACGCAGGAAATCACCCCCATAAAACGGCATAAGATTCGAAGCCTTGAAATAGTCCCCACTCACCTTTCATTATATCCCAAAAGACTAATCAAAATTGTCAATTTACATGGCATTTAACCTGTTGAATTTATTAATCTTCCTAGTAAGGTGGGCGCTTTTTTAGTCCCCATTCCTCTATAAGGAGCATCAAGCCATGGCTACGCTTAAGCTTTCATCGAACGCCTTATTAAACTTTTTCTATTTTATTCTGTTCATGCCCCAACTGGCCCTTGGTTTTTCGGTCGCGACCCCGAGCCCTTGGTCGACTGAGGCGGCGATAGAAGTCTTGCGAAAAGGAGGAAATGCTACGGACGCCATGGTTGCCGCGAGTTTTGCCCTAAACGTCTCGCAACCTCACAGCATGGGCATTGGCGGGGGTGGATTTTATCTTGCTTCAAAAGACGGAAAGGTTTTTTTCTGGGACCACCGCGAAACGGCGCCATCGTCGGCTCACGAAAAAATGTTTCTTGATGAGAAGGGAGAACCCATCCCCTATGAGCCCGAACGCATCACAGGGCCCAACCCGGTCGGAATACCAGGAACGGTCTTGGGCCTGCACGAAGCCCACCAAAAGCTTGGCAAGCTTGCTTGGAAAACCCTTCTTGAGCCCGCGATTCGGATCGCAAAAAATGGGATCCCGATAAGCGAAAACTTCGAAGAAGCGCTTAAAGAGGAATGGGAAAGGCTTTCTTTGTTCCCGACGACGTCGGCGATTTTTGGCGATCGCGAAGGCAGCTACTTGAAGGCTGGCAGAGTTTTGAGACAACCTCTCCTGGCAAACACGCTGGAACAAATCCAACAGAAGGGTGCGAAAGACTTCTATCAGGGCAATCTTGCGAAAAGCTGGACGAACGAAGCGCAACAGCTTGGAGTGAAGATCAACTTAGATGATTTAAAGGCTTATAAAGTTCAAAAACGCAAACCTATCGAGTTCAAAGTCTTTGGCTTGACCGGTTATACCGCACCACCCCCAAGCGCCTCGGGCATCATGGTCGCGGCCGTCTTGCGCTATCTTGAGCAACATTATCGCGGCCGAGAACTTCCTTCGCCAGATTCCGCTTCTCGAGTGGCCGTAACAGCTGAAGCTATGCGCTATTTTCAGAAAGTCAGGAATGAGAACATCGCGGATCCCACGACGAACCGGCTTGATCCCCAAAAGTTCTTGAACTCGCCCGAAGAGAAAAAAGCTTGGGCTGAAATCCATCGGAACGTGCGCAAAAGGCTCGATCAAATCGAAACAGCCGTCACCCTGAGAAATTTAGATGCGGGCTCGACGGTCAGCCAAGGAAGCTTCACAGAAAATGGGCACACGGCGCACCTGAGCATCGTCGATGATTCAGGGCACGCAGTGGCCTATACTACAACGATTGAAGCATGGTTCGGTTCGGGGTTGGCCGTTACGGGCCATGGTTTTCTTTTGAACAACGAACTCTCTGACTTCAACGCCGAGCCCGGACACCCCAATTCCGCCGCTCCCGGGAAACGCCCGCGAAGCAATATGAGCCCAACCCTCTTGTTCGAAAACCAAAAACCCGTCGCCGCGCTGGGATGCGCGGGCGGCCCCCGGATTCCCACCGTTATTGTCGAGCTGCTCGAGAACTACTACTTGCACCGCATGACCGCCAGGGAGGCCATCGCCTTTCCGCGGTTTCACTACAGCATCAATGACGACAAACTCTATATAGAGAAAGGATTTCCTACTTCTACACTACAACAGCTCAAAGACGCAGGTTACAATGTAGTCATGGGCCAGGTGGGCGGGGTCGCTCAGGCAGTGATGCGCAGAAGTTCAAAAAACAAATGGGAAGCTGCTGCTGAACCTCGTTGGGATGCCATGGCCGTAAGTTGGGAGCCGATTCGTTGAACCCAACCAACCTTGTTGGTTTAATCGTCATCGCGCTTTTGGGCGCTTTAGGTTTCGTCATCGTATTTATGTTCGGGCATGGGGCGTATGAGATTCTTCGCTCGGTTGCCCGCATCTTCTCGACCACTTTTCGATCAAGCCTGCAGATTTTCAGGGGCTCGCTCTTGATCGCCGGCTGGTGGATCGTGGGCGTATTCTTCTTGCTCGCAGCGACGGCGACTTGGCTTGCTTATGTGTACTGGTTCAAATCGGGTGCGCTTGACCTGGCGGCTCTTCGCCCTTCGGTCTGCTGGGAACTGCTGGATCGCAATTCAAACAGCCTGGATTATCTCTGCCCCTTTAAAGGCGTGCGCTTGTGGCGACCGCTCACCGCGATCAGTCCCTCGGTGCGTTCGCTCACGGTGTTCCTGGAAGATGCGAAATTTTACGAGCACCAGGGCCTTGATTTCGATGAAATCATGAATTCGCTTGAGGAAGACCTCGCAAAGAAAAAACTTGCGCGCGGTGGCAGCACGATCACCCAGCAACTGGTGAAGAACCTGTTTCTTACCAAAGAAAAAAGCTTCATTCGCAAGGCCAATGAGATTCCGCTGGCCTTTCGCCTTGAAAAGGAACTCTCAAAAGAGCAAATCCTTGAGCTCTATCTCAATACGATCGAATGGGGGCCCGGCATCTACGGGGTTGAAGCGGCCAGCAGGCTTTATTTCGACCACCCTGCTTCAAGTTTGATCGAAGAAGAAGCATGGCTTTTGGTGCTCATGATTCCCAATCCCAAAGAACTCAACCCGTGGGTAAACCCACGAGCGGTGAAGTCGCTTTTAAAGCGAGCAAAGCAACTTTCGGTGAGACTGCATCTTGAGAAAAAACTCACGCGCGCCGAAGCGCAAGAAGCGTTGCTGAGATTTGAGACCTTTCTCTCGCAATGGATCGGAAGAAAACCTCAAAACACTTGGGCAGGCAGGGTTTATCCCGCGCGATGGGATCAAGGCAGCAAAAACTCAGTCGGGGTCATTCTTGCTCGAGCGGGCTTTACGCCTCGCGGTTTAAAGAGCGGGAAAAATGGGCTGATAAAAACGCACTTCGACAAGGAGCTGCAGGCTCGCCTTGAAAGCCAAAGAGGTTTTTCCATAACGCCGAACGCTGACTGGAAAAAGGCCATCGCCTTGATCGAAGGGGGACAGATACGTGCTCTGATGCCCTTTGGAAAGGGCACCGACTTTTCAAAGGTGCAATCTTTTGCCGAAGACCAGCGGGTCAGGGCTCAAAGCTATCTTCTAAAAGAACTTCCAAAATCCGCGATTTGGAACAATTGACAGGCCTGGCTTCTTGCCATTAATCTTGGGGCCTATGCGTGCAACGAATATCATCATGTTATCTTCACTCAATCGCGGGAAAATTCACGAATACCAGGCCCTTTTTCAGGAATACCCTGACTTGCAATTCAAGACCCTGGAAGAGTTGGTTTTCAATGTTTCAAGTCTCAAGGAAGCTGAAACCGGGACCACTTATTACCAGAACGCCTTTAACAAAGGGAAGCTAGGTCATTTGGCCTCTAAATATCCTACCATCAGCGATGACTCAGGCCTTGAAGTCGATGCGCTCGAAGGAAGACCTGGGGTATTCTCGGATCGTTATGCAACCCTTAAACCTGGTGACACTCAAGACCTCGCCAATAACCGCAAGCTCCTCGACGAACTTAAAAACGTGCCTAAGGAAAAACGCACGGCAAGGTTCACATGCACTTTAGTGTTCTTCGTGGAAGGAGTGGTCTTAAGCTCAACGGGCGCGATGGAAGGCCAAATCCTCGAAGCGCCACGCGGATCGCGCGGCTTTGGCTATGATCCTCTTTTCTTGGTGACTGGAAGCGATAAGACTTTGGCGGAACTTTCTCTTGAAGAGAAAAACAAGATCAGCCATCGAGCCAAGGCATTTCATGCGCTGATGGCTCAGATCAAGGAAAAGGGCATCAAACTCGTGCGCCCTTGACGACTCTGTTGAAAATTCTTCTGTACGCCGCGACCAAGAGAAGGCTCACCCCGATGGGAACGACGCCAGGCCACGAATCGCTTGGAGGGCCCTTTTGACGGGCCTCAAACGTACCACATCCGAAAGCGCCGTCTTGTTCAAGCTCTTTGCGGGGATAGAGGTACGTGAGCCCCAGCACATCGTCGCGACCCAGTTTACTGACGGGCTTTGCCGTTGGATACATCAGTGCCGCATCATCATTGGTATGGCCCAGACCAAAGGTATGACCCGTTTCATGCGAGAGGATCACCTGCAGGTCTTCGGGGCGCGCGCGCGTGACGCCGGGGGAGCCTGCGTTCACTACGACGAGGCCTCGCACATAGACCTCTCCTTCTCGCAGCGCGGTCGCGACAGCGAGCACTGATCCGCTGGTTCCGGGAATGGTTGCCGTGAAATGAGGATCAAAAACGATCGCGGTTTCATTTGAGGTGTTCCGCACGAGCGCTTCCGCCGAAACGGAGGTAGCCCCTCCGAGCTCAAGTCTCAGGCTTGACTGTGGAACGGAATTCCAGAGATTCAACGCATCTTGAACGATCTCTAAGGTCTGATCATGGGAAAAGGGTGATGATGCCGTGTTCACGAAATACCGCACCGGTGATTGGCGCCACCTTGCGTTTTCAGTTCCGGCCGAGGGCAAAAGCGTAAATGCCAATGCAAGATGAGGCTTGCAGCAAGCAAGAAATCCAAGCGCTAAAGCCAACATCAAATTAATTGAACGCATATGCCATTCCCAACACCCAGCGAAGTTTTCTCGCCACCGAATCAAGCGGACGCGCAAGCCCGGTATCAAACTCGACTCTAAACTTCGAATCGATCAAATAACTCAAACCCAAGTTCAACGTGAAAAACCAACTCAGCGCGCTTCCCGACGGAGTGACGAAACTGCCCCCGATCTCGGCATTCCTGCCATTTGATTGCAGCCAATTCCAGTGCACGCCGATGCCAGTTTTCGCGATCCACCGCTGCGAGAAGCCTAGGCCCAGATTCAAGCCAATCAGGCCAGACCACCGGGTCTGCTGTTCTCGAGTCGACTCTGGCAGAAGGACGCCCAAGTCAGGCAGAATCAAAAATGTTCTCTGAAAAAATCGCACGGGCGCTTGCACCCAAAACTTGGCCAGGGGTTGGGCCACGAAAACAGGAGCGCTCGCCAATGAATTGCTAAGCTCTCTGGGTTCAAGGAAATAGGCTCCGAGAAAGAATCCTAGGTTCGGCTTCGTTAAAACAGCGTTTTGCGCCTCTTGAGTTTCAGCGTCGGCAGTGCTTTGCACGTCGGCGGCGCCAGCAAGCGCGGGCATGATAAAAGAGAACAAAACCAGAGTCGAAAACCAACTCCTCTTCGGCTTGCGCTTCAAGAGATCCCCCCTTCGTCGGGCAGGGCACAAGCTATCAGGCAATCCAGTTTTGACAACCCACCCTGCTCACTTGTACCCTTACGAAACCTATGGGTACGGCGAATCCACACTTTGAGCTGCAGCAACAAGCGATGTCGAACTTAAGGCGAATCCACTTGATCTGCCTTTTGTTGCAACTGCTGCAATTGATTCTGTGCCTGATGGTGGCCGTGCTGGCCCACTTGAGTACCGTCGTAGGGGCTGGTTTGTTTCTCTTTCTCCCCCATACGGCGATCGCCGCGTTCCTGAGCGCGATCTTTGCGCATTCTGTTACGTTTTCGATCCTTTTCATGATCGGCAGGAACCTTCAACTAGCGCATCAGAACAACCCAAGAAGTGTTGAGCAATGGTTGGTAATCGCTTCGCGCCGCTTGAAATTCAAGATTTTACCCTTCATGGGCTTGCACCTTCTTAGCCTTGCCATCCTTGCTTTCTTCATCTCCCAAGCAAGATGGCCAAGCTTTGCCGCTGCCCTTTTCAGTGTCGCTACGATAGCCAGGGTGTATTTCGCATTAGACACTAATACGCGTTACATCGATTCTTTCGTCAGCTCAGCCGGGGTTCGGGCGTCGCTGAAACAGTCTGATATTTAACCATTCTTATTTACGGAGATCTTGTGATACAAGCCCCCAGCATGAACTTTAGGGGTTGGATTCTTCTCATTGGCTTAAACATCTTTTTTGCCGCCTCGGTTCTAGCTCATTTTGACCGTAATCAACAGCCTTCCCTCACTCAGGTGATCGCAAGAGCTTCAGAGCTCTTAGGCGACTTGGATGAGCGGCTTGGCAAAGGGCTGCCGATCTCAGTGGATGAACAGAGGGACCTGGCATTTTGTCTAAGAGAGATTGAAAGACGCAGCCCGTTCAGTCTCAAAAGCGATAGAATCCTTGATCTTCTTGAACAGGCGAAGACGACGGACTACGAGGTCGCTTCGAACCTTATTTGGACCTCGCTCGCCTACCAGCAAAAAACCCAGCGGGCGAGAAGCGAGCGGCTCGGACGACTAGGCTCAAATAAAAGGATCCAGGCGCAAAAACCTCAGATTCAAGCTTCCAAGACGAGCGATCTAGGGCAAAGAGCCCTTGAGCTTGCAACAGCGGCTCTTGAGAACGCTACCGATAAGACGGCGCTTGCGAACCTGATCGTACTCGAGTTCTTGGCAAAGGAAGAGACTGCGCCTTTAGCAAAGAAACTATTGGCGCCGTTTCGGGAAATTTCCCCTGAAGTAGAAGCGACCGTGGCAAAGTTATTTCTCAGCGCAAACTCCGCAGTCGTTGAGAAAGCCGCAGGCAGCCTTCTGTTGCGTTACTCTCCAAGAAGCATTACGACCGTGGAAGGACTGTTGACTGGCGTAGACTACGCCGCACCCCTGAGTCCTGAGCAGCAGAGAAAGGCCTTTTGGGTTTTGCGCATCCTAGGCAAGTCGGCACATAAAACCCTTGGAGAGTCTGAAGATCTCAAACAAAAAGCAGGACTTGTTTTGCGTGATGCTTTATTATCGATGGCTGCGGAAAACGGCTCCTTGCCTCTCTCAAAGCAAACAGTCGAAGCAATCGAAGGGTACTTTCAGTCGTCACCCGAAATGACAGCGGCACTTTCAAACCTTAAAGATGCCTTGCAAAGCGCGAAAGAAAACCCCGTTGAAACCGACAATTCCTTGCAACGGATACGAATCGAGTTCGCGGAAGTACTGAGCAGGGCCATTTATTTCGTAGAAACTGAATACTTGCGCCCCACGCCTCAAGGCAGTGCAACGGCGCAACAACCTAAAGCCACTAAACCTCGCAAGAAGAAAGTCGAAACCGCTAAAGCTGCAACGGCAACACCCTCGACTCGTCGCGCGCCAACCATTTCCAAGCTGCCTCGGGCCGAGAAAGACCGTCGCAATACAGAGGCGGCGCAGATTCTACAGCACGAAATTCTTACCTCCATTGAGCGACCCGCCGATGCAACGACGCCCTTCTTGCGGTTCACCCGCTATACCGACCAGCATACGGATTTGATCGTTGGCGATAAGCTATACACGACACAACCCAAGCGTTCGTCTGCGCTTTACTGGGGCGCGCTTCATTCAAAGCGTTTCGGGATTATTCCCGTCGATGCGATCACAGTGCATGAGACTGACGCCGTTTTCCAAATCACGGTTCAAGAAAAGGAATTTGAAAAGACTATTGAAATGGGTCGCGCCAAAACGACCCCAAGCGCCACCAAGGCGCTCAAGAGTTTTCTCGAGGTTTTAAAACAACCTCTTCAACAGAAGATTTCGGCGGACACTCCTCTTCCCCGTCAGGCGACGCACGCACTTGGCGCTGCTGAGCGAACCGCCGCCATCCAAAGCGCGCGGCAGATCTTCTCTCGCGAGATCAAAGAGTCGATTGAAAATGCCGCGACAAAGAACAAACCGTTCGTTCGCTTGACGCATTTTAGAGACGGCAACACCGCTGTCGTAGTAGGAAACCAGATCTTCACGACCGATCCCGCAAAGACCGCCGCGCTCTACCAAAGTATCCTCAAACCACAACCTCCTCATCCTCAGTTCACTTTGGTCGAGGCTGAAAAAATATTTGTTCGACAAACTGAACCCCAACACGGCGAGTTGCTCATAGAAATCAAACGGCGGTCTTATGACGAGGTGATTGCGGTTTCATTTGCAAAGAACAGATCGGAAAAGAGCCACACACAGTTCGATGGATTCCAAAGACGCTTAAGACCTAAGGAAACCAAAGCCTGCGAAGGCCGGTTGACAAAGATTAAAGCTACTTGAACATCTGAACCCGGACAGCTATCAAAATAAAATGCACACCCGCCTCGCGATCGCACTCATGGCTATGACCTTCGGTTGTTCGCATTCGCCTCAAAACTCAGGCGGCAAGACTGAGTTTGTGATCGCCTCAACGACCGACTTTCATGCTGCTCTTGGAAAGGCAGAGGGTCTCGCCAAAACGATTCAAGACCTTCGCAAGCAACATCAAGAGAGATTTGTCTACTTTGATTCTGGGGATCTTTTTCAAGGCTCGCTTGAGGGCAACCTCGCCAAAGGAAGGGCGGTCGTTTCACTTTACAATATACTTAAGCCTGACGCTGCTGCCGTTGGAAACCATGAGTTTGATTTTGGGCCAGACGTACCCAACCGTGTATTTCCTAAAGACGGGGAAGATCCCGCGGGGAATATCCTCGCACGCGCTTCAGAAGCCCAGTATCCATGGATTTCAGCCAACGCCGTGTACAAGACGGAACAAGGCAAAGCTCAACTCTGCGCGAAACCACGTTCTTGCCCTCAAGCAAGAATGAATGCTCTTGGCCAAAGAACGCTCTTTCGCCCGCGCATGGTCTTTAAAAGAAACGGTCTCACTCTCTGCGCCATCGGAGCCACGACTCCTCAAGCGAATCACATCGTCTTGCCCACTCTCTTGAAAAGAGTGAAGTTTGAACCCCTTCGCGATGTCGTTCTTAAAGAAGCCGAGAAGCTTAGGAAAAACAACCGATGCGACTTCGTGGCCCTAGTCACCCATGCCGGCCTTGTGTGCGACCGCTCTTCGGGGAACTGCCAGACCGAAGGGCATCAAGCAGAGATATTGAAGCTTCTTCGTGAGCTTCCTCAAGGAACTCTTGATATCGTATTTGCCGGGCATACTCACGTGAGAGCTTTTGAGAATATCGCAGGCACACCCGTGGTGCAATCAGGGCATTCCGCTGAAGTCGTAGGTC
Source organism: Bdellovibrionota bacterium (assembly GCA_040754655.1). Classification (GTDB taxonomy): domain Bacteria; phylum Bdellovibrionota; class UBA1018; order UBA1018; family UBA923; genus JBFMCE01. Next base: position 12,514 of record JBFMCE010000019.1, on the reverse strand, counting down.
TCACCAAACTCTCATTCGATGCGAACCGCAGGCGGTGGAACGCAGAGTTCCATGAATTTATTTCCGTGCCTGAAAAAGCAGATGTTCCCGAGGTAAGCCAAGTTTTGAAGCCCTTTCGTGATACGGCGGCCCAGGCCAAGGCAAGGATCGTCGGCACGAGCTCAGCGGGTTTTGAGCGAAACTATCTTTCAGAAAATCCCTTGGGCAATCTCATCGCGGATGCGCTTTTAGCCGCGGCGAAAGAAACCACCAACGCGGATTTCTCCCTCGTCAATGCCGGAGGCATTCGAGCCGACCTACCTGAGGGCGAGTTGAACTTCGGGCACGTGTTTAGCGTGGCTCCATTCAGCAACAGCTTGGTTGTAGTTGAACTCAAAGGCAGAGAACTCAGGCAACTCCTGGAAATCTCATTGAGCGGCGCTCATGGCATATCACCGTTCAGCGGGCTTCTGATCACGAGGCTCGATGTGCCCACAAACCTTGCAGGTCCCTGGGACCGAGACCTGAATAAAGATGGCAAGAAAGAGGTCTGGGAGAGAAACTTGATCGTTGATCTTAAAGACACGGCGGGGCGTCGCATTCAAGACGGTCAAACCTATCGGCTCGCGACCATCGATTACCTTAGCCATGGGGGTGATCACCAACTGCATGTCTACTCAAAAGTAAAATCTTCCAGGAAGACTGTTTTCGAGGGAGTCTGGCTCCGAGACCTCATTGTTGATTACCTGCGCAAACACTCGACGATTCGCCCGGAAAATTATTTTTCCGAACAACAAAGGCGAATTGCCCTTAAACCCATCCAATAATGCTTTCTACTGCTGTTAGCTAGACGTGTCGCTCGGAACTCGCTATGATGTGGTTCGAGGGGAGCTCGCATGGATTCGATTCTTTCCAAAATTGAAGCTCAAGTAAAAACTGAGTTCGAGAAAAACAACCGCATTCTCGCTTTCGATGAATATGTCGAGCTCGTGGCTTCAAACCCGCGCCAGCACATTCGAGGCTCCGCTCAGTACACCATCGACATGATGGATTACTTTGGAAAAGAAGAGACCAAAAGCGGGCACAATCATTTCAAGGTTTTTGACCTCGAGTTTGAAGACCCTCGCTACCGCGTCGTTGGCCACAATGAGGTTCAGACGGACATCTATCGCACCCTTCAGAATTTCGTCAAAGAAGGCATCAACAACAAGCTCATCTTATTGCATGGCCCCAATGGATCTGCGAAGTCGAGTTTGATCCAATGTTTGATTCGGGGGCTTGAACGCTATAGCGAAGCCCCTGAAGGGGCGCTTTATCGTTTCAATTGGATTTTTCCCGTCGAGAAATTCCTCAAAGGTGGGCTTGGGCTTTCTTCTTACTCGGGCGCACGCACGACGGTTTCGTCTTACGCAAAGCTGCCAGAAGAGGAAATTGCGGCAAAAATCCCCTGCGAACTTCGAGACCACCCCCTCTTGCTTTTGCCTTCAGGAGCAAGGCGAGACTTTTTTGGAACGCTCTTTGGCAACAAAGATGCTTATCTCTCAGACTACCTCCTGAAAGGAAGCTTAAGCCATAAGAGCAACCAGATCTTTGAAGCATTGCTCTCGACTTATAAAGGCGATCTTAAAAAGGTGCTGATGCATGTCCAGGTTGAACGTTTCTTCGTATCGAAACGCTACCGCTCTGGAGCAGTGACAATTGAACCTCAACTTCACGTTGATGCGCAGAGCCGCCAGGTCACCATGGACAAGAGCCTGGCTTACCTACCTCCATCGTTGCAAGGCCTTTCGCTGTTCGAACTCTCTGGCGACCTCATTGATGGCAACCGAGGCATCGTCGAATACGCTGATCTTTTGAAACGCCCCGTGGACACGTTCAAGTACCTGCTCATCGCCTGTGAGTCGGGCTCAGTCAACGTGGGTTCCAGCATTGCAAGCCTTGATACGGTTTTGATCGGCTCGACAAACGAACTTCAGCTCGATGCCTTCAAAGAGTTTCCTGACTTCACTTCATTCAAGGCGCGCATCGAACTTGTCCGCGTTCCTTATTTGCTCGAATACTCTCAAGAAAAGAAAATCTACGACATCAATATTGATAAGATCGCGGGCGGAAAACATGTGACGCCGCACACGACCTTTGTGGCGGCTCTGTGGGCCGTGCTGACCCGGCTAAAGAAACCCAATGCGATTCACTACCCGCCCAATCTTACGAACATCATCGGCAGCCTGACTCCTCTTGAAAAAGCCAAGCTGTATGATCACGCAGGAATGCCTTCGCACATCTCACCGGAAGAAAAAAAGCTCTTGCGTGCGGCGATTCGCAGGCTCAAAGACGAGTATTCAAATGTTCCTTATTATGAAGGCCGAATGGGCGCCTCTGCCAGAGAGATCAAAAGCATCCTCTATGATTCAGCCCAGAATCCTGAGGCCATCTGCTTGAGCCCCCTCACGGTTTTCAGAGAGCTCGAAGATTTCGTAAAACGCCTTTCCGAGTACGATTTCTTGAAGCAAGACGTGAAAGATGGCTACCACGACAATCACGAATTCATCAACGTCGTGAAACAAGAATACATCGCCATTCTCGACCAAGAAGTGCGTGAATCCATGGGAGTGTTTGAGATACGGCAATACGAAGAGTTCCTGAAAAAATACATCGTCCACCTTTCGCACCTGCTCAAAAAAGAAAAGATCAAGAACGCCGTCACCGGCAAGTCTGAGGCGCCCGATACCCATCTCATCGATGAGTTCGAGCACATCATTGACGCTCCGGCTGGAGGCACGGAACGCGAGGCCTTCCGAAACAACGTCATCTCGGCCATTGGCGCATTCGCGCTAGATCATCCCAACCAGCCGGTGGATTATCGGCAGGTTTTTCCAGAGTACATGAAGCGCCTTGAAGACCATTACTTCAATCAACAAAAGTCGCAGATGAAGAAAATTGGTGACTCCATCCAGTTTTCAGGCACTGAAAAAGCAGACTCAACCAGTGATCATTACCGACTGGCGATGCAAACCGTTGGCAATTTGGTTTCAAAGTTCAATTACTGCCAGCACTGCGCTGAGCAGGCGATTTCATTTTTGATAAAGACCAAGTACTGAAGAAAAAAGCCAAAAAGCCTCTACATTTATGGGACAAAGCCTTAACTCACTCGCATTCAACCGATCTCATTGTGAAGCGCCCCGATTTCATGTAAAAACCACCTCTCTATGCCCGGTGAATATCGAAAGCGCGAACTCATTGATGATGTTTTGATCGTAAGCCACCGGGTCGACGACCACCACGAAGGCTGGCGGGCCGACCGTTTCTTGTGCACCCAGTACAAGCACTTCTCTCGAAACAAGCTGCAGACCATGATCGATTCGGGCCGAATCAAAATGCCAGGCAAGAACCTGAAAGCGTCGACCACGCTGCGCCCTGGCGACGTGATACAAGTCGTTACCGACCTGGGACACGTCAAAGAGCCCGATGTCGATTTCAACTACAAGGTTCTTTACGAAGACGATCACCTCTTAGGGATCGATAAACCAGGCAATCTGCCGGTGCATCCCGCGGGGAAGTTTTTATTCAATACCCTTCTCATGTCCTTGCGCAGAGAGCGCGCGGAATGGATCAAGACCCCGGGGCAAGATTTTTTTCTCGTCCATAGGCTCGACCGCGAAACCAGCGGGGTGATCTTGCTCGCAAAAACCAGCGCTACCGCGGCAAAACTCGTAGAGCAGTTTCGGGAGCGCAAAACTCAGAAACGATACTCGGCTGTCGTCGCGGGTCACCCCGTTCAAGAACGGTTTACGGTAGACGCCGACATCGGTCCTGACAGCAAGTCGCATATTCGGCTCAAGATGGCTGCCTTTCCCAAAGGAGAAGGGACCACGGACGCGCTCACCCACTTCAACGTCGTAGAGCGCGGCAAGAATGCCTCGCTTGTGGATTGCGAACTCATGACTGGCCGCCAGCACCAGATCCGCGTTCATCTGGCTTCGGTAGGGCACCCGGTGGTGGGCGACAAGCTCTATGGACCAGATGACCAGATTTTTTTGGACTATATTCACACCCGTGCTCTGACTGACGACGCCTTAGGTGTTTTGAAGGCGGACCGTCAGGCTCTGCACAGTCGCTACTTGCGTTTTTACCACGAACCCTTGGGTCAATGGCTTGAACTTGAAAGCAAACTGCCGCAAGACATGAAGGAACTTTTAGCGAAATGATCAAACTCGACTACGAAACGAAACGGCAAACTGAGAAATTCGGCCTCTTAGAGATCTCTCTTGAAACGGTGGCCGATCTCGATCAAACCATCGATCGCCTCTGTGAGAGCGTGGGCGAGCACGAAGCAGAATCGGTGTTCGCTGAAAACCTCTGCCCGTACTTCGGGGTCGTTTGGCCTGCAGCGAGAGCCTTGACCAATCACCTTGCTCAGATGGACGGTTGGCTCAACGGGAAGAGCGTGCTTGAGGTGGGTTGTGGACTCGCATTACCCTCGATCGCGGCGGCAAAACTCGGGGCCCGAGTGACCGCCACGGACTTCCATCCTGATGTGCCGAGGTTTCTTGAGAGGAATCTTCAGCTGAATTCGGTTTCAATTGATTTCAAATCGATGGACTGGACTTCCGAGAATAGCGGGCTGGGAAAGTATGACTTCGTGATCGGCAGCGACATTTTGTATGAATCAAGTCACCCTAAAAACGTCGCAAGAGCCCTTGTCTCGCACTGCCATGACGAGAGTCACATCATTCTCACTGACCCGGGAAGGGTGTACTTGCAAACCTGCGTTGACGAAATCAAAAGCCTTGGCTTTCGCCACGACATGTTCGTGCACCAGGTGCGTGACCTGCACCACGACCGTGCAGGCGACAAACCCACTAAAGAGGTTTTCGTCGTCGTCTTCCAGAAGCTCTAGTTAGTTGTAATTCTTCCGGATGCGCGCGATCACGGCCTGCAACTCAGCATTGTGCGGATCATACTGAAGCGCGACTTCAAACTCTTTGAGCGCTTTGAGAAACATGCCCTGGCTCAGATAGATGCGGCCAAGGTTCAAGTAAGGAAAATGTTTGGGTTCGTATCGTTTGGCTTCTTTGGCTTGTTCTAGCCAAGGAACTGCGTTGTCGAGCTCGCCCTTTTTCATGAAATAGGTGCCGATGTCGTTGTAGGGATTGCCAAAATCAGGATCAAGTTCAATGGCTTTCTTGCAAAGCTCAATGGCCTCATCAAGCTGACCCGTGAAACTGAAGCATCCATCCCCAGTAGGTGTATGCTTCCGCGGTCTCTTCCAACTCAATCGAAGTCTTGAAACAACGAAGCGCTTCCGGCAAATCTCCATTTGAGAAGTGCTTCAAACCTTGTTCAACTAGCCTATGAGCACGACGCTTGGTGATTCCAATCACATTGTCCATCAGTCAATACCCTTCCTTGGTACTCTTCTCGTTTCAAGTAGCAGCCTTGCGAACTCAGCGAACCCCAACCCTGAAGATTCGTGAGTGATAAACGCCGGCGCACTTTTCATTTTATGTAAAAACCCTCTTATGTTCGCCACCCCAACCGTAAACGGCATCCTCGAAAAGAATGGTTCGTCATTAGGGCTATCTCCAATGTACACGACATTCTGAATTTGTTCATGCGGATCTATCCTAAAATATTGTTTCAAGACGCGTTGCACACAGGTCCATTTGTCATAACGTCCATACCAAACATTGACGTGAATGCTGGAAAGCTTCGCCATCGCGCCACGACTTGCGCAAAACTCGATAAGGTCCTCAACGCGCTTTTCGGGCCACCGCGGCACATCTTCGCAGTAATCGATCGCGAAGTCGAACTCCCTGAAATGTTGGTCGCTGGCGACTCGCGCGGTTGGAAACTTCTTTTTCACCGTTTGAAACAATGCTTTCAGTTTACGCGCATTCGCGGCGCGCACTGCGGCAGACTCGAGGTATTTTTTGACGAACCGATGCGGTTTCGAACTCGAGTCGAGGTAACAATAAAAGGCGCCGTTCTCACCAACGACCGCGCTCACCGGCCACATCCTGGCGATCATGTCGCACCAACCCGCGGGCCTACCCGTGACCGGCACCACGATCACACCCGCGTGATAAAGCTTCCAGAGCGCATCATAGGCCTCAGCAAGGATGCGGGCCTGCCCCTCTCCGCCTGAGAACGTATCGTCGATGTCAAAAAAAACAGCCCTCACTTCCCTCAAGGAACGAACCGAAATCTCGTCGATCGAACGCACTTGATGAATGGCGGGAATATTACCCATTTTGACCCTGTTTTCGCGGCACGCCATAGAACCGACAGTGGTCCAAGCAATTTGGTCCGTGGTTGCCGCAAGGTTCAATGTGAATATTGACATGCGCTTCTTTAAAGCTCTTCGTCAGATCGTCTTCGATGCGGTCGCAAACCTCGTGAGCTTCATGCACAGTCTGCTCTGAACAAACCGTAAGGTGCAAATCCACGAAACGCACGGCTCCCGCTTTACGCGTGCGAAGGTCATGATAGTTCAAGAACTCTTTTTCATGCCCGCGCAAGACTTGACGCACAGTCTCAACCTCTTCGCCCGGTAAAACTGTGTCAGAAAGCTCTGCCACGCATTTCTTGATCTGCTCAATGCCAACCCACAGAATATAACCCGCGATCAAGATCGCAACCAAAGGATCAAGAAAAATCCATTGAGTGAAATGAAGCGCCCCCAGGCTTAAAAATACCGCCAGGCTTGAAAACACGTCGGTAAGAAAATGAAAGGCATTGGTTTCAATCGCGATGCTCTCTTGCTCGCGGGCTACGTTTCGGTTCTGAAAATAAACATACAGATTGATCAGAACCGAAGCGCCTGTCACCGCCAAACCCCAGCCGATGTGATCAACGTGGTGGCCTGGCCTTGTCCACTTTGAGATGCCCTCAAAGAGAATGTAGCCCCCCGCGACAAGCAGCAAAAACGCCTCGAAAAGTGCAGAGAGACTTTCAATCTTGCCGTGGCCAAAAGGGTGGTCCCAATCCGCAGGCCTCACCGAAGCTCTCACGACAAAGAAAGTCACCAATGAAGAAAGAAGGTCTAATCCGGAATGGATCGCCTCTGAGAGAACTCCGACGCTTCCCGTTGCGACCGCGACAACCAGCTTGGCAATCGTAAGAACGGTGGTCGCCGCGAGCGCTAAACTAGCGGCTCGAAATCTCTTCTGCTGGTTTATCTTTGCTAGGCCGCCCAACTCCGGAATAGAAATAGGTTACCCCACCCGAGATGTACGAATACGCGTTTTTAACGTCAAACCCTGCTTCCGCCGTGAACTTCCAATTCTGCAAATTAGATACCTTGAACATGCTTCCCAGGGCAACCTGCATGAAGCCGTTGATTTTCGAATTCTTGTAATTCCACCCCACGGGAAGAGCAACGAACGGGGTGTAAACCGCTCCCTGACCGTTGAATGATTTATAGAGCAAGGGTTTTGCGCCGAAACTCAGCAGGCCGTCGGTTTCAAGGCGGTAGTACTCCATGAAGAGCGGGGTTGCGATTCCAGGTTGGCTCGCATAGTCAGGAAACCATTCAAAATCTGCGATCCCCCCCACTCGAAACTGCCTGGCTCCGGTGCCCGTACCGATCACGCCTTGCCAGTTGAGGAAGTCGGTTGCCCCATAACGCGGTTTGAAGTTGAAGCCTGCGCCCGTTCCGTTGCTCAAAACAATTTCAGGTTCAAGCCCCGCCGACCATTTTCCTGCTTCGAGAAACGCAGGCAGGTCAAAGACCCCGCTGGCTAGAGCTTTTCTTGGGGCGGTTAGGTTTATGGCCACCACATTCATCAGTAGAAATGCAGTCAAAAGTTTCATCATATACGTTAAAAATACATGTGGAAGGCAGATTAGGGCAAGCGCCCTTTTCTCGGATTTTTGATCGGATCTTGATTCCTTGCACAAGAGCGCATATAAGGAGGTTCTCGCCTCTTTGAAAAGTTTGTCGCGTGGTGGCCGTAGCTCAGTTGGTTAGAGCGTCGGGTTGTGGTCCCGAAGGTCGGGGGTTCGAGACCCCTCGGTCACCCCAAATATTGTTAAGTGAACCCGTGGTTCTTGGAATCACGGGTTTTTTATTTTTCTGAGTCAAATTCAGGGGTTGTGCCGTGGCTCCGAAGTTCAAAAGTTCGGTATGCTGGCAGTCGGGTTATTCAGTTGTTAGGACTGGTTGTTTTCCATACAATCCCAAACACTTATTCTCGGTTCGATAGAAGAATTCATAGGACATCCGAAGTACCTCGAACTTCTATTACTAGATTGTAACTTTATTAACACTATCATCTGATTTATGTCATAATAGTTACATGTCAAACCAGAAGCCTTCGGCCTCGCGATCGCTTACGAAACTTCTCCAAACAAAACGCGTGGTCACCAGCCAAGAACTCGTAAAAGCATTAGGTAGCCGCGTCGCGATCAAACGCAAGGCGGATGCAGGAGAGCTTGTTTCCCTTGGCAGCGGTCTTTATGCTTCACCAAGCATCGATCCTTTTATAGCTGCCGTAGTCGCCACCGCTCGACACTATCCCAAAGCGGTAATTTCCAGCTTTACAGCATTGGTGCTACACAAATTATCCGACGAAGCTATCTCGCAGATCGATGTGGATATCGAGAAAAGCTCAATGATTCGAAATCGCCTCCTGAGAGTGCACAGAGTAACAAAATCTCGATTGACTGGGATAACGAGCATGAAGTTTCAAGGGGATAAAATTAAAATCTATGACGTCGAACGCACCCTTTGCGAAGCATATAAATTAGATCCTGCAGGACCGGTTTTTTTTAAGGCACTTAAACGTTATCTTAAAACGTATCCTGTTAAGCCTGAAGCCATCCACACCTATGATAAAGCTCTCGGAACTCAGACTCTGCTCCATCTGCAACAGGAGCTTGCCGATGCCTGAAAAAAGCAAAACCTTCATGACAAACGCACGAGCATGGGCTGTTCGTCACAACCTCTTTGGTTCACATGCGTTTCTCCGCTACGTCATGTTCTCTTTTCTGGAGGGGCTGAATGAAGCGTCGGATGATTTCGTACTGAAAGGTGGCAATCTTCTTTGGTTTTACATCAATACGCCGCGTGCCACGGTCGACCTCGATTTATCTACATTGACCCTTGGAACCCAAAGTACCGTTCGAAAAGCGCTTGAGAAAGCATGCGATAAGGTGACTGGAATCGCCTATTCTATTAAGTCATTCGACGCTATCGAAACTGTAGAAAAACAAGGTGCATCAGTCACAATCGCCTATACAACGGATCAAGGTGCAACAAACACATTTGCGATCGACATCGTATTTAAAGCTTCAGACCACTTCGTTGAGATAGCGTCACCTATAACAGACGGTCACAAGATCAAAGCAGCAACCTATGAGAACATCATCGCCGATAAACTAGCGGCTGTGAGTCGTTTTGGCAGCGGCAACACACGACTCAAAGATTTCGATGATCTCTGGCGCCTCGCCAAGACCTCTCCTGAAATCGTCCCATCCACATTAAAAAAGCTGTTGAAGAAGCGTGGCCTATCAGCCGAGCTCGAACTCAAATGGATGAGTGACCCGATGAAACGTTCTTGGATCAATCACGCCAAAAGATACAAAGACTTGCCAAGCTCGCTCGATCAGGTTTTTTCAGATGTAAACGCCTGGCTAAGGAATTTAGTATGACGAAGGAGAAAACACATCCTTGGCGCCTGTGCCCTGCCGGACAATACTGGGTTCGAACGCATCCTCGACATGTTCAGCCGAGCCCGAAGAATCCAACAGGACTTACGGAAGTTGAGGGTCATTGTAAAACGAACCCGTCGCGAAAAGATCAGATCTATCTCGATGAAATAGGACAAATCGCGACGGATCAGTTTTCAAGACTCAAAGGTTCGCCAAAAGCGGATGACCTCGACTATCCAAAAGGGAATGACTTTGATGTTTTGATTCGAGGTTGAACACAATATTGGAACGATGTTTTTAAGCCCACCGATCCACTGGATCCTGATCTTGTTAAAGCTCTGATCGCTTCGGAATCCGGATTCAATCCTGAGCCAAAACCTCAGTCTGCCGGAAGAGCTGGAAAGGCCAGAGGATCGATGCAATTGACCGATCAAGCCGTTAAAATTCTTGCAGATGAAAAAGGTGAGCTCAAGAACCACCTTGTTAATATCAGTCAGGAAGAAACCCTGAATCCGAACGCAAATATTTGCGCCGGAATCAGATGGCTTTTCCGCAAACGATCGCTGGCATCAGCTCGCTTGAAACGTACCGCGACCTGGGAAGAAGGGGTTGCCGAGTATAAAGCGTACTTGCGAGACATGATTTCCGGAAAGGATCCGAATCCAAAGGGAATGAAAGTTTTCAAGGAAAAGTACGGAGCTTTAAAGAAAAAATGAGCAGAAAGCATGTCTTCCTATTCATTTTGCTACTCATTTTGGCGCTGCTGATCATGGCCGCTTGTTCAACAATGAATACTTTTAAGCAGAAATACCCTTACGGACTCCTAACAGAAGATTATGGGATTTTGCATGAGGACGATTTAGAGATGAACTCCCTTAGAGCAACACCAACGCCGTTTACCAAAACAGGTTCCGGCTATACCTATTGGCAATGCTTTGCGACAGAGAATGTATCATTTCGCTGCAAAACGCTATCAAGCGATGATCCTAAACTTTGTCCATGTATTTGATTCCACACATCACCACGAGTAATACCGCTATGGTTATAGATAGCTCGAACTACTTTGAAATGCAGCTCACTATAGCGGTCAATCCATTCTATAAATAATCTGATAACGTCATCAGACGTCACGCCAGGAACCGCTGCATTTGCAAGCAAGTTTCTAACAATAATTCTTTTCTCTTCGCTCTCTGCTGCTGACCAATCTCTAAAACACTTCTTGATTAGTGAAAGATATTCCTGACTCTCGATCCTTTGTTGAACTTTTTCATTTGCTTGGTCAATGCGGCTCATAACTTCAATGAGTGTTTTTCCAATTTCTTTGATTTCATCTTCTTGGATTTTTAACCACGTTCTTAAGATTTTTTGAAAGCGGTCACTTTCTTGTTCCGACCACGCGCTTGTAGCGGTTCCAATTGCACTTCCAACATAAGGAATCAAGCCCCCTAAAGCAGCTAACGTAAACCGCACAGCCTTGGGGCCTTGTCCACCTTTGAGTGCATCTTCAAGTTCCTGTTTAAGAGCTTCTTTATCTAAGATTTCACTTTCAGATTGTTGGGAAGACAAACGATCACTTCTTTCTGTTGTATGGGCTTTGATTTGTAGGCTTCAAAGAAATATCTTCTTGAGAAGCACGATTGCGTACAGCGCCCTCGGTTCGCCCGAGCTTCAAACCAATAACTCTGGTGGGTGTATTTTGTTTTGCCAAATCCTTGAGTTGCTTCACATCTTTTGGAGCCCACTCTTTTCCGGTGTTTCTGGTGGAGGCAAGCGAAGTCAGATCCTCAATAGCAGCTATCTTGCATACTGTTTCGGAAAGCTTGGTCGCATTCAGGTGCCACTTGTCACGTTCGGTTGGTCTTTCGGCGACTCAGACCGACATCTTGTCGACGCAATCGCTGGTGCTGTAAAGGTCCGCAATATATTCGTAGGTGTAATAGGGCGTCCGCGAGATCAAAGAAACGCCTCGCTCATCAGAAATTTGGAGTACTTGCTTGACCGCCGCCGCGGTACGTCCGGCTATCGGGAAGGTCAACATGGACTGGAAATCAGTTTCTATGACTCACAAAGTGCTGCGCCATGGGGCTAGAAATGCATTCATGCTGCCGTCTTCTTCTTGAGCTGAAACTCGATGTGATAACCAGCCAACTCGGCAAGCTGAAAGAGTTGCATCAACTGCTTTGAAACGTTGTTCTCTTCCAATAGTCGCATGACCTGTGCTGGAGAGGTATTCAACGCATCAGCGATAACGCGAATCGATAACTTGGATGCCTTGAGTTTGTCCTTGAGAGATTTTTTTAGCTGATTCACGGGAGACCAATCGTAAGCAGGATCGCAATAATACAGAACAAGATCGGCAGGAAAATCGCCACGCGACCCGTCTTCCAAAATGAAAGAAGCCCCGTGGCCTCGCAGTTCCGAATCAATGTTAATCTCGCTGAATTTATTGGCGATGCTGATCCTATGATCGCGAAATACTCCGAACGGAAGGCTATACTTCGAGGTCTTCCCACCCTCTCGAAGCACGATCTCAAGAACGTTCTTTTTGTAGTTCGGCTTGATCGCTTTAAACTTTGGGTTTCGCATGAAACACTCCTTCCTTTCGCAACGCCTCAAGCGCCTTCTTGGCTTTTGAGCTCAGCTTGCCTTCCATCACTTCCCAGTCATCGATGTTGAATTTCAGGAGCCGCCTCCCATCTTCGAAGACGTGAACGTGACGAGGATCGTGGTCATAGAGGTATTGAACAATGATGACGCCAAATCGTTTCCAACGACCTATAATTAAGTGTACTCTAATTTGATAACACTTGTCAAGACTGTGAGGCCGTGTGAGGCCCACCCGGACGATAAGCTAAACCTCCGGAATCATTAAAATCCCAATAGT
>JBFMCE010000018.1:0-44531 GCA_040754655.1 Bdellovibrionota bacterium | reverse complement strand
TCCGTCGCTCGCGAAAAGACCCTACCGAGCCCCTCGTTCTGCTCGAGATTTGGACTCTCACAGTCTATAGTTTCGCCGTACAATTTTGGGTGTGCCCGGTTGATGTGGCAAGGCTGAGTCTTCCGTGGTTAATTCCTGGCTTCATTGGATTGACGCTGCTTTGGCGGAAGGGATGGCAATTGATCGCAAGAAGAATGAAACTAGGGAAGGTGCTTCCCATGTTTATCCTCATTTACGCGCTTGCGGCATCAGCTGAAGCTGAAGAAAAATCGCGCTATCATCTCTTCAATCCCGTTCCTCAGGAAAAGCTTCGCGAGCTCAGCACCGATCGCCCTGACAAAACAGAGAGCCCGTTCAGTGTGGACGCAGGCCGCTTCCAAGTCGAAACAGACCTGATCAGTTTTTTCACCGAGGCTAAAAGAACGACCTTCTTATTGAATAATATGAACGCAAAAGTGGGAATCACTTCATCGATCGACCTGCAAATGATTTTTGAAACTTTCAAAATCCAAAACCTCGATGAGAATGACTCAAAATCAACACGAAGAGGCATCGGCGATACCACTTTGAGAGTGAAATACAATCTCGTGGGGAATGATGAAGGAGAATTTGGTTTTGGATTGATGCCCTTTGTGAAACTGCCCACCGCAAGCCGTGATCTTGGCAATCGTAAATTCGAGGGAGGGCTTGCACTGCCATTTTCGCAAGAACTAGGTCTTAACTTCGACTTAGGCTGGATGATCCAGTGGAATTATCAAAAAAACGAACAAAGCTCTGAGTACCATAACAGATACGCCTCGATGGCAGCCTTGAGTCGCGAGATCGGAATTAAAGATCTTTCGATGTACTTAGAGTTTTTCAATCAGTTTAGCGAGGGACCCGGCTCTTCTTGGCTCGTTACCGCCGACGGTGGATTTACCTATCTGTTTTCACCAAACCTGCAATTTGATATTGGCGCAAACATAGGAATTACAGCACCAGCGGATGATCTCAATTTGTTCTCAGGAGTGTCGTTTCGGCTATAATTTTGGTTTTACCCACACATCAAGCTTCAGTTGTACAGGGATCTCGTTGCCGCCATAAGCGTTGATCTCGTTGAGATCAACCTTGTCTCTCAACTGGTCGGCATTCAAAGAGGCCCAGCCTTCAAATTCTTGGGCGTCAAGATGCATTACAAGTCTTTCAACTCCGTTTAACATTAGAATTTTGGTTTCTTGCGCCAAAGCGCATTTTGAGGACGCTGGTTTCCACAAATCCAGTGAGGCGTCCACGACAATTTCATATGTGCGTGAATTGCCGACCTTAGCTCTCGCATGGATTTCTCTCTGCAACGTCGTCAGTTCCACGTTCTCAGATTCCCCGCACCGATAAGCGCCGGCGCCAAAAAGCGTAGCTTGTACCTGAATGGATTGGCCCGACTCGATGTTGAGCGGTTGCTCAGCTTGATTGTGTATTTTCCCTGTCACGCGATAGGGGACCCTGGATGAACCACAGCTCAGCACATAGGCTGGAAATAAAAGAACAAAAAAAATTTGAACTACCCTCATGAAGCCCCACTAGAATTCACCACGCAATAAGTCAATTCATTGCCTTAAGTACCGTCAGAGAGCTTGTCTAAGTCACCCATCGAACATTGTTAAATTAAACAAACAATACATCATAAATACTTAAATTTACTACACTTTATTGCAAAATCATTCTTTGACGTTGTCTCAGTAGTAGACTAAAATTATATAGTAACGTCTCAGTAGAACGTTTGCAGGTGTTTCATTATGAGGTCCTCAGAACAAGTCTTCAGTTTGTGTTCCATAACCCAGCTCACGATGAAGATATCAAAAACCTTGTTTTCAATTCTAGCACTAGGCCTTCTCATTACCTCGTGCATGTCGCCCACTTTGGTCGCTCCTACGAAAAGAACCTCGGCCAATAGCACGCTGGCATCTAGCATGAGCTGTCCTGACACAGTAATCAGCGTAGTAGAGGAGTTGTATTCGGTAGCGCCTGATTGGAACGATTACGTACGCACTTCAAACACCACGCTTGCCTGCGACACTACAGCCACTACCGGCGGCATTCATACTTGCATCCATGGCGGCGAACGAAGAAGAGTCACCCTCACAGGCATTACCTCTTGCACAGGTTTAACAGCGACGGATGATCTTGGCGCGTTTGATTGGATCTGCATCGAACCTGGTGGAGCAACAGACGCCTATGTGATGAGCACAAGACTTAAAGATGGCAAAGGCCTTGCCGATCTAATTGATCCCACCACGGGCACTGCCTTCAGAGACAACTTTGTTACTGTCACCGATTCTGATGGCTGCACCAGGGTCTCGACTCCCGCTGCGGATGATTGGTGGGGAAACAGCTTAGCCGCTCTTCCTACCGGGCAGGCCGCGTCTCAGAGCTTGAACACGGCCAGCCGCATTTATACTCTCATCCCTACCGCCGCAAGCAGCGTAGGCAACGGTTTTGAGATCTCAGCAAACAAAGTGGCAGTGGTCACGCTGGGCGCGGCTGAGCTTTCGTGGGACAGCTCAAACGTGGCCAATTGCGTAGGTGGCAATAGATCATTGATCTGCACCAATGCGGTATACACAAACCTCTGGATCGAAGGGAAGTTCAAAGGGAATACCGCCGCCGCGGCAGGTTTCCAAGAAACCCATTTGATGGAATTCAACACCTTGCGATTCTCAAGGCTTCACCGAGTTACTATCAGGGATGCTCAAGGCTTGGGTATCGTATTCAACACCAACGGCAACAATAATTATTTCTCTCAGGTCAAAGTCTCAAACACGGGCTTAGGCGCCGCAGCTGAGGGTATTGGGCTCTGGGGCGCCTCAGACTACAATAGGCTTATTGATATCGAGATCAGCAATTCCTCTGGCGCAGGGCTGATGTTCTTTGGCGCAAACAACGTCATTCACCGCGCATTGTTTGCGAACAACGGCAGCCGCGCGGTGTATTTCAACGGAGCGGGCTCTTTCAACAACATCGCCACACAGATCACCGTAACTAGTGGCGATGATCAGTTTGGCGGCGCATTTTTCTTCACTAGCGCGGACAACAACACCATAAACTTCGCATCAATCGCAAACCAGATGAACTACGGCATTCGCCTTGACACAAACGCCGGAGGGAACCTACTTGCCCATACCCTCGTCATGAACATGGGCAGTTATGGCGTCAACATCGAAGGGGATTCAAATGAATTCTATAAGGTTGCTTCCGCCCACACCGGTGACGTCGCGTTCAACATCCCCGCAGGCGCAGATTCAAATGAATTTCATTTAGGAGTGTGGGTCGGAAACAACACCGGAGGCCCTTGTACAGTCGCGGGAGCGAACAACTTCCTTGATGGCGCCTGCCAATACGGCGCAAACCCGCCTGTCACGGCAGCCACCTCTACGACATTGGATCTGGAAGATGCCTTAGTGGGCAAAGTCACGACGGATGCCACAAACGTCGATGGCGCCACGGGAAGCTCTCTGATCGGCTCGATCAGCTCAGACTCTTGGATAGGTTTTGATAACCTGTTCAGAGGCTGGGGCCTCTTGCATGCCAACGACTTTCCTGCTGCAAACCACCGCGGCAGGTGCACAGCCGGCAGTTGTCAGGTCTGGGATTTACGATATTCAACCACGGCTTCCGCTTTAAAGAACATCAATGGCGCTTTTTCTACCGCAAGCTGTCCGGCATCGGCCGACTCTGCTACTGCCGCTAACGTAGCCACTGATAACAATAGCGTAACCGCCAATACCTTTGTACTCGCAGCTGTCGAGATCCTAAACGACTATGACTCGACGGGAGCGCTCATTGGCGATGATGATGGCCTTTGTGAATCGAGCGAGCACTGCATTTTTGCCCCAAATCTAGGCTCTTACCTTGGCCATGGCAGCTACGCCTCAGGAGGATACGTCACCTGCGCCGGCGGCAACGGTGTGATCAATTATCGCCTTTATGGCTACGCCACTAACCAGGGCTCGCCATAAGTTCCTCGAAAACTTTAATTGCACGCCCATTTGACCAATCGTGTCATGAAATGATATCACCCCCTTGAAGCATCGCGAACTCAATATAGGGGGTAGCATCTTCGGTTCATTCAGGATTTACACGATAGTCTGCTCAGGGATCCTTTTCTTTTCTTTGAGCTTAGCCCACGGGTCGCCGGGCTTCTTTGACGGCGATCTCTTCAAGCCAAATCAGAAGCCAGATCACTTCGCGGTTTTAATTGGTGGGCACACCGAATTGCGGCACTCTGGCAATATCTCATTGGCGTACCAAATTCTTCTCGAAGAAGGCTATGACAGGCGTGATGTATTCATCTTAAGCCCCCGCGAAGAAGAGGCACCGCCATACTTTCCTACAGCAACACCAACGACAATCGATGCGTTTCGAGAGCTGTTTTCTTTGTTAAAAAAGCTCATTGAGCCACACGACACCTTGCTTCTTTACGTGACCGGGCATGGAAGGCGCGTTGAGGCGGATCACTATATCCATGATGGAAAGGGTTCTTATTCAAAACAAATTTTGGCCGAGTCCTCACTTGTATTGAACGATCAAGAAGACATCGGGAAAGCCGAAGTATTAAGGCTTTTTGAGACCCTTTCACCGAAAACCACGATCGCGATATTTGACATCTGCTACTGGGGAATGTTTTCTGTAAAAAAATGGCCTTCCTCAGTGATCATCACAACCGCGCTTACCGAGGAAACTTCTTTCGGGGTGACTTTCCCGAGAGCTTTCTGGCCGGCCTTTAGGGCGATCCCAAACCCTACGATCGCTAAAACCTTTAGACATGCGTTACAACACGACAAAGGAGCAAAGACAAAACAACACAGTCCAAAGCTGCAATCTAAAGAGGTTGATCCGGAAAGGCTCACTTTGCTTGGAGAAAACCGCGAGTAATGGCTAGCTTTATCTGCGCACTGTGCTAAGACGCGAAAGCTATGCGGGGTTTACTTTATGCGCTTCTCCTTACCTTCTTGCTGCTATTCGTGGCCTTGAGCTGCGCTCGAAAACCCGATTCGCTAGACCACCAAGACCTTCAGGATGTGGAACTGCCAGCGGATATTCAAGTTCTCGAATCTAACCCCGATTCACCGGCCACGAATACCCTTCGAGCATTAGGGGTTGAACTCATAAAAACGTGGGCCTATCGTCTGGGTTACCGTGACTTCATGATAGAAGGGCTCAACTCAAACTATACTCTCAGGGCAGACGATCTCAAGGCTTGGGATGAGAGATTTGAAAAAGTTACTGAGAAAGAAAAAACCGACTCACCTGACGGGCATTCCTGGTGGCTGTATCAGGGGGCTTTTAAAACAGATTCTTCTTACGTGTTTTACTTTCAGTCAAAAAGAACTCTACAGCCTCATGACATTCTCTTTCCCCTAAATCAGAACCTATCCCCATCTGCGCTGCCGCAAGTTCCGTTTTGGTGGCACTCAACAGACAAACTTTACTTCTCAAATCTCTCAGAAGAGCGCCTTTCCATCTATGAAGCGAGCCAAGATCGGTCTTATTATAAGAATCGCATTGAAGCAGAGGGGAATTGGATAGGCCTTACTCCCGCCCAATGCCTTGCGGAAATTTTCTCATTGGACTTGCCGAGCTTTGATGAACAAGAAGGATGCCAGCCCTCAGCTGTTAGCGTACTTGCTTGTTACATTTGCGGGGGGATGCACACTGACTCCGTACAAGAATTCAAGAACACTCGCCTAGTTGATACCGAGACTCATAAGAATGGCTTCGCAGCCGCGAAATGTGTTCAGTACGACTGTGAGAACCGCAGAACGCTCGGTGGCGGCGTTTGGATGTCAGTACTTGGGATTCGCGAAAAAACGCTTCAATCTCGTCGGGTTCACAGTAGTATTTACGTGCAATCCCGACTTTAAGTTATTTCTTAGCTTTGGCGCTCACGTACGCTTCAAGTTTGAGCAACGTTGGAGACGGCCCTGTGAGCGCCCTTTCGCAAGGACTGATCAAATGCAAGAGGTTGTAAGAAATGTGGCTCTGGACTTGTGACAAAAACGAAAGAGGTTTTGCATAGCCCACGCTTTCCTTGGCTGCGTTTGTAGAGAGCATGCTTGGATCAAAGAAAGTTCTCAGACGATCAGAAACCGCGGAAGCTTGAGCTTCAACAGCTGAGCTTGGCGCCGCAACCAAAACTTTCTGCGCTTTAGGCTTGCTAAGATCAGAGAGCAAATCCAGCGTGAGATTGGGCCGAAAGTAACTCGGTTTGGATTGGTTTCTTCTTCCTCCGGTGAAGATAGAAACCAATCCTTCCGCAAAATCGACTGCGCCCATGACGACCTTCCTCACGACGACCATTCCGACGCCAAGACCAATGCCCGATGCCACATGCCCATTGAGCATCAGGTGGCCCGGCAAACCCGGAAACACCACGAGCCGGGCCACCGTCTCGAGTATGGTGGCCGGCACCAACACGCCCTTAAAAAACCAGTACTGGGTCACGGCTGCCGCATTGCGAACAGTGCGGGTTTTTGGCTGAGTGATTTTTGCGAGTTGAAAGGCGATTTCCTGGGTCAATATTTCTGCTTGAGTCAAACTTTCGATCAAGGCATCGCGATTGTCTTGGGCTTTCGCAGAGATCTGCTGCTCGCCAAGATTAACGACGGCATCGCTTGTTGCAGCGATTTTCGTCAATTGAGCTGCCAAAAGATTGGACTTCTGCTCAAGAATTGTCTTAGCGACTTCAATATTTGCTGGTTCGACCTTGTCGTATCTTTTCCCTACTTCACTGACGTATCTTTCAAAGAATGAAAGCAAGGCCTCTTCTCGCGAAAAGCTCGTCTCAATCGCAGCGTCGATTTCAGCCAAACCCAAGGTGCCCGCGATGGCCCTACGCTCTTGGTAGACCCAAGAAAGCTCTTCGATCACTTGTTCGCGAATGGGGTAGATGAAGTCATGCGTAGGCTCGGGCATACCAGAAAGAGTCGCCGAAGAAACGTGACTCTCAAGTTTTTTCTCTGCAATCTGTCTGAGCTCATCTTGCGCGAAAGAGAAGGAAGAGAGCAAAGACAAAACAAAAACAAACCAGAAACAGTTTAAAGCGATGTTTTTTGACATGATTGGGGTCGGTATCACACCATATAATGCACCGCAACAAATAGGCGCGAAATCAAGCCTCCCGACTGATTCTTCCTTTAAGTCCTTAAGTCGTTGTAATCACCATAGCGAACCTCAGAAAGTTGAAAAGAAACTTAAGCATTTACCAGGCTACATTTCGCATTCGTTTGGATTTGCTCCAAAAGAACGTCTTATTTGAACACTGCGATCGCGAAGATTTGGTTATCAGATGAGAGCCCTGTTGTTCTGCAGAAGACGATCGCGCTCCAAGTGGTGGCTGGGGGCGGAGTCGAACCGCCGACCTACGGGTTATGAATCCGTCGCTCTCACCAACTGAGCTACCCAGCCGAACAGGCACCAAAAACAAAAGGCGAACGCTAAAAGCCTTTAAGCGTGCCGCCTTTATTGTCATGCAAAGCACCGCATCCTAATGATTCTCAATAAAAGTTCAACTAAAACTTGAACACAACCATCCCAATCCTTTAAGAACTCTTTATATGCTTGAACATCGTTTTGCTCAGACCATCCGAAAGCTCTATCCTAAACGCCCCCCAAAGCACATCCTCGTTGCTTGTTCAGGTGGGCTTGATTCCATGGTCTTGCTCAACTTGACCCATAATTTCTGTAGGCATGCCGTAGAAAAAGACTATAAACTCAGCGCTTGCTATCTCGACCACGGGCAAAGAAACGACACCTCTGTAGACAAAAAAACAGTGGCCTCGTTCTGTAAAAAAGCAAAGATCCCGTTTTATTCGCGCAAACTAAAACTTGAAGCAAACGCCCCAGAACAAGAGCTACGAGAGGCGCGCTATTTGGCGCTGACCGAAATCGCCCAAAAAAAACTAGACGGTGCAACGGTCTTTACGGCTCACCATGCTCAAGACGATCTTGAGACGCTTCTTTTTCGCCTGATCCGAGGCGCAGATCCCACAACGATAAAGGGGATTGCGCCAAAGACCCAGACGTCGACCAAGCTTTCACTTACAAGACCGTTGCTTGAGTTTTCGAAACAAGATCTTTACGACTACGCAGTGAAGAAAAACATCCGTTGGCATGAAGACACGACGAACCAGTCTTTAGTTTTTGCCCGCAACCGAATTCGCCATGAGCTCATCCCATGGCTAGAAGGTTTTCGGCCGGGCGCCTGTGAACGGATTTATTCTTTCTTTGGTGAACTTCAAAAACAGAGGCCCGACGCCGTTCGAGCCGCTGCCAGCCCCAAAAAAATAGCAAAGGTTTCAGAGCGCCTCGTCTCTGGTAAAGGAAGTACTGTGAAAAGCGTTCGCTTTGAAGTACTGAAAAATTCAGTTGACCGGCTGCTTGGGGCTCAGAATAGCCAACGCACGACCAAAGCGCACTGGCAAGCTTTAAAGCTTCAGCTTGAACAAAGACAAGCAACGCGTCGTGGAGGCGGATCACAAAAAACCATTCAGTTTCCGGGTGGTAATGCTCTGTTCTTTAAAGGAACCCGACTCTTTTGGATTAGCAATTCACTGCAGGTTTCCAAGACAAACCCGTGAATTAACGCTAATAGTCGTATATAAGTTTAACCGGAAGTGGCTTGGTTTGTGTTACGCTAGACCTAGTATAGAAAGGGGTGGGAGCCCATTCCATGAAACAGTCTCATAAAACCGTAGCGTTATGGATCGTAATGATCCTTATATTTGCAGTCCTTTTCAAGCTTTTTGATCCGGGCAACCGTCACGCACGCGATCTGAACTTTACCGAGTTCAATAAAGCGATCGAAGAAGGAAAGGTAAAAGAAGTTACCATCAAAGGCGACAGCCTTTTCGGTACATATAAAGAACCTCAAGCTCCAGACGGCAAAAAGCATTTTGAAACCATTATTGAGTCTGGAAAGAGCGGGGCGCTCGATTGGAACAGCTATTTCAAATCTCACGGTGTTGAATTCAAGTATGAACGCACCGAGAAAACACCCTTCTGGCAACAAATTCTGATTTCGTGGTTCCCGATGTTGCTCCTTTTCATCGTCTTCTTTCTCTTCATGCGCCAGATCCAGATTGGCGGCGGCAAGGCGATGTCCTTTGGAAAATCGCGCGCCCGCATGATGACCGAGAACTCACAACGCATCACCTTTAAAGACGTTGCCGGAGTTGAAGAAGCAAAAGAAGAACTAGAAGAAATCATCGCCTTCCTGAAAGATCCTAAAAAGTTCACAAAGCTTGGCGGTCGAATCCCTAAAGGCGTACTTTTGATGGGGCCCCCGGGCACAGGAAAAACGCTGCTTGCCAGAGCTATTGCAGGTGAGGCAGGTGTGCCCTTTTTCTCGATCTCAGGCTCTGATTTCGTGGAAATGTTCGTAGGTGTAGGAGCATCTAGGGTTCGTGACCTTTTTGAGCAAGGAAAAAAACACGCCCCCTGCATCATCTTTATTGATGAAATCGATGCTGTAGGCCGTCATCGAGGCGCCGGCCTTGGAGGCGGACATGACGAGCGCGAACAAACCCTTAACCAATTGCTTGTTGAGATGGATGGCTTCGAGAGCAATGAAGGCGTGATCTTGATTGCAGCGACTAACCGACCCGACGTGCTTGATCCGGCGCTCTTAAGGCCCGGGCGCTTTGACCGCCGCGTGGTCGTGAGCAAGCCTGATGTGAAGGGTAGGGCGCAAATCCTAGCGGTACACACCCGCAAGACTCCTATTTCTTCTGATGTCGACTTGCAGGTCGTTGCACGCGGTACTCCTGGGTTCTCTGGCGCCGATCTTGAGAACCTGGTCAATGAGGCTGCTTTGATCGCGGCTAGGGCCGATAAGAAGTACCTTGAAATGACCGACTTTGAGCAAGCAAAAGACAAGGTCCTCATGGGCGTCGAACGCAAGAGCCTGGTGATCTCAGAAGAAGAAAAACGCAATACCGCGTACCATGAAGCAGGCCATACGCTCGTGGGCAAACTTCTTCCGGGCATGGATCCCATCCATAAGGTCACGATTATTCCTCGTGGGATGGCGCTTGGCGTGACTCAGACTCTTCCCAAAGAAGACCGCTTAAGCCTGACGAAAGAGAAGGCCGAGAATACGATCGCTTTTATGATGGGTGGAAGGCTCGCTGAAGAGATCATTTTTGGTCATAAGACCACAGGCGCAGGAAACGATATTGAGCGCGCGACAGACCTGGCTCGGCGCATGGTTTGTGAGTGGGGCATGAGCGAGATCCTAGGACCTCTGACTTTCGGAAGAAAGGAAGAGGCTATTTTCCTGGGCCGCGAAATTGCCCAACACAGGGATTATAGCGAAGAAACCGCTCAGATCATTGATAAGGAAATTCGAACAATCGTCGAAAGAAATTATCAAAGGGCAAAGCAACTATTGACGGAGAAGCTCGAAGTCCTACACAATCTTGCAAAAGCATTGTTAGAACACGAGGTCTTAGACGGCGATGAGATTGAAACTATTGTTTTAGGTCAGCCATTTAAGAAAAAGTCTTCGAGGGGAAATCCTCCGGCCTCAGGACAACCTCAAGAAAGCGGAGGCGCAGTGCCTGCCACGCCAGGTGGAAGTACGACTCCCGTGCCGGCCTAAGCCTATTCCGTTTAAACTTTAACCGTTGCAAGACGATCCACATGTTCTGAAAAGGGTGGATCGTCTTCGCGGGCAACTCTAGGGCGGCGTCGAGTGAATGATCTTATCTCAACCGTAGGCGCGAGTATGCGCCTGATTGATGTACTGGACATCCTGCTGGTGTCGTACATCGTTTATCGCCTCTTATTGCTCATCAAAGGCACCCGCGCCGTACAAATGCTCACGGGGCTCGGTGTTTTAGGCTTGGCATTTGTCGCTTCAATCCGACTCGAACTCTTCACCCTACACTGGCTTCTTTCATACTTCTTTGATTCGTTGATATTGATCATCATCGTGCTTTTCCAAGACGACCTCAGGCGCGCTTTGACCCACGTGGGCAAAAACCCCTTCTTTTCCTCGGCAAGCGCTGAAGAAGAGCGAGAAATGGTGGATGAGATCGCGAAAGCGGCCACTCGGCTTGCGAAAGAACGCATCGGCGCTCTTTTAGTAATCGAGCGTGAAACAGGACTCAAAAACTTCATTGATACAGGTTCAAAGATCGATGCTAGAGTACGCTCAGAACTGATCTACAGCATTTTCATTCCGGCAAGCCCGATACACGACGGAGCCGTGATTGTAAGCAACGGCAGAGTTGCCGCGGCCGGATGCTTTCTTCCCTTGTCAAAGAACCCGAACATCGAAAAGAAGCTAGGCACCCGACACCGCGCAGCCATCGGCTTGTCTGAAGAGACCGATGCGATCATCATTCTTGTTTCTGAAGAAGCAGGCGAGGCGCACCTTGTGAGAAACGGCAAGATCACGCCAAACCTTTCTGAGGAAGAGTTAAAGAGCAGCCTAGCGGTGCTTCTCGAGCTTTTTGACTCGAG
Organism: Bdellovibrionota bacterium; assembly: GCA_040754655.1. Lineage (GTDB taxonomy): Bacteria > Bdellovibrionota > UBA1018 > UBA1018 > UBA923 > JBFMCE01. Next base: position 33,032 of record JBFMCE010000018.1, on the reverse strand, counting down.
CCGCTCCAAACTCAAAACAGGCGAGGTGGGTCATGCTTGATAAATTCCGGGCCAATACCTCGCTAAAAGTCGTCAGCCTCATTATCGCCGTCGTTCTTTGGTTTGTGGTCTTGGGATCAAGAAATGTAGAGGTCTCTAAGGAAGTGCCTGTTGAGATCATCACCCCCGCAGACCTGGTAGTCGCTAACGAGGTGCCTGATAAAGTGGCTTTTCGCCTCTCAGGGCCTAAAGCATTTCTGAGAAACGTGCTGAATCGCAAGGAAGACCCCATCCGGGTGAACCTGTCCACTGCAAAAGCGGGCTTAGTGACCTACCGCTTTTTTAGCGATAACATACAGGTTCCCATCGGCGTCAAGGTTCTCTCAATCAATCCTACTGCCATCATCGTAAAACTCGAGCACCTCAAGAGAAAAGAAATTCCCGTAAAGCTTCTCACACAAGGAGAGGTGCCTTCAGGATTTCGCCTGACTCGGCTTGAGCTTGTGCGAAGCACGGTGAAAATCCGAGGAGCGGAGTCTCGGGTCGACCAGGTCGTCGAAGCACCGACGATGGGTATTGATCTTTCGCAAATCAGAGAATCCGGAGAAAGAGAAGTCGCCATTGATCTCTCAAAGCTTCCCGGGATTTTGATCGACGGGGATTTGCCGAAGATCCAGTTTGAAGTCGTGCAATCGACTGCGAACTTCAAGATTCGAAACGCGGATATCAAGGTACTCACGAACCGAAAATTCGCCCTGGAACCTAAAGAGGCCACGATCTTTGTGCGATGCTCTCCGGAAGAGCTCAAAACCCTTGACCGCTCGAAGGCCTACGCCATCGCAGATCTTCGAAACAAGGGTCCGGGCACTTACAACCCCGCTCTCTCAGTACAGTTGCCTTCCAACATCAAATTGATTAAGGTTTTACCTTCTAAAGTCAAAGTCACTCTTCAATAGCTTTTTTAGAGGGTAACAAAAGATGAGTTCAGGTTCAGAGTACAGGCTCTTTGGCACGGATGGCATTCGCGGCACCGCGAATGAGTATCCCATGACAGGCGAACTTGTGATGCAGATCGGTCGCGCGACGGCCTACTTGTTTCGTAGCCAAGCGGAGTCAAAAAAAACACCGCCGCTGCATGGGCGCAGAAAAGCCAAGATCTTGATCGGCAAAGATACTCGTCTTTCGGGATATATGATCGAGATGGCGCTAGCATCAGGCATCTGTTCACTCGGCGTAGATGTTTTATTGATTGGGCCAATGCCAACTCCAGGGATTGCATTTCTTACTCAGAGCATGCGATGCGACGCGGGCATACAGATTTCGGCTAGCCACAATGCGTTTGCAGACAATGGGATCAAGATCTTTTCCTCTGATGGTTTTAAGCTTCCCGACGCGCAAGAGAACGAAATTGAACGGCTTGTTTTCTCAAAAGAGCTTGAGAAATACAGACCCACCGCAGATCACGTGGGTAAGGCGTTTCGAATCGATGATGCTCTCGGCAGATACATCGTGCAGTTGAAAAATACGTTCCCAAAGGACCTTGATCTTCAAGGCCTTAGAGTGGTTCTCGATTGCGCCAATGGCGCTGCCTACAAGGCTGCTCCCCATGTTTTCGAGGAATTGGGCGCTGAGGTCATCAAAAAAGGCGTGAATCCAACTGGACTCAATATCAATGACAAGTGTGGCTCGCTTTACCCAGAAAACGTGGCAGCTGCAGCTGTCGAGTACAGGGCGGATCTGGGGATAAGCCTTGATGGAGATGGGGATCGCGTGATTCTCGCTGACGAGAACGGCGAGATTGTTGACGGCGACCAGATCATGGCGATCTGCGCGCTCGAGATGAAGCGCCAAGGGCAGCTCAAGAAAAACACGGTGGTCTCTACGCCAATGTCGAACCTGGGCTTTGATGTCGCGATGAACAAGGCTGGCATTCAGGTGATCAGAGCTAACGTGGGCGATCGATACGTCGTAGAAGCCATGCGCCGCGAAGAATACAACTTCGGCGGAGAACAATCTGGGCACATCGTGTTCTTGGATCACGCCACCACGGGTGACGGCGTGGTAGCAGCCCTTAAAGTCTTAGAAATCATGCGAAGAACTGGGCAACCTCTTTCAGAGCTCAAAAAATGCATCAAACTCTTTCCCCAAGTGCGTGAAGACGTTCGAGTTTCCCGAAAGGAAGACTTCAAGACACTCAAGGAAGTGACCGCTGAGATCTCTGCTGCCGAAAAAGCGCTCTCAGGAAAAGGAAGGGTCTTCGTCCGCTACTCAGGCACTGAACCCATCGCAAGAGTCATGGTCGAGGGCGAAGATTTGCGCCAGATTCAACTTCTCTCTAAGCGCATCGCAGGCTCTATTTTCAAAGCCTTAGGAAGTTAAGATGAACCCGAAGCAAGACACTGCAAACAAGACACGTTTGGGCGTGAACATTGACCACGTAGCGACCTTGAGAAGGCTTCGCGATACCCCTTATCCTGATCTGCTGGCTGCCGCAAATGCCTGCATTGAAGGGGGTGCTGACCAGATCACGGTGCATTTGCGGGAAGACCGAAGGCACATCGTCGATGAGGACGTATCTCGCTTGAAAGCAAATATCGCTGTAGACATTAACCTTGAAATGGCAGCGACCGATGAGATGCTCAAGATCGCCCTTGAACTTAAGCCTTACAGCATCTGCGTTGTTCCGGAGAAACGCGAAGAAAGAACCACCGAAGGGGGGCTTGATCTCTCGAATCGTACTCGCAACGAATTCCTGAAAAAGATCGCGCATGAAGCCAAAGCACGGGGGATCGTCGTGAGTTTCTTCATTGAGCCTGATGCAAAAGACATGAAGGCCTCAAAGGAGCTCGGTGCGGATGCAGTTGAGCTTCATACAGGCTCGCTTTGCATCGCACACCAAACAGCGAATCGTTCAACACTTGATCACGAATGGAATCGACTTCGACATGCCGTCAGTCAAGGGCCCTCACTCAATTTGAACGTGCACGCCGGCCACGGAATTGATTATGCGATCGCCATGGAGCTTGCGAAAACTCGTTGGGAGCCTGGCCGCATCCTTGAATACAACATCGGACATTCAATCGTCTGTGAATCGATTTTCTGCGGCTTGACTGAAGCGACACGCAAAATGAAGAGCGCCTTGACGCTGCACTCTGAGGCTTAAATGATTCAAGGCATTGGCGTTGATACTGTTGAAACCGCTCGAATCGCCCTTAGTTTTGAGCGGTTCGGGAATAAGTTCCTCTCACGTATCGGGCACCCGCTTGAAATCGAAAAATCACCTCGAATATCCCATAAGGGCAGGTTTATTGAATTTTGGGCTGCGCGATACGCCGCAAAAGAAGCTTTTGCAAAAGCCTTAGGCACAGGAATTGGAAAAAACCTCTCTCTTAAAGAGGTTGGGGTAGTGCGTGCACGAGGCGGAAAGCCTGAGCTTGTCTTTGCGGAAAAAGTGAAGAAGAAACTTGAAACCAGCGGCGTATTGGGCTGCCATATCGCGCTTACTCATACCAAGACGCTTGCCACCGCTGTTGTGGTAATTGAAGGGACCCTGCGAAAATGAGAATCGTTACAAATGAAGAAATGAGAAAGATCGATCAGACCGCCGTAGAGAAAGTGGGCATCCCCAGCACGATCCTCATGGAAAACGCCGGGATTGAAGCAGCAAGATTGATCAGCCAAATCTGTATCGATAAGAACTATGAAGGTGAAATTCTCGTCTTCTGCGGCAAAGGCAAAAATGGCGGCGACGGTCTTGTCGTAGCAAGAAGGCTACTTTCCCAGGGCCATCGGGTTCGGGTCTTTCTCTTGCACGATCCCTCGCAATACACCGACGAGGCTTCGATCAATCTCACGATCTTGCGCAATCAAAGGGCGAAGATCTCGGTGGTCGATTCCGCCGCGGTGGTTGAAGAGTACTTCAAAAGCGCTGTTCCGCCGTTCATTGCGGTAGACGCCCTTTTAGGTACGGGCCTCAAGCGCGATATCGAAGGCGTGTATTATGATTCCGTCGAACTCCTCAATGAATACGCCGATGACATCATTGCGTTAGACATCCCCACGGGCGTGATTGGCGATTCCGGGGCTTTGGCTGGCACAAGCGTGTTGGCGACAACGACCATTTCCTTTGGTTACCCTAAGCTCGGGCACTTTCTCCCTCCAGGAGCCGCTAAAAGAGGGAAACTTTATAACGTTGACCTTACTTTCCCAGTGGCCTGGAACTCAGAAGGAGACAAATTTCTCCTCACTCACGACAATACAGCCTCACTCTTGCAGCGGCGCGATCGCTTCGGCCACAAGAACAGTTTTGGGCATTGCCTTTTGATCGGAGGCAGCCCTGGCCGCATTGGCGCCATCGTAATGGCAAGCAATAGCTGCCTTAAGATGGGAACTGGGCTTGTCACGGTTGCAAGCTGGGAAGATTCTTTTCCGGCGCTCGAAGTCAAACTCTCGGCGGAAGCGATGAACTTTAGGGTGGTAAGGGAAGGTGAAAGCTTCAGCGTGCCCAAACCAGGGCTTTCCGCATTTTCGTCAATCGTCATGGGACCAGGCCTTGGTTTGCGCCCCGATGCCGAAGACATGCTAGAACAACTTCTGCTGCAGTATTCTGGGCCTCTCGTGATTGATGCCGATGGCTTGAATATCCTCGCTCAACGCAACTTCCATGAACTACTCACAAAGAGACGAAGTCCAACGATCCTCACGCCTCACCCCGGAGAGATGGCAAGAATACTTGGAGTTTCAAAGGATGAGGTCGTGAAAGATCCCGTAAAAGCGGTGCGCGACGCCGCTGAGCTCACGGGTGCAGTCGTGTTGCTCAAGGGGGCGACGACGCTCGTTCACTCGTCTGAAGGCATCACCTGGTTCAACCACTATCCCAACGATGGGATGGCCACCGCTGGAAGCGGTGACGTGCTCGCGGGAATGATCGGAGGCCTTGTAGGACAAGGCATGAACGCGATCGATGCCGCACGCCTGGGGGTGTATGTGCACAGTCTTGCGGGCAAATTCGCTGCCGAGCACTGTGGCCATCGCGCAATGACTGCGAGCGACATCATCGGAAATATCCGATCTGCCTTCATTGACCTGCGACGGCACAAGGCATTGCGCATCACGCCTCCTTGCATTGAGCTTTATTGAAGAAGGCAAACTCATAAATGGCAATCGAATCCCGATCAGCTTCTCCCAAGAGAACGCAAGAAATCGCAGCTGAATTCGCGCAGAAGCTTTTTACCTCCACCCCGATCTTCATTCGCCTCAAAGGTGAAATGGGCGCGGGAAAAAGCGAGTTTGCGAGGGGTTTCATCAAAAAATGGCTCGAGCTCTCTTGCGAAGCCGCGGCTGAATCGATCGTCAGCCCGACCTTCAACATCGCCAGAGTGTACGGCGCTGCCAAACCCATAGCCCACCTCGACTTGTATCGCATGCAATCGATGCAAGAACTCGAGCAACTTGGTTTTGAGCACTATTTTTATGAGCTCCCATGTTGTTTAGTAGAATGGCTTGAAAGAATCGAAAACCCGGAAAGCGTCGTTCCGGAGCGGTATTATATAGTTGAGATAGAGCATGGGGCCTCACCGGAAGAGCGAATCATACGATTTCAAGAGCGCTTAAAGTCGCCTTGATTTTTTGGTGGTCTTCCTCAGTGAACTCCACATTGTTCCGCCCGGCACAGAGCCAGACGCCGTGAACTTTGTTGCTCACTCCGACAGGAAAAGCGCCAAGACAATCAAGCTTCGTAAAACCCATCCCAGCCAGTGACGTTCTCGCGTCTGGAGCCACGCTTTCTATCGGAAGCACGAGCGGATCAAGGCCTTCAAAAGGGACTCGAAACTCTGCAAAAGGCTCAAGAGAGAAGTTTCTTGAGCGGATTAGCGTCACCAAGTTTGTGTTGCCGTAACCAAGCACTCCTTCGAGTTTTTCAAAAGGATGCACGCGAAAAAAAGCCATCTCATCAAAGAAGTTGGAAAAAAAACCAAGGCAAGCAAGCTTCTTTAGATTCACGCTCATCCCATGGCTGCTCACTTTTTTTTGCCACTCGTCTAACGAGAGCGTTTGAATCATTATCTTTCCTCGAAACGCCGGGGGCTCTGCTCCAGTATGAATTGAAACGATTGAGACCTTCGGGGCGCTTTCTTCACGTTGCAGGCCCACGGGAGCTTCGTTGCTTTGGTTCAAATTCAAATCGATGTGCTTATTAGTCTCGGTAGATGCTTGGGAAGACCTGCGGCGAGGACGTGCCGGATTGACGACCGGCTCATTATTACTTGCATCTGAAGAAGTCGTAGAAAACCCTGCCAATGAGATTTCGGGGCGCTGCGGGATCTTCGGAAGTGAAGGAGATGTAGCAGTCGTTGCATCAGCTTGATGCAACAGACCATTTGAGACCGTGCTACTACTTTGAAGCTTTTCTCGCGGAGCAACGATATCAGAACGCGTTGGAGCAAGTGATTGCAAGGTTGCTTGAGAAGCATTCGTAGGAGGCGCTACCACTGGTTTCGCCGTACCTACTTTTTTTCTTTGAAGTAGAGTACTGATACTGGGCATTTCTTGCACCCCTTGATTGGGGTTTTGCAGCTCGTTCTTCAACGTCAACGTACCCTTGGTTTTCTCAGGAGTTTCGCCTATTTCTAATGGGACTGTAAGTTCAATTGCTGGCTTTGATTCTTGGCTCATGGTACTTGTTTTTAGGTTTAAGCCTCTCCAAAGCTTATCGGCAGATCCTTAAAAACAATAAAAATATTCAAACATTTAGTTGACGCTGCTACTACGGTATGGTACCTCAAATAAAAGGTTCCAGGGGTGATGGAAACGCAGGAACCTCAAGATAAAGGGAAGTTTAAGGGAAGGGAGGAAGTTTTTAGATGAGATTGACATCAAAGGGACGTTACGCAGTACGTGCCATTCTAGATTTAACATTCAGCTCAAATGGGCGTCCGGTTCGGCTTCAGGAGATCTCGGAGCGGCAGAAAATCTCGCTCCATTACCTTGAACAACTGTTTCGCCGCTTGCGCAAAGGTTCAGTTGTAAAGTCTGTGCGCGGTCCGGGTGGCGGCTATGTTCTTGCCCGCTCGATGGATGAGATCTCGATTAAAGATGTTCTGGTAAGCGTGGGTGAAAACATCAACCCAGCGCGCGACCTTATCGGTTCAGATGATCTTAAGAGCAATACCGTCGAATTCGTGCTGACCAAGACATATTTCGAGAACTTGGGAATCTTGATGCAGGAATATTTGTCAACCACTAGCATCGGCGATTTGATTCGCAAAGCTCGCGGACACGATGTTCCCAAGAACATCAACCTGGACGACGTACGCGGTGTAATCGCGCCAGAAGCGCCGAACGCACGTACGGAATCTAAAGTTGGACGTAATTTATCTTGATCATAACGCATCCTCACCACTCTCTATGGAGTGTGAGCTGGATCAGCTCGTCAGGGATACGTTCGCCAATCCTTCAAGCCTTCACAAATTAGGCCGAAAAAGCCGTCGTTTCATCAATGATGCTTCAGAGGCCGTTGCACGTTATTTAAACTGCGATCCCGAATTCATCTATTGGACTTCAGGCGCCTCTGAAGCAAATAGCTGGGCTCTGCACTCCGGGATGCGTCATGCGCTTGAGAAAAACATTTCCAGGAATCCGAGGCTCATTGTCTCAGCGATCGAGCACGACTCGTGTTTGCTTGCCGCAGAATCGCTGAAAAAGAATGCTGGCGTCGAATTGACCTCTCTTCGCGTGAACCCAAACGGAACTGTAAATTTAGACCATTTGCGGGAGCTGCTTTCAAACGCAGAGTACGATTTGGTTTCGGTGGTGCACTCAAGCAACGAGACGGGCGTCATTCAACCCTTAGACGAAGTGTCGAAGCTTTGCCGTGAAAAGAGAGTGGCGCTGCATGTGGACTGTGTTCAGGCGTTTGGGAAGCTTCCTCTTGATCTTAAGTCGCTCGGGGCAACCTACGCCACGTTTTCAGGCCATAAACTTGGCGCACCCAAAGGGGTTGGGTTTCTTGTCGTCTCAGGCGAAGGGAAACTGCTTGCGCCCCTGGTGCACGGGAAACAACAAAAGACTCTGCGTGGGGGAACGGAAAACTCCCTGGGGATCGCTGTATTAGGTCGTATTGTTGAAGCGATGAACGGGGGTTATTCTCCATTCCCAGAGCACCTGTTGAGTTGGCACCACGACTTTGAATCGGAACTGAAGAGAATCGTCCCTGGAACCATCATTCACGGAGAGCAGGCCCCCAGGCTCCGAAATACAAGTTTCATAGGCTTTGAGCAGACCGATGGAGATGGTATACTCATGAACTTAGATCTTGAGGGAATCTGCGCTTCTTCGGGAAGCGCCTGCACATCAGGCAGCTTGGACCCTAGCCATGTTTTAACGGCAATGGGACAAGACAAGAGTATCGCAAGATCTTCGGTACGCTTTAGTTCAGGCAGACTGAACACTTGGAATGAATTTGAGCGTGTTCTCCAAGTGCTGCCAGACATCGTTGAGCGCATAAGACAAGGCAAGAAGTATGGCTAAAAGAGTTTTGGTGGCTATGAGTGGCGGGGTTGACAGTTCAGTGGCTGCAGCCTTGCTGAAAACGCAGGGTTTTGAGGTCATTGGAGTGCATATGCAGCTCTGGGACCAGTCCGAGACCACCATCAAGAAATCAGGGGGAAGCTGTTGCTCCGTCGTTGACTCAAACGACGCGCGACGCGTATGCGATCAACTTGAAATTCCCTACTACGTGATCAACGCTCGCGAACAATTCCAGAATGACGTAATTGATTATTTTGTTCACGAATACCTGCAAGCCAGAACGCCGAATCCCTGCGTGATGTGCAATAACAAGCTCAAGTTCAGCTACCTCCTCAAGAAGGCGGATGAGCTTCGTTGCGAGTTCGTGGCAACTGGGCACTATGCAAAAGTAGTCAGAACAACCGATGGTTCCGAAACAAATTTGTTTCGTGCGGTCGACCGCACGAAAGACCAGAGCTACTTCTTGTTTGGCCTTAAACAAGACCAGCTTTCAAGGGCCTTGATGCCGCTTGGAGACTTGCTCAAGAGCAATGTGAGGAAGATGGCTGAAACCTTCAGGCTTCCCGTTTCGGATAAGCCTGACAGCCAAGAGATTTGTTTCATCGATGAGGGGGGATACAAAGAGTTCGTCAACGAACGCACCCCCGACAGATATCGCCCGGGCGGCCCGATCGTGAGCCAAGATGGCCATATCCTGGGAAGGCATACGGGGCTTTTCCGCTACACGATAGGGCAGAGAAAAGGATTGGGGCTTGATAAACCCGAACATCAAAACTTCTTCGTCATCGGCATGGAACCAAAGATCAATGCGTTGATCGTAGGACCCGAAACGGAACTTTTCAAAACCGGGCTCGTGGCGGCAGACTGCAATTGGATTGGCCTCATTGATTTCAGCAAGGGAGTGAAGGCGAAAGCGAAGATTCGTTCAAGGCACGAAGAGGCGGCGTGCTCGATCTCGTTGCTGAATAATAATTCCGTGTTCGTGAATTTTGAAGAACCTCAACGCGCGATCACCCCGGGGCAGGCGATCGTATTTTATCAAGAAGACCTGGTTCTTGGCGGTGGTTGGATTGAATCGCTCGCGCAACCTGTTTCAACAAAACTGCATCAGCGTCAAGCGATCATCAACGCCTGAAGAAAAGGCAAGAGTAGCTCATGTCACCTCCGGCGTTCACCTATTCGATAAAAACAATGGGATGCAAAGCGAACATCTACGACTCGCTCATCCTGGAACGCGAGCTTTGCGAACTGGGGGGAGAGCGTGACGACAAGACTCCTGACATCTTCGTGCTCAATAGCTGCACAGTGACTGCAGAGGCCGACAAACAATCGCACCGTGAAGTGGGACTCGTTAGGAAACGAGCGCCATCGGCATACTCGATCGTCACCGGCTGTTATGCACAGGTAGAGGCCGATAAGGTCGCGCGTGACCCGCTTGTTGATCGCGTCATCCGGAACGACCAAAAAGGATCGCTCAAGAAGGCTGTCGCTGACAAACTTGGAATTGTTTTGGATCGCCATGAACCGGATCCAGAGATTTATTGGGGACAACTCCCGATAAAAAAAGGAAAGACGCGAGCCTTCATCAAGATCCAGGAAGGCTGCAATGATTACTGCACTTATTGCATCATTCCATACGCCCGTGGGAAAAGCAGATCGGTTCCGACCGCGCTGATCTTGGATGAAATCAGGCGCCTTTGCGATCTTGGCATCAAGGAAGTAGTGCTCACCGGAACCAACATCGGCGACTATGGAAAAGATCTTCAATCAAGCCTTGAAGAGTTGATCGATTCGATCTTAGAACAGACGCTCATCCCGAGGCTAAGGCTCACCTCATTAGATCCCACAGAGATCTCTGATCGCATCTTGAATGCAATGGGCGAGGGGAGCCGGTTGATGCCGCATTTTCATGTCTCGCTTCAGAGCCCTGTGAGCCGCGTTCTTCGCGCGATGAAAAGAGATTACCGAAAAGAAGAAGTAGCATCGGCGCTCTGGCGCATTTATGAGAAAAGCCCAGAGATCTATGTCGGCATGGATATGATCGCGGGTTTTCCGTCAGAAACAGACGTAGAGCACCAAGAGGCGATGAAGACCCTCACTGATTTGCCTTGGACGAGGCTTCACGTGTTTCCCTATTCAGAACGTGAAGGCACCCCGGCGACAAGAATACCAGAATCGGTGCCTGTGGCTGTAAGAAGGCAGCGCGCTCAAGAGCTCATGCAGTTCTCGCACTCAAGGCACAAGGCCTTTACCGATCGTTTTTTAGGGCAGAAACTGAGCAACGTCCTGTTTGAAACTTGGTATGAGGCGGCAGGCGACTATTTCGTAGCGGGTCATGCCGAGAACTATTCCCGGGTCATGGCAAAAACCTCAGCGCGCACTTCAGAGGAAGCAAAGTTGTTTTTGAACAAGATGGCTCACGTTTGGGTCGTAGGAGCCGCGCCGCAACCTGCCCAGGATTGGACGTTGGAGGCGGTCGTACTTGACTAGCCCATCTACAAGCTTGCGTCTGGCTTGCGTGGCTCAATGGCTCCGCTCCTTGCCAGGCTCCACTAATGCTCGTGAGAATGCTCAATATTTTGAGGTGGTGGCACGCCCGGGAGCTTGTTGATATCGGGAGCCAGCGTCCCCGTGGTGGGTTCGACAATGATCCAAGTGCCGTTGTTCTCAATGAGCGGGTCTTCTTTCGCAGGATCGAGCATGAAATAAATCGGAAGCCTTTCGTGCGCGATCGCCTCGGGCACCTTAAGCTTCGCATAAACGCGCTTCATCTCTCCGGCCTTTAGCGGAGGGATGGGGAATCTTTCCCGCGGCGTCGAACGATTGGGATCATCGCCGGTGTAGCGAGGAGTGAGATCGTAGGTCACCGAAAGATGACGGGGTCCTGAGGCCGTTGTGCCGATATTCCTCACAACGACCGAGAACTCAAACAAGCCCGCTTTCCGGCTCATTTCAATTTCATCATGGTAAACCGACAAATCCGATTGCAATACGGTGATTCGACCGCCCCGTGAAAGTTTAGCCGGGTTGATCGGCGAGAGCTTCTTCATGTAATTGGCCAAGGCTCTCCAGTCTTCAATTCCGGTATCCACTTCTTCGCTGCGCGGAATCTTCTCACCATCACCCCAGTGTTTATCGATGAACTCAATCGCCTCAGCTATGCCTTGAGGAAGTACCACTACGTATTCGCGATCTTCATCGATGGGCTTTCCACCTACCTCGAGGCTCCGCAAGAGCCTTGGCCTGTCTTTTGGATTCGCGCTCACTGAGATCTCTTGCGCAAGCGCGGGATCATAAATCGCACGCAAGCCCGATGCGCTGATCAAGCCCCCTGGGACAAAGGAGGCAAGGCTCAAAACGAAATTGGTGATCCAAGTGAGGGTTTCGCCTGTCATTTTCATTTTTCGCAAAGTCCACGCTTTATCAGTCAATGGATTGTAAACGGCGGCGAGAGCGTTGAACACGTCGGCGGTATGGATGGGACCTTTGTAAAACTCGCCGCTGGTCAGGTTAAACTGCTCAAAACTCACATCGGCCTCGGGCACGGCGTCACGATACGCATCCACCAGCAGGTTGATGTAGTTGCTCTCAGAGTGTTCTCGCCTCAGGTCAACCGTGGTCTCTGCAATATGGTCTTGAAAGATGTCCCCGTACTTTTGAACTACTTGACGGTCGTAATGGTTGACCAGGCTTTCAATCTTAGGGTCGCCTGGAATCGTGCCATCGATCTGAATCAACTCATAGTTCACGAGTCGGTATGTCTTCTTCTTGGTATCCACCATCAGATCAAGCCGCCCAAGGTAAAATCCCCATAGCCCGGCCTCTACAATCAAAGATCTCTTTCCATGGTCATTCGTAACGACGATTGGCTCTGCGAACTTGTAATGGTCATGCGCGTGGATCACCACATCCACCGAAGGCAAGCCTGCGATCAGCTTGTTCACCCCCATACTATTGTGCGAGACCACGACCACAAGATCGGCCTTCTTTTTGAGCTCATTTGAAAGCTTTCGCACCACCCCGATGGGATATTCAATGCGGATAGGGTCGAAGTATTTGTCGTACATGAACTCATAGGTCACGACCCCGATCATCGCGACTTTAAGAGGACCAACATTCATGATTTCGTAGGGAGTCACGTAACGGCTGAACTCGGGCCATCTAGGATATTTTGAAGTGTCGATGTTTGCCGCAAGCACATAAAATTGAGGAGGCACTTGCTCAAAGATTCGAATGAGTTGATCAGGGCCGTTGAGCCAATCATGGTTTCCGATTACTGCGGCGTCATAACCTAGGCGATTCATCATCTCGATAGCCGTACGACCCGCGCCTAAGTTGTAGTAAATATAACCTTCCGACCAATCACCGCCGTCCAGAAGAAGGCTATGGCGTGTTTGAGCTCGGATACGACTGATGGCTGTAGAAAGCCTTGCGATGCCACCCAAATTGAAGGGCCCTCGGTCAGGGCGATAATGCGAATGCACATCATTGGTGTGCATGATGGTGAGGGGCACTAGAGCCGCATCGGCTTTTTGAGTTTGAGCAATGCCCCCTAAAAGGAGAAGAACAATACAGAGCCTAGTGAAAAACAATGGTGCACGAGAGACACGCCCCCCCATGATTTCCCCCTCCACGACTTCATTAGGTAACGAGTCGTGCGCATCTCGGCAACTCCAAAATTGACTTCACGACTTCTGAATTCTTGACGAAAATTGACAACCCCTGTTAGTCTCGGGACGTGAAAGAAAAAGAGTCGGCCGCCAAACCCTCTGCAGAACTTGCCAATACCCTGGGATACGCGTTCCAGAATCTAGGGCTGCTCGAGCTTGCTTGCATTCACAAGTCGTTCGGAAATGAACAACGAGCCGCCGAATCGGTTCAAACTCGTGACAACGAGAGGTTTGAGTTTCTTGGCGACGCGATCTTGGATCTGATTGTTTCAAAAATATTGCTCGAAACTTATCCAGAGTCATCAGAAGGTGATCTTTCAAAGATGCGCGCAGGCCTGGTCAACGAAAAGAGCCTCGCGAAAGTGGCAAAGTCACTCAACCTTGGCGACTATGTTTGGCTGGGAAAAGGCGAGAGCCAAACCGGCGGCAGGGAAAAAGACAGCATTCTCGCAAGCACATTTGAAGCAGTCGTAGCCGCTGTGTTCCTCGACGGTGGGTTTGAAACAGCTGAGGCTTGGGTTCGCGGCCAGTTTTTAGAGCGCATCAAATCTCCTCGAGAGAGCGAAGCTCATCACGATTACAAAACCAAACTTCAAGAGCTTGTTCAGGCTCGCCACAAGAGCGCCCCCAAATATGAAGTAGTGCAGTCGACGGGTCCAGACCATGATCGCACTTTTGAGGTGCAACTTTTAGTCAACGGACTGGTCGTCAGCGCGGCAAAGGGCAAGAGCAAGAAAGACGCGGAACAACAAGCGGCAAGGCTCGCCTTAGAGAAATACGAGCAACTTGCTGAAAAATGATTATTTCTGTTTTCACTCCTCACGGCGGATGTTTTGAAAGATGCAGTTTTTGCGACCAGCGAGTAAGCGGCGGCAAACCTGCGTCAAGACGTCAGATCACAGAGACCATTGAATCCCATTTAAAGACGCGCCCTAGGGCAGATGAAATCGCATTTTATGGCGGAACGTTCACTGCTCTTCCACGAGGGTTGCAACTTGAGTACCTTGACGCAGTTCAACCGTATATTGAGCAAGGCCTCATCGGCAGCGTTCGCATTTCTACGCGTCCTGACGCTATTGAGCGCAGTTGGGTTGAGATGCTTCTTGAGAAGTACAAGGTGCGCACCATCGAGCTCGGAGCGCAGTCGTTTAACCCCTGGGTGCTCAAAGCCCTAGGCAGATCGCACTCACCGGAAGACACGGCCCTTGCCACACAAACTTTGAAAGAGCTTGGCGTTACAGTAGGATTGCACCTGATGGTAGGGTGCCCAGACGAAGACCCAAACGAAGAACAGACCACCTTAGAATGGCTTGGAAGGTTGAAACCCCACCTTATCCGCATCCACCCCCTGTTGGTACTCAAAGGAACAGGACTTGAGGCTTCGTGGAGGCAAGGCCGTTTTCAGCCCTTGGATCTTGAAACCGCGACCCACAGGGTTGCATGCCTTGCTGAGGCGGTGGAAGCACAAGGCATGCAAATCATTAGAATTGGCCTGCAACCCAATGAACTCTTAGGAGAAAGCGTTCTTGCTGGCCCTTACCACCCAGCCTTTGGCGAGCTTGTGCGCGCCCGAGTCTATCGCAATCAGATTGAACGCGCTCTCGTGCGACTGCATCCCGGCCCTGGAGATACGCTTGAGATCTCAGTGTCCGCAAATCGGCTCAGTCCCGTCCAGGGCCAAAAGAAGGCCAATCTCACATGGCTTAAGAGCCGATTTGGCCTATCTTCGATTCAAGTGAACGTGCTAAAAGACCCTCATCAGGAATCTTTAAATGACTACGACTTTAAAGTGCGGGTTTGTCACCCTGGTAGGGCTTCCTAACGCCGGGAAATCAAGTCTCTTGAACCGGCTTGTCGGCGAAGAACTTGCCATCGTGACTCCCAAAGCGCAAACAACTTGGCAGACGCTGCGCGGTTTTCTCGCAAAGCCAGACCTAGAGCTCGTCATCACCGATACGCCTGGGCTTCAAGAAGGCACGGTAGCGCTCAACGCAGCCCTGCGAAAAAACGCCGCCAAGGCTCTTTCTCTGGCTGCTCAGGGCAATGAACTGATCGGACTTGTGATTGATGCCGCCGAACTGGGCGCAAGGCTGAGAGACAAGAAGCCCTTGGGCTTGGAACCCATCCGGCGGGTAATCGAAGAAGAATGCGGGAGGCTCCCTTTGAGCATTCCCTGCGTCCTGATACTAAATAAATCTGATTTGGTAAGGAAGCAGCCCTACCGCGACGAACTTGAAGAGATCGCCTCAAAAGAATTTAAAGGCGTGTTTTCCAGCATGCAGAAGATTCTGTGGACCTCGGTCAAAACAGGCGAGGGGATAGAAAACTGCTTGGAAGAGTTCAAGGCGGTCTTGCCGATGGGGCAGTCGGGCTCGCTCTTTGACACAGAAGACCTGACGGATCAAAACCTCAGGGGCTTTGCGGCCGAATTCGTGCGGGAACAGTGTTTCTTGCAGCTTGGAGCGGAGATTCCTTATTCGATCGCGGTGGAGATCACGCAGTTTGATGAGAAGGATCCCAAAATCTCAAGAATAGAAGCAACACTTCACGTCGAACGAGAGAGCCAAAAATCAATCGTCTTGGGCGAAGGCGGGAAAAAAATCAAAGCGATAGGGATGAAAGCCAGGGAAAAACTGGAGCGCCTGCTCGGAAGAAAAGTTTTCTTGGGCCTGCGGGTGAAAGTAACCCCCCACTGGGCAAGAGAAGCAAGGTGGGTGGAAAGGTTCGGCTATGGCAAAGCAGAGTAACGTCAGAGTCTGCCTTTGCGGCAGGCCCAATGTTGGGAAGTCTTCGCTCTTCAACCGGCTCATCGGCAAGAAAAAAGCGCTCGTGCTTGATGAGCCTGGCGTCACACGCGACGTTTATCGCGCCAAGGTTGAATGGAATGGCCATGAAATAGAACTCGCGGATCTTGCGGGCCTAGAGCTCTGGGATGACAAGAGTTCTTCCGGCACGAGAAGAGATTCAGACACGAAAACTCTCAGGAAGCTCGCTGCTGAGGCAGCACTGGAATACCTCAAGGAATCAGACCTTGTGCTCTTTGTCGTCGACGCCAGGGCAGAACTCACGCCAGCCGATGAGGCATTAGCAAGGCTTGTGAGAGGCCAAGGCAGGCAAGTGCTCGTAGTACTCTCAAAAGTCGAAGGCAACGTAGGCGAACAAGCTCAGCTCGAAGTCGCACGCCTTGGCTGGGCAGAGGCAATGCCAACTTCTGCAGAGCACAATAGAGGCATTGAGGATCTTAAGGAGCAAGTTCTCGCCGCGTTGGGGCTATCTCAAGCAAAAGAAGAGGCTGAAGAACCCACCGAAGAGTTCCTTGAAGAAGAATCTGTAGAAAAAGCCCCTCCTGAAATTGAGCGAGGGCTCGTAAGCTCACGCCCCATTCGTTTAGGCGTGTATGGCAGACCCAACGTCGGAAAAAGCACGCTTGTGAACATGCTTCTTGGCGAAAAACGCATGATCACGTCTCCGATCGCAGGCACCACAGTGGATACGGTAGACAGCGATTTCGTGCATGAGAACAAATTCTACCGTATTTTAGACACGGCAGGAATCAGAAGAAAATCAAAGACCGAACAAGGGGTTGAGGTTTTGAGCGTCGTCCGCGCTCTAAAATCGATTTCAGACGTGGATCTCGCGCTATTTCTCATCGACGGATATGAAGGCGTGACTGATCAAGACGAGAAAATCGCAGGTGAAATCTTAAAGACTGGAAAACCTGTCGTGCTCTTAGTGAACAAGTGGGACACATGCAGGGTCAAAAAAGAAGATTACGCGCAGCGTTTGCGCGACACGCTTGGTTTCCTTGATTTTGCACCGATTGTTTTCATCAGTGCGGAAAGAGGCGAGGGGATTGAACCTTTGTGGGGATTGATTGAGGAGATCTTAACCCAGCGCCATATTGTCGCATCAACGGGTGAGCTCAATCGGTTCTTGGAACTTGTCGAGGGCACGAACAACCCTACTGACGTCAGATTGTATTATGCGAGCCAAACCTCAAAGAACCCGCCGACCATCACGCTTCTCGTGAGCGACCAAAAGAAGGTGCATTTTGCATATGAGCGTTTCCTTAAAAACGAACTCAGGCAACGCTACGGTTGGATGGGAAGCCCGCTGCGATTGATCTTCAAGACCCGCAAGCGAAGCGCATCGAAAAAAGACCGCCGCACTTAGATGCGGCAGCCATTAGGACAGATGCACGAAACGAACTTCCTGATGCGCTTTGGATCTTTTTCAAACTGCTCTAAGATCTTCACAAGCTTATAGGCTGATTCCTTCTCGTCAGGGAACGCTTCGACCAAATCCTTGTACTCTTTCATGAACTTGGAATCAGGATCATCAAGGTCTTTGAGATCCATTTCTTCCAGGGCCTTTGTGATGCGAGGACGGGCCACATCTGGATTGGCCATCGCATCGCGCGCTACAGCACTTAAGTTTTCAGGACCCCACGCTTCTGGGTTGGTACCCTCACCAAAGTTCGCAACCAGATGCTGCTGGATGAACTTATCAAGTCTAGCCTTGAGCGGAGCAGCAGCCCTGCTGTCTGCGATGCCAGCCTGATCAAGAGCCTCACGTACTTCGGCTGCTCTCTCAGCCATCGCCTGACGCATCTCAGGGCGTTCGAGCGCTCTTCGGATTTGCTGGCGATCAGTCCATGATGCAGTGTTAGGATCAACAGCTCGCAGCGCAAGTTTTTCGGCATTGGGATTATCTTTGATCACGTCTAAGAAACTTCGGTAAGCTGCTCCGACTGCCTTATCAGCAGCACGAGCAGCAGCAGTTGCCGCTGCACTCACACCTTCAGCGCCTTGCGCCAGCAATCTTCCGGCGTCACTTGAGGCAAGTGACCTGCCAATGGCCGCTGCGGTTCCTTTGACCTTTTCAACGCCGTCTTTCAGCGCAGTCACACGACGCTTCAAATGTTCTTTGGTCTTTTCCACTCCCAATCGGTCAGGAAGGCCAAGCTCTTTGAGCTCTTTCGGAGTAAACTTATTTTGTTTTGCAACGCGCTCGAGCATCTTGATTTCATCGCCCGTATAACCAGCGATTCGGTCGAGGTTTCGTTTCGCCGTTGAAGCAGCGCGTTTCGCGGCGTTTTTAGCCGCACCCTCAAAACCATTCAAGCCAAACGAAAGAGCCGCGCCGATGACGGCGTTTTCGATGGCCCTGCCAATCTTCTTCCCAGGAATGAGTTCATCCAAGGCTTCAAGATTTGCGCGCAAATCGTCTTGGCTACCAAAACCAGAGTGGTAATAGGCCGCGGCGCTCTTCGCGGCGCCCGCCGGATCTGTTAAAACTTCAATGGCTTTTTCAACCCCAAGACCAAACAAGGCGCCAGGGACAACGCCTTTCGAGGCGATCACCGCTTCTTTTCCGGCAATGCCTGCAAAACGTCTCATTGCCTGTCGTTTGATCAGGCTTTCAGCGACTGAGCGACCAGCCGCATCCGTAATCCCCTTGGTCGCAAGTCGTTGCATCGCTCTCTTCTCAGCCGCCTTGACGACTGCAATCTTGGCTCCTGTTTTAGCCAATCCTTTCAGAAGTGAGCTTGCGCCAAAAGCTTCCAGAGCGATCCCCCCAAGCCATATCGCGCCTTCCAAGTTCTTTAGGTTTGCCTGGTCAAGCGTTGCTTGTTTGTAGGCCACGCAAGCTTGTTTGGTGACATTGATCCAATCGTCATCGCTAATACCTACAGGTCGGTGTTGGCCAAAGGCAGCCATGAGATCAGGACGCGTGACGACTTGTTTTGCGAGATCTTCTTTGGGAATCGAGCAAAGATCTTTGATGCGATCTAGATGGCTTTTCATCTTTGATTGCATCGCTTTTTTAACCTGCTCTTTTGCGTTTGCGACAAGCTTTTGAGGGGGCGGAACGTTGAGTCCTACGCAGCCCCCGGTAAGCGCATCTTCACGCGATTTGGGATCAAGGCTTGAAAAGAAAGGAGTCGACCTTCCGTAGTGTTCAGATCCAAAACCAGGTGTGTAGCCGCCAGCAACTTTCTTATAGAAAGGATCATCTTTTGCATGCTCAATATCATCGAGGTAGGTGTAGTTTTCACGAAGCATGTCGACTTCTGCCTGAAGCGCCTTGATCTCAGCACGAACAGCTCGGCAATAATAAGAACGTTTTTCGCTTTCTGAAAGGTTAGGATCGTTGATACCAAATTTGGCGTACTTCTCATCCATGCCTGGAAAACGATTCTCGCCGCGAGGATCTGTGATGAGACTACAAGGTGAGGCATAAGCTTCGTTCATATATTCTGCGGTTGGAAGCTGGGTCACCAGCATATTGTAAAGATCGGTCACGCTTCCTAGAAGAGGGACGTTTGAGATCCAATCTTTAAGACCTGCAATAGTTCTCAGTTCTTGCGGCCCAACCTCTTTAAAAAGGGTAGCAAGCCTTTGCTCAATGGCGTTCACGCAACCTGAAGCTTGCACTACCTTTGTAAGGTATTTTTCTTCGTTTTCTTTCGCCGCCAATTTCTCAGCTTCCGTCAGTTCAGCATTGCTCATCGCCCCGAGCGGGGGTATGCCCAGAGACTCTCTAATCGCGTTCATCTCTTGATTCTCACGCGAAAGCTTTTGCGAAGGTTTTGGGTTCAAAAGCTCTTCTAATTTTTTCTCGTGCTCAAGGTAAACCTGGCCAAACTGGCTGCAAGAAAACGCATCTCTGAGTTTTGCCATCGAAGCTCTCAGTGAGGTTGACTCGTCACGAGGATCCGCCATGAGTTTTGCCATCTCAATGAACTTTTCTGCTTCATTATCAAACAAGAAACGCTGCACCTCGGTCTCGAAATTCGCGTTGAGAAGCCCCTTCAAGCCCTTTTCAAGCGTCGAGACAGACCCACCACTTGGATCTTGCATTGGCTCAAACACCGTTTGGCGCGATTCAGCGGCTTCGACATCAGTTTTCGAACAACCAATATTGACGAGCCAATCCGGACACCCATCTTTTGCACCGACCATTCCGTTACCAAACACGGTCTTCATCTGAGGAGCAGCGACATTGAACGCAGAACTATCGAACCTGCTCTTCGTGCACGCGCATCCTTCAGGGTTTTTCTTTCGATTTGCGGCCGTGCAAGGATCAGATCCCTTGAAATTTTCAAAGTGCTTTGCGCAAGAGGCGCGCGCAATCCAGCCCTTCATCATCATCGATTGAGCGCCAAGCGCTGATTGCTGCATGTTTGCCCAGTTGGCGCTGCAAACATGCGAAGGCGCAGTGTTTGAGCCGATAAATGCCTTGGTCTCTGCCGATGCGCTCGCGAACTCTTGAGCGACTTCATGCTCTTCCGTGTAAGAGCAGATATTGGCAAGTTCTTGGGCTCTGCGGCTGATGCAGTTGAAGATATAGAACACATCGCGCTCGTTGCCGAAGTTGCCATGGCAACCTCCTTGCTCGGCGGTGCCCTGGAAACGTTTTCTCCATTCTTGCGGAATTGAACCCAACGTATCGCGGATGTAGTCTTTAAGGCCATTCACATGGTTGCTGTTCGAGGTTTGGAAGCCATTGATCTGGTTTGCGATCACCGAATCAAAACATTGGCCGGGATTTTTCGATTTGGTGCACACCGTATCGAGCGCTTCGCGTTCTTCCGCGCTGAAGGGCGGATCTTGCAAGCAGACGATGAAGTCTTGCCATTCGGCGCCGCTGGGGTTCGAATAGTCTTCGATGCAGTACTCGTCTGCAAAACCCTTCGGAGTGAGCAGGATTAAACTTAGGACAACACCCAACATTAAGAAAAGTGAGGTTCTCATGCTGGTCTTATCGATCGTTGGGTAGAGAAATTTAGGGGAAATTGTGCAAGAGGGAGAACTACAGCGAAAAGAGCTTCCATGGCTGGGCAAATTCTACCAAGTCCAAACCAAACTCACCGTAGCGGTAAGCCAGGGACCGGTGCGGTCGGGAATTCCCGATGAAACGAATTTCTTGTCAAACTGATCGCTAAACTGAACCAGATGAACCAGCGATTGGATCTGCAGATAAGTTTTCTTCGGTTTTAGCGTCAGCTCAAATCCGCCACCGAAATTGAACCCAAAAGCGTTTTCAGACTGGACGGAATTGGCCAGCGTCGCATCCGCATTCCCAGCGCCGATATTATCCGTGCGCTGATAGAAGCCCCCGCCTGCGATCAAGTGAGGACCCACAAAGGTGATCGGAGCCGAGAGATCGCGCGTATCGAAATAATACTTCACGTCAAAAAGAACGCGAAACAAGTTCACCGAAGTAAGCCCATCGGGGCTGATGTCGTAATTGTGTTTGCTGTTTTCGACATCGACCTGCAGAGCAAAGTTGAAGTCGAACCAATAATTGATCCGAGCAAGGATGGTCGGGAACCCCCCTTGATAGATACGCCCCGCGTTTCCGGTGGCTTGAGTCACGCCTAGGCCTAGGCCTAGGCCAAAAAACCGTCCGAATTGAAAAAATTTCTCATCATTGGCTTCGTCTTCGCTAGAGTCAAATTCCCCGTACTCAGAGTAGGGGCCAGAGAGGATCTCATCACTCTCTTCACCCTTTTTTGCCGCAGGTGAGTCTGCGGCAAAAGCGTTTTGCGCGAAAATACTACAGAGCAGGAGAGCGGCTAATAAGGTTGATTTAAAAATAAAAATGCATCCCCGCGTGAATGAAGCTAAACCCGACCGTCTTGAGCACAAAATCGCCTGTGACGTTGTTTGCGCTCACTCCGGCCTCAAAAAGAAGGCCTAAGCTATCAATGCCCGGAATAAAGAACTCGGCTCCTAAGACCCCCAAGAGCTCAAAACCCGACTTTTCGGCCTTCAACCAAGCCACACCAATGGCCATGTAAAAGTTCAGATTCGTTTCGAAAAAGATGTTTTTATAGGCTTTGGCACCCAGCGTATAAGCAGCAGGTGATTCCGTATTGAAACCTAGGATCGCTTGCAGATGAAAGTCTTTTGAGAGACCGTATTTTGTGCTTAAGGCAGGGACTTCGCGTGAAATCGTTGAATTTGAAAACTCATTCGTAAACCCAAAGCCAAGTCTCCCCGATAAATCGCGGGCAGCGCATTCCGTACTCTGCGCAAAGACCAGCAGGGTTAAGAAAAGGCCAGTGAGAAACCGTCCGTGGAGCTTGTGATCGCCTAAAAACCCAAGCTCCCTCAATCCTAGAAAGGGCTTGAAAAGTTTCATATTTCCAGGGTACTCCTGATTGAAAACTGACGCAACCATCCAAAATACGGAGGCTCAAAGAACCTTTTATGTCGACTCCAATTCTCGACCGCAAAGACCTCAAACGCCCCGATGCATTCTTAGAAAAAGCTTCCGCTGCAATGAAGTACCTGACCGACAATATTAGGGTTGTTATCGCAGCTCTCGGAGCTCTGCTGGTCGTAGGAGCGGCGTTTGCCGTCTATACTTCGATGCAATCCAGCAAGCTTGAGCAGGCAAATTCTGCCCTATTCAATGCGAAAGCAAAACTCACGGAAGTGCGAGAAAAAGGTCCTAAGCCCTTTAGCTTAAACGCCGCCGAAGTAAAGCCCGTCATCGTGCAACTTGAAGGAGTCGCCAATCAATATCCAGGCACTCAACCTTCTTTTGAAGCTTTTATGATTTTGGGCGACACATTCTTTGAACAAAAAGATTGGAACGCCGCTATGAATTTTTATCAAAAGGCGGTGGACTCAAAACAACCCGGCACGCTTAAGAATTTTGCACTCTATGCACTTGCCTTCTCGAAAGAAAACGCCAAAGATCATGATGGCGCCATAGCCGCACTCAATCAAATCTTGTCGTCAGATGAAAAAGCTCTGCGAGCAGATGCTCTGATGGCTCTGGCCCGGAATTATCAGTCTAAAGGAGATAAGGCTAAAGCAGCGGAGCAGTACAATCAAGTGTCGAAGGAGTTTCCTAACTCCGCCCTGTCAAAAGCTGCTGAAGCGCATAAAAACACCTTATGAGAAATACACCTTTGCAGCCGCCCATGGCAGGAACTATTTATGAGAAGGCTTCTAGTTTCCTGGCCATCGCCGTGATTCTCTTCATCACCACGGCATGCGGAAGCCGAAACCTCTATCGCAATGCCAAGCTGCCTGAAAACCCGCCGCTTGAAAGAGGTTACGTCTACACCACGCGCAACTTCGTCTTCGAAGCAGGCGACGACCCTGTAGAGTTTGCAAGCCCGCTTGCAACAAAAGACACTATCTTCGTTGGGAGCAGGACCCGCGGATTAGAAGCCTTTTATAAAAAGCTTTTTTTGGAGAAGTGGCGCCTTGAACTCAAAAACGGCGTCAGCAGCGAGCTGCTCTTAGATCAAAACAAGCTCTATTTCGGTGCAAATGACGGCCACTTTTACGCAGTCGACGCCGAATTCGGGAAGGTGTTGTGGAAGTATGAAACAAAGGTGCCTGTAATAGCCCGACCGACGATCGCAAATGGCAAGGTTTACTTCACCGCTCAAGACGACATTGTTTACTGCCTCGAGCAAAACACCGGGAAGTGGCTCTGGCACTACAAACGTGGCGGGAACTACATCACGACGATTCATGGCAACTCGGTTCCGGCCGTCGATGAGTCAGCTGTCTACGTGGGTTTTAGCGATGGCTATTTGGTGAGCCTTAACGCAAAAGACGGCAACCTTCTTTGGGAGCAAAAGATCCACAAAGGCACCAAATTCACCGACGTTGATGCGATGGCATTGGTGACGGACACCCAAGTTTTCGTACCCTCATATGACGGCGAACTCTATGCGCTCGATAAGGTGAAGGGAAAGGTTCTCTGGCACATTGATGTTGGAGGCTCGAAGAAAGTTCTCGTAGACGACCGTGCGCTCTTCTTGGCTTCCAGCAACGGCCACATATATTCCATCGACAAAGAAACAGGGCGCATCTCGTGGAAGTTCGAGTTGGATGAAGGCACGCCCACCAACCTTGTTCAGAGGGGAAATTACCTGGCCTTCGGCAGCTCGCGACAGTATTTTTATGCGATCTACAAAGGCAATGGCACGCTGGCTTATCGCCATAACGTAGGGTTGCGGAGCGGTTTTGTCTCAAATCCAATGCAGTCTGGAGATGAAATTTTCGTTCTTTCAAACTTCGGGAATCTTTATGTGTTCCGATGGGCTGCCGGCGCACGAAGCAACCTCTAAAATAATGCGAAAACTTCTGCTCGTTTTTTGCCTTCACCTTGGCCTTTTTTCTTATGCCGATGCACCCGCATCCGCGCCTCCTGCTCACCAGTCCAAAGTTTTGAGGGTGCGGGCGCTGGGAGAGCCGCAAACCCTCGATTGGAACCGCGCTTCAACCTGGGTCGACGCTTTCGTGATACGCAATCTGATGGAAGGGCTTGTCAGCGTCGAGACAAATTTAAAAGCGGCCCCGGCGCTTGCAACTCGTTGGGAGTCTTCAAAAGACCAACGGCGATATACGTTCTTCCTTAAAAAGAATGTGCTTTGGTCAGATGGGATGCCCCTTAAAGCGGCTCATTTCGTAGACAGTTGGCAGCGGCTACTCAATCCTGCAACCAAATCGAAGTACGCCTCGTTCCTTTTCGACATCGAATCGGCCGAAGAGTACCACCGCGGAGGGGTTCAAGACTTTGGCAGGGTCGGGGTCAAAGCGCTGGATGACCACACCTTGGAAGTGCGCCTGAGGGCTCCGATAGCGTATTGGCATTTCATACCCAGCTTTTACGCAACCTTTCCAATTCGAAAGGATCTCATCCAAAAAGAAGGTGACGCGTGGACCAACCCGCGGAAGCTGGTGAATCTAGGCCCCTTTCTTTTTGAGGCGCAGGTCAATGGTAAATCAATTACATTTATACGTAACCCCAGGTACCACGGCGCTCACGGCAATCTTGAGGCCATCTCGTTTGCGACCATTCACGATGATCGCGCGGCTCTCAAGATGTATCAGACCGGGCAACTTGATTTCGTCTCAAAAATCCCTTCGCTTGAAAGAGAGAGGCTAAAAGAACGAGATGATTTTCAAACTTGGCCAGACCTTAGGACGATCCACCTGCGCATGAACACGAGAAAGGGCCCGACACGAAATGAAAGCCTGAGGAAAGCTATCGCATCCGCGATTGACCGGCAGAAGCTCGCGGCGCTTTTCAATGGTTCTTATGAAAGAGGGTCGTCTCTTGTCCCTCCCGGACTGCTTGGCCACTCCAAGAACGGAGGCGCAGCCTTTGATCTTAAATACGCAAAACAATCGCTGAAAGAATCCGGCGTCAACGTCGCGCAACTTCCACCTCTTGATCTGCTGACTATTTCGTTTGACGACCAGATCATCACGGCTCAGTTCATTCAGGAAGAGCTCAAGAAGAATCTAGGACTGAAGGTGAGGCTTCACATCCTTGAGCCAAAACGTTATTATTCTCCTCAACTCAACTATGATGACTATGCGATGCAGATCAATTTCTGGGGCGCTGACTTTCCTGATCCCGATAACTTCTATTCGATTTTTTTGAGCAACTCAGGGCTAAACCGGTACAAATGGGCTCACGAAAAATATGACGGCTTAGTAAGACGAGCTCGAAGCCTTCCGACCGAGAAAGAGCGATTAAAAGCTTATCGCGAAGCAGAAAACATTCTGCTTGAGCAATCGGTCGCAACCATACCGCTTTACTACGGAAAAATTCACGGGCTTGTGCGGAAGCACATCTCAGGCTTCAAACCTGGTTCAATGAACTGGTGGATCTTCCGTGATCTTTCGATCAAAAACGAGGGAAGGTGACCGTGCTGCGCTTGGATTGGAAAAATACGCCGGTCACCTTAAAAACCCATTCTCATCCGACCTTAGAGACAACGCTTTCCTTAGAACTCACTTCCGACTTGGCGAGAGCGCTTGGCGACGCCTTGCAAAGTTTGTTAAAGAATCCTAATGCCTCTGAACTACAGCTCTTGCTTACTCAGGGCTGGGTTCTTTATTGGAAAATCAGAACGACCACCACTCGAGTCACGCTCGCACACCCGCAAGAAAGCGAGTGGGTGGCGAGCGTTCACTTGCACCCTGATCACGCGCAACGCCTTATTGAAAGACTGCATCAAATGGTTGGATCCGATTCAAAGGAAATGCTGGGCTTAAGCAAACTAGGATCGGTTGCTGCGTTAAGCAACCTCGAGGTCGTCTTCATCAAAGCTTGAGCTTCCGAGATTTCTGCTGCAGAATTCGATTTTGGGGGACTCTTAAATGCACCAAGATCCTGAATTGCGACCCGAGGTCGCGGGAAGAACTATGAGCCAATCACAACAACCTGATCTCAGAGCGGTCTTTCAGAATGCTCGCTCGCAAGCAAATGCGATTCGCGACTTGAGCGTGTCAGATCGAATCGAACGAATATCTCGCCTCAAAAAGGTGATACTCGATCGCAGAGAGCAGATCATCGATCAGATTCAAAAAGAAACCGGCAAGTCGCGCTCGGACGCCCTGATGTCTGAGATCTTCGCGGTGCTAGAGCACTTGGACTATCTCGAAAAATCAGCTGTGAAGGTTCTCTCTGATCGGAAGGCGCACACGCCAATCGCGTTGATGGGAAAAAGTTCTTGGGTGTATTTCGAACCTGTGGGCACTGTACTGGTGATTTCGCCCTGGAATTATCCTTTTTATCAAGCCATCGTGCCTTGCACGTCTTCTTTCATAGCGGGCAATGCCACGCTCTACAAACCCTCTGAATACACACCCCTTAAGGGGCTAGTGGAAAGCGTTCTCTCTGCAGCTGAATTCGGCTCTGGTTGGATTCAAGTCGCCTATGGCGACGGAGCAGTCGCAAGCCAACTCATCGAGATGAGGCCAGACAAGATCTTCTTCACTGGCAGCGTGAAGACCGGAAAACTCATCATGGCCCAGGCCGCGCGTCAACTCATACCGGTCGAGCTAGAACTGGGCGGCAAAGATCCCATGATCGTGTTCGACGACGCCAATCTCGAACGTGCAGCCGCAGGGGCTGCCTGGGGGGCCATGACCAATACGGGGCAATCTTGCACCTCGGTCGAAAGGCTCTATGTCCAAAAGAGTGCCTATGAACCCTTCAAGAAAGCGCTGCTTTCTGAAATTTCTAAGATCAAACAATCCGTTGATTCTGACGGTGACGCCGATATCGGCCACATGACGGTGGATTTCCAACTGAAAACCATCAGAGAACACGTCGAAGAGGCCCGCAGAGACGGCGCGATCCAACTCACGGGACAAGATTGGGATGGCAACTCGCGAGCGGTTCCTCCGATCGTGCTTGAAAACGTTCGTCCAGAGATGAAAGTCGTTCGCGATGAAACTTTTGGGCCTGTTTTGCCTTTGATCGCATTTGAAACGGAAGATCAGGCCATCGAGCTTGCGAACCATTCTGAGTATGGACTCTCGGCAAGCGTATGGACCGCTGATCAAACCCGCGCAGTTCGAGTGGCCAGAGCCCTGCAAACTGGCAATGTCTCGATCAATAATGTCATGCTGACCGAAGGCAACCACGCACTGCCTTTTGGTGGTATAAAAATGAGCGGTTTTGGGCGGTATAAAGGCGAGTTCGGTCTGTACGCATTCTCAAACATCAAATCGATTCTTATCGATAAGAACAGTTCAAAGATCGAAGCCAATTGGTACCCATACACGAAGAAGAAATATCAGCTTTTCACGACAATGATGGTGGGCCTTTTCTCGGGAGGGCTTCTGCAGTTCTTGAAGTTCATCGTAGCGGGCCTCAAGCTTGAGTCGTACAGCAATAAAGTGGGGAAAAAAGGGCGAACTGCGGACTAACACTTAGGCATGTCTAAGCTATCTGATGTGCTGGTTTTTTTCTTGAAGTTGGTCAGCTGCTGAGCGCCACCGCTCATTTTTATACCACTAAAAGGCAGTGCGTGGTTGCCTTACTCGGCGTGCGCCGAGTTTTCTGACAAATTCTGACAGGTACCTTGCAAATCTTCGCACGCTCAGTTGAGCGACGGAAAGTCGATCATCGGTTCGTGGACGGCAAGTCTACACGCCGTTCAGTTCAGCCAGGCTCAAATACCGCTCATGAGTTTACATAATCTATCTTATCAGAACCAATTCTGAGATAGATTTTGCCCGCCCTGTGATAAACAAGAATAACGATGATTATTGGGAAAAACCAACTCGTTGCATTCTTGATCCTGGCTCTTCTATTGATTTCGGCCTGCAGTACGGTCTCGTCTCGCATCAAAGACCACCAGCACCAATTCAATTCTTATCCGCCTGAAGTACAAGCTCAAATTCAGAACGGTCGAATTGATGTTGGATTCACAGAAGAACAAGTTCTGATCGCGAAAGGAAAACCCTCTGATAAAACCGCATTCCGACGTGGTGATAAAACAGTCACTCTTTGGAAATACGCCGGCGGCTATGCGACTCGTGATTCTAGTCCAGCAAGTCCAGCACTAGGAAGCCCTTACGGCTACCCTACTTTCGGGCCTAGCCCGAGTCAATCCACGCCGATGGCTTATGAACGTGAGTACCACATCGTAGAATTTGAAAATGGCAAGGTTACACGCTGGGATCAGGCGATTCAAAAAGATTAGAGGCGAATTCCAGTGTACGCGAACTGACCGTCTTCGGTGTCTTCTAAAAGCTCTAACACCTGACCATCCGTTACAAACTGCGAGAACACCCAGTAGCCATGGAGCTGGCTTGGATCCATGTTCATAAAGAACCCCAGGCGCAATTCAGCGCCAATGATCGAATAGATGCCGACGTACAAGAACATCTCTGATGTGTCAGGATCGGTCGACTGTATCAAAAAGTACCCGTCTTTATCGAGGAAGAGATAATCAATCCCGCCGGCGCCATCAAAATCCCAAACTCCGACCGGAGCGCGAGGTTGCGGTTGGACCTTGAAGTAAGCGTAAGTTTCTTGCGACTCAGGGTCCTTGAATCGAATTGTTTTCTCGAACACTTCGACTTGCGACAAATGGATCTGCGAGTTGAACCCGCAATTCGAAGGTGTAGCTCCTTGCACGTAAATGATCACGTCATTCCCATTGGGATTTCGATACTGCCCGTAACCAGTGCAGATGGTGGTTGCGCTCTTGCCGTCGGTGACGTCAATGCGCGCCCCCCCCGCCGGATCAAACGTGTATGTGTTTGTGATCGCGAACTCAGGGTTTCCGTCGACATCCACTGACGCAGAACTTGCCGTCCACGAACCGATGATCGACTTTCCGTCGCTCAATTGCCCGACTGGCGGGTTGCCTCCGTCGTTGTCTTCTTTCCCGAAGAAATTACAGCCCGTCGAAAACAGGATTAAAAGCAGGGTTAAAATGAGGAAAAATCTTCCGATCGCTCGTTCCATGAGTATTGCCTCCCGCCGCGGGAGCCTCTACTCAATTTCTTCGGAATCTTTTCAAAAAACCTTACTTTTGGCTGGGCTGGGCCGCGACGTGCCAGCGAGTAAGCCTGCCTTGAGCGCCATGCAGCCAATGCGGCAACACCCCCAACTCGGCGTGCGCCGAGTTTTCCGACAAAATAGGTCGAGAACTAACTGCGCACCACCTCTTCGACGTCTTTGTCAGTGATCCCAAGAAGATAGAGGATTGAGGCTAAAGTCTTTTGATTTATAGCGGCGCTTGCAGCTTCCTGCGCTTTTTTCTTCGCATTGAAGGCGATGCCCAGCCCCGCCTTTTTGAGCATCAAGATATCGTTTGCACCGTCACCGATAGCGATCGTCGACTCAAGCGGGACACCTTCTTGCTGCGCGATGAGCTCAAGCAGATCGGCTTTTCGCTGGGCGTTCACGATGCTTCCGGTAAGCCTTCCCGTGACCTTGCCATCCACGATCTCAAGGGTGTTCGTGTAAACGTAATGCAAACCAAGTTTCTCTTTAAGCTTCTCACCGAAGTAGCTGAATCCGCCCGAGATCAGCGCGATCTTGTAACCCAAACGCTTCAAGGTTTTGATGAGCACATCAGCGCCAGGAGTCAGGGGAATAGCGTCGGCAACTCGCTTCAAGTCAGATTCAGTAAGCCCCTTGAGGAGTGACACTCGCTGCTTCAAGCTGTCGTCAAAATCCATCTGGCCCGCCATCGCTTTTTCGGTGATCTCCACCACTTGCGGCCCGACACCCGCAAGTTTTGCGAGCTCATCGATCACTTCGACCTGAATCAGGGTAGAGTCCATGTCCATCACCACAAGCCGCTTGGCTCTGCGGTAAAGATTCTCTCGTTGTACCGCGATATCTAGCCGAGGAAATCTCGCCGTGGTTTTCAGCAAATCATCTTTGAGCCCGCCAACATCGATTTGGCTATTGGTGTAGGTGATCAATTCAAGGCACGAAAGACCGCCTTCATTGAGTTTTCGGATCGAATCAATGTTCACCTTGCGCTTGGCAAGCACCGCTGAGATCGCAGCCACATGTCGAGCCTGCAAATCATCACTCATCAGCGTGATGGCGAACTGTTGGGCTGAGGAACGGATCGGCGCATCGCCTTCCACCACCGTAAAATCAAGGTTCACACCCAGTTCTTTGGCCTTAAAAAGCAAGTCTTTCAAAACCTCGGCGCTACCGCTTGCCGCCCCTACGAACTGCACGACCATCGAGAGAGAGAGTAAACCGTGGGTCACGGCTTGTTCCATATCAAGAAGCCTTACGCCTTCTCGGTTGAGGATCTCGGTAAGCCCTGAGGTGATGCCGGGAACGTCGCGGCCGGTAACAGTAACAACGACTTGCTTGTTTTCTTTCATAAAGCGATAGCCTATTGAATGCCCCGCTTATTCTCAAGTCCAGAGTAGATTCTTTTTCGCAAAAGCGCCTGAAATTGACGGGTAAGAAGCGTCGGATACGACTCACCCGTCAAAGAAGCCGAAAGCTGACCGCTGTAGAGGCTTTGCAACACCTTCTCGCGGCTGATCTTACCATCATGCACGTAAGGAGCGCAGAAAGGATCCCACTCACCCAAGATCTCGCGCTTTACAGTGCACTCAGTGGCAAAAGCATCGGCCTCACCGCCAGAGGAACCTAGCCTCTGGCCAACGAACTGTTCCGCCGTTTCCACATCCCCTCGCAGCACTTTCAATTCGAGCTTCGTTGCATGTGTGAGTTCATGGGCAAGATCCGCGACGTGTTCGATCTCTGGAAGGTTTTTGGTCAAATGCACGCAAACGCCACGCCCAAGGGGCTGAGGGCCACGGGGCTGCGCAAGCGGAGCATTCGGCGAGTTGTCTTCTCGGGCCTTTTTATTTAAACCAGCCAGCGCGCGCGACACGCGCCCACGAGAAGGCGTGGTTTGCGCTAAAGCGCGCGAAGGCCGCTCAGACGCAGGAGGAGGACCCGCCGGAGGATCGGTAATTTTTGAGTACGAGACCTGATCCCACTGAAGAGCAAGCTTCTCTAGTGTGCCGTATTGTCTTTTGAAGTTTTCGAGGATGGTTTGACCTGCTTTGGATATACGAAGTTTAGAAATCAGGTATTGCCGCTCTTTTAGGGTCATTACCGTGGCAAGGTCGCACGAGCGCAAGACTTCGGGATGAGGCTCAAGTTGAAGTTGAGCGTCTATAGCCTGCTCCGCACGGGTGATGGCACTCAAGAACAAGCAAAAAACCCAAACAAACCTAATGGTTTTCTGCTTTCCCCCGCTCGACCAGATCAATCGTCTCGTCACACCCAGAAGACTCATGAAGGGCTTATCGGGAGGTCAGACCTTCTAAACGAGGGCGAACGCGCCGAAGAGGTAATTTTTTCCGCGAGCTACTTCGCCGGACTAGGCCTCAACGCAACTCTCCGGGAGGGACGGCCACAGGAATTTTGAATTCAAAATCTGCATCATGTGCTCAAACCTCCCGGGGTCCTCTAAACGCAATCGATTCAGCTTAAAAAGAAGATGGTTCTGAATCAGCTTTGCAAAATCTTTGACTGTAAAATCGAGTTGCCAGAGGTTCTTCTTCACGCGTTCTAAATATTCTTCGATCTGTGGAATTCTAGGGTCACCACTAAAATGGTTCTCGAACGCATCAAATTTGGCGAATGAAGTTTCGCCCAGCTCAGCCTCAATTTTCGCCCAAAGCTCAGGAGTGCGGTTCTTTGCAAAGGCAACAAGATCCGATTCATACATCATATCTGCCGAAATCCAGCCCCACTCTTGGGCATAGGCGTCGGTAGGCGAGAACCAATTTTTGCCATACCCCGTGATTCGACCGCCGTCGATTTGATCTTTAAACTTGAGAAAAACAGAGAAGAAAACATGATTGTCTGATTTCAGAAAGCCATTTGTGAAGGTGGTCTGGCTATTTATTCCACCTTCCCCATTGAGAATTCGAAGTTGGCGCGAGCTCACCACCGGAAGCTCGAGAGCCATCGGATCCACATTGGTATTGTGGGTAAAAAATGGGCGGATGCTTTTTATGATTCGCTCTGCCTCTCGCATTTCAGGAACAGATTTATAGGGAAAAGCCAAAAGCTCACGCTTTAGGTTCGCTGCGCTTATTTTTTTGAGCGTTTGCCTTGCCTCGCCAAGAGGCACCTCTACGCCGTGCCTCATCAGCGAGGCCCGAAGCTCGCCCTCTTGCAGTTTTTTTAGTGTTTCAGGCGACGCCACCCTTGCGAAGTTCCATTCGAGGTAGCGCTGCAAAAGCGCTTCCCCCTTTTTGAGTTCTTCCTGGGCATCATCCAAGCCAAGCCCGTGCTTTCGGGCGAACACCTTGAACGCCTTTGAGGCGGCTATCAACTCTAGCTGCCGTGGATAGTTTCGAGAGCGGTCGACCATCTCTGCGAAACGTTGCGCAATTCCTTCAAATGAGCAGAGTTCCGTCGCCGCGTTTTGGGAGGAAGAAATCCCAGAAGAAGCCAGCGCCTCAATGGGTTTCACCAATGCGCAGACAGACACCAAGAAAATCGTCAGAAGATATCGATAAAGATACTCATGGTCCTTCACGTCTACTTTTTCGTCAGAATGAAATG
>JBFMCE010000017.1:0-45047 GCA_040754655.1 Bdellovibrionota bacterium | reverse complement strand
AACCCGAATCGCCGCGACATCCTCTTTATCCTGCTTGAGAAGCAGGATCTTGCCCGGGCGAGGATGGTTTTCAGAAAAATCTTCAAGCAGAAGAACGCGACCTGAAGAACTAGTCTTCACCAGCCTGACATTGAACTCTTCCGCTTCGATGGGTCGAAGTTGTTCGGCGCGTGAGCCTGGTTGAAGGTCTTCGGAGGGGCTCTTTCGCTCTTTCGCGGCAGGCGGCGTTTTCTGAGTCGGTTGGGAGTTTGAAGGAGGTATTATGCCAAATTCTTGCTGCTCGAGCGCTTGAACATCCTTTTCCGAGACTTCTGCACTTGCGGCGGAAGCAAAGAAGAAAGCGGCAATTGCAAGTACAAGTCTTTCTTTGACTTTTTTCGAACCGTCCGCTTTAATCATCCTCGAAAAATTATGTCGAAGTTTTCAATCCCGGACAAGCTCAATCTCGCTCAAACGCCGACCCCGATCCACCGTCTCGCCGCTCTATCTCAAAAGGTTTCGAAACTTGGAAAGGTCGATCTCTTTGTCAAAAGAGATGATCTGACACACGGTCCGGCTGCCGGGAACAAAATAAGAAAACTTGAGTTTCTGTTGGTTGAGGCGATTGAAAAAGGAAAGAAGGTCGTCTTCACGTGTGGCGGGCTGCAGAGCAATCACGCGAGGGCGACGGCCGTTCTTTGCCGTCAATTGGGCCTTGAATGCGTGCTCTTTCTGAGGGGGGCGCAACCCCTTCCGGGAAGCCCTCTCCAAGGAAATCTCCTGATTGACTATGTCAGCGGCGCACGGCTGCGCTTCATCACCGACGCAGCCTATGACGATATCAGGAAAACATTCTTCGATGCAGCTGAAGAGTATCGCGTCAGGGACGGCGTTACCCCGTTGTTTATTCCCGAGGGCGGAAGCAGTGACGTAGGGGCGATGGGATACATCGATGCTTTTCGAGAGATCACCGAGCAGGTTGGCAAACAAGGTCTGCCAGGGCGGTTCAGCTCTATTGTCGTTGCCAATGGATCAGGCGGAACGCATGCGGGGTTGTTGGTGGGCCGCAATCTGTATGATTGGGATGAATGCAAGATTGTGAGTTTTAACGTGTGCAGAACATCAAATGAGATGTCTGAACGGGTAAAGGCCGTTGCGTTGGGCGCTATTCAACGGTTCCGGCTGCCAGTATCTTTGATGGCGGCCGATATTCACGTGATCGATGGCTATGCGGGGCCCGGTTACGCGCAAGCGACCCCAGAGCTTTACCAATTCATTGCTCAGGTCGCACGCGAAGACGGGATCTTGCTCGATCCTGTGTACACTGGCAAGGCTCTCTGGGGTTTGGTCTCTGAATTGACTGCTTCGCCTGAGCGAGCCAGGTTCTTCGGCGATCGCGTGCTTTTCATTCATACCGGTGGTTTTGCGTCGCTGTTCGCGCATAGCGATGCGCTCGTAAGTGCTGTGATGGGATCGGGTGGGAGATGAATCCCGTTTTCGCTTTCATCCTCCTTTTTTTTGCGTGCATATTCTCACCCGACGGCATTGCCGCGCCCAAGAAGAAAAACGATCTTGAGTTTCAGAACGCGATCCGCCAGGCGAAACTCTCGATGAGCCAAGGAAATCGAAGACAAGCGATCTTGCATCTCGACAAGGCGCGCGAGCTCGGCCGCTCAAAAGTTCAACTGAAGGAAGTCTCAAGTAGGCGCATTTTGTTTGCTGAGCAGTTCGTGACCTCGGCTTCCTTTCAGAAGTTCCAAGAGGCCAAGGGTCTTTCTGAGGTCAAGCGATGGGATGAGTGCATTCGAGAGATCGATTCGATGGAAGTGAAAGACCAAGACAATCTCTTGGTACTGAGGCTCAAATCAGAATGCCAGTCGGGGCTTAACCTTGATGGACCCGCGGCGAAGTCGCTCAATACGATTTTAGAGCTCATACCGGCGGATGTCGGTGCGACTTACGGTCTTATAGAGCTGGACCTTGATCAGAAGCGTTATGATCAAGGTCTGTCGCGTCTGAACGGAATCGAGCCTGCAAGTTCAGCGGAAATGGAGCGATACGCTATTTTAAAGGCGCGTTTGCTCGAAGGATTGGCGCGCCCTCTTGAAGCGGCCGAAATTTTGAAGAAAGACCAGGAAACCCATCTTGACCACATTGAAGTGTTGTACCACTTGGGGTTTCTCTATACGCGTCTTGAGGGCCACGATTGGCCGGCGCGGCGGGCGTTGTCGTTGTTTTTGACCCGATGCAAGCGTCTTAAGGAATCCGAGCTGAAAGCGCGAAAACTGGATTCCTTGCTGCCCAAAGCTCAAGAGATGCTGGATTCGCTTGATAAGAAGCTAGGCGTTTGAGTTCTTCGGGCCTTTAGGCTTGTTTTTCGCGGCTTGATAAAGCTCTTCAAATTCAGTTTTTCTTTCAGGGAAAAAGCGAATGGCGTCATTGTAGATATTGTCTACGGCCATATCGAGGTTGGCTTCAGCGGATCTGTTCAGCATGATCGTGAACAGCCGGGGATCTCTCAGCCCTTTCGCCAAGAGGTCGCGGCCCTCGCTGATAAGCAACGAATGATTGCCTTCGAGATTCAGAATCTGAAATCGCATGATGAGATAGTCTTCCGAAGTGTGGCTCTCGGCAGGGAACTTGTTCAAAAAATTCCGGGCTTCCTTCGCGAGTCCGTGATCGACCAAGACTTGCACGATCTCACGAAGAATTTTGACCCGCCCAGTTCCGGTGGCCGCCGCCTTTTGGAACAATTCAAGCGCCCTTATTCGTGAGCCAGCCTCCAGATAATATCTTCCGCATACTACGAGAGCCGCGCAGATGTACTTGATGAGGATATCGTCGCGCTCATCAATATTGATGAAAATCCCGTAGTACCTTTCCACGTCCTCGTACTTCGCGTTCATGATCGCAAGCCTCAAAACCTCGCCCAAGCGCTTGGGGTTGGCGGGAAAGTATTGCGAGATTTTTTTGACGACCTCATAGGCCTGCGAGTGATCCCTTTGGGCCATCAAGAGCTCGTAAAGCCCGACAAGGCACTTGTAATGAATCTTGTTGTACTCGAGGCCTTGTGAATAACTTCCGCGCGCTTCCTCGGTGATCTTGCGGATGAACTTCACCTGGCCCAAATAATAATAAGCCAGGGCTGGCGCCGGATCCAAGGTGATCGCTTTTGCGAACTGGTTTTCCGCTTCGTCGAGCCGCCCTTCTTCGAGAGAGGCCTTTCCAGCGTCGATTGCGGCCAGATAAGGGCTGGGATGAAGTTTCGAGAAGGCCGCCTTCATCAAAGTCTTCCGCACGATCTCGACGGTGAATGGTTTAATGATGTAAGCGTCGATGTCTTCTTCGGCGGCCTTGGCCACCGCCGTTTGCGAGGTATTTGCCGTGGCGATCACGAAGATCATTTGCTTTGCCGTGCCGGGATCTTGCTCTCGCTGGGCTTGAAGCAGATCCAAGCCGCATCGCCTGCCAAGCTCATACTCAGCGACCACGATGTGAGGTTTTAACGCCGTGATTTGCTCGACCCCCTGTTTGAAGCTGTTCACGAGCGTGATTTGGCTCGTTTTAGCGCCCAGATCATTGAAGACCTTGAAAAGACCTGAGCGCGCCGATGCGCTGGGATCGGCAATGAGAATTTTTCTTGTTTCAATGTATTTCGCGAAAGCTTTCGCTTCGGCTGAATCACGTCCGCTGACCATTGTCCTCAATATCCTTTCGCGGCTTTCAAGAAGTTTTCGATTTCCGTTTGCCGATTCAAAAAGAGATTTTGAAAATCGTTCCAACTTTTGTCGTCGAACTGCAGTATCTCGACGGTTACCCGCAAAGAGGCTTCGCCGGCTTCTTCGAGCTGGATGACCTTTCCGGTGACCGAGAAGAATTCAGCTCCTTTTTTTTGCTTCTTATCCGGCTGCTTTATTTTGATCATGACGTTGTGCCTGGCGTTGCAACTCTTCTCGGGAACTTCGAGTACAAGGGTCTTCTCAGAGATTTCTTGCAGGCTGATCCTTCCGTGATCCCGCACTTCGGTTCCCGTCGTCAGGTCTTTGAATTCGATTTCGAGGCGAATGGATTGAAATTGTTTCGGATCGAAGACGTCTTCTGCCTCTACCATCGGGGACCTTTCGTGTGATTGGGTGGGGAAGCTGCGTTTTCTTATTTTAGACTAGACTTGGTTGAGTGGTACCGAATTTTTTAAGTTCCTATGGTCGACATTCCCGATCGGATAACGCAGAGCAGTTTGACGTTCGCACTCACCCTAGATATCGATCAACCCTATGGATGAAAGACAAGTGGCATTAGGTGGTCAGGTACAGGCTGGAGCAGGTCCGAAGATTTTCATTTCCATAGCGGGCAATATCGGGACCGGAAAGACCACCTTAACCGGCCTCCTTTCAAAGAAGTATGGCTGGGAGCCCCATTACGAAGTCGTCGTTGACAATCCTTACCTCGCCGACTTCTACGACAACATGTCGCGTTGGTCTTTTCCGATTCAAATTTTCTTTTTAAATACGCGGTTTAAGGCGCATCAACGCATCAATCAAAGCACGAACAGCGCGATCCAAGATCGAAGCATTTATGAAGACGCGAACATCTTTGCGAGAAATCTCTTTGAAAGCAGTTACATGGAGAAACGCGATTACCATACCTATCTCGATCTCTATCAAGAGATGTGCAATTACCTGACGCCGCCTGATCTTTTGATCTATTTGAGAAAGAGCCTTCCCAAGCTCAAGTCAAACATCTCCTTGAGGGGGCGAGATTACGAGACGAAGATTAGCGATACCTATCTCTTGAATTTAAATCGTTATTACGACGAGTGGATCGAGAACTACAAGACGGGCAAAGTACTGGTGGTAGATTCAGACAACTATGACTTCATCAATCGACCCGAGGATTTTGATCGGTTGGGCAGTTTGATCTTCCGCGAGCTCGATCAACAAGAAATGTTTTTACCTGCGCGGTAGTTTCTGCCTGGTTGGCATGGCGATTATCGGTGTGTGATCAGAACTGGCGATTTTCCTAAAGGTTTCGAGAGCAACCACCGAAAGGATGGCTGAAGGAGAATCCGCCATGAAACTGGCTTTCCTAATGATATTGCTGACCGCGTTTGTTTTAGGTGGATGCGGAAATACTAAAGAAGATCAGAGCGCAGAAAGCGTTGACGAAGTCGCTCAAGCTGACACTGCCGCGATCGAAGGCGCAGGCGAACCTGAAGCCCTTCCTGTCGCTGACGAGGTGCCTGCCGAAAGCGTGGCAACCACTGAAGCGAACCCAGTTGTTTCCGAAACGCCTCCTTCAGAACCACCTGCCGAAGCGACGGTGACCTCTGAGCCTCCTCAATCAACAGGTGAAAATGCGGTTTCATCGAATGAAATGTCAGGCTCGGGCGAGGTTGCTCAATACGGGGTGCAGCGTGGAGATACCTTGATGAAGATTGCCTTCAATCTTTACGGTGACATCCTCAAATGGAAATCACTGCACGAACTCAATAAAGACGCCATTTCCAACGCCAACAAGCTCGAAGTGGGAATGCAGCTCAAATATGAAAGACCCTTTTCAGATCCAGCCGTTGAACGCAATGGCGAGCCCTATATGATCAAGCAGGGCGACACTTTGGGATCTATCGCTGACGATGTTTACGCTAAGCGCAGCAAATGGCGCAAGATTTACGAGAATAACCGTGCTTTGATCAAAGATCCTAACTTAATCTATGCCGGCTTTTACCTTTACTACCAGATCACTGAGCAAGAAAAACAAGAGGCTGAAGAAATTCGGGCGAGAAGGGGCGGAGAGAAACTGAGCACCACGGATTCTCTGCCAGATTCTGCGTCAGTAAAATCCATGCTCAATGGCGGCAGCGGCGGCGGTGCCCCAATTCAACCGGGTCAGCCTAATAGCGCAGCGGCTCCTGCTGAAGTGAGAGCTCCAGCGGGCAGCGTTCAAAACTAAAGGCTTCGTAAGATCCATTCTTCCATCGCGGCTTATAAACTCTGCGGAATGGTTGCCCATTAACCCGGCATTTGTTACCTATTAAGGTAATGCGCTACTTCAAATGTTTTCTCATTCTAGGGATCTTGGGAAGTCTTACCGTATTCAGCGGCTGTCAATCTTCCCAGAAGAGGGAAGCTGAAACCCAGCTCATCCCCGATGATAAAAAGTCGGCGCTTTCAAGCCAGCTCACGCAAAACTTGGTTCAAGCATTTGGCGAACGAGAAGATGAAGTGGTTCGTCACTATCTCAAAGAATCTATCGCCCTTCTCATGGCAAGCGCTCGCGGTCATACGGCCGGGCTGGGTTCGGTTAAGGTCGTGGTACTTGAAACGGCCACTCCCTATATAGCGGCTGGGATCGTTGATACCATCTATGTTTCTGTGGGCATGTTGGAAGCGATTCATTATGAGAACGAGCTGGCCTTCATTCTTGCGACGCAGATCGCGCTCTTGAAAGAGCAGGCGACGGTTCGTAATCTCGCCAATCTTCAAGGCCATGAACTTGGGTCGAGTCTTGTGACTTTGCCGACGACTCCAATCGAACCGGCCTCAGATTACTTGACGAAAGGCTGGTTTCAGCCAGGCGGTCTTTTTGATTTCGGGCAAGAAACCTATTTGAAGGCTGAAAGAACCGCCGTTGAAATAATCTATGCCGCCAAGTTTGACCCGCGCGGGGCCGTTACATTCGTACAGCGCTGTTCGATCAATCCATTTCAACAGCAAATGCGGGCGCTCGGCAAAATTCTTCCAGATTTTGACAGTAGAATCGTTCAAGCGCGTGAAAGTGTTGCGAAATTGACGCCTCTGCGGGATCCTATTGTGACGAGTCAGGCATTTGAAGAGAGACTTCAGTCACATCTTCAAGTCAAGAAAGCGAAGTTCAAAACAAAGAAGAAGGCGAATGCGGCACGAGGCAAAAGCTGAACAGTCTGCCAAAAATAAAATAGAGCGCGATCGCGCTCAAGAACAACAACTTATTCGGTCTTGGTTGTCGAGATTGGGTTCTTCCGTGGTGATGACCCAAATTCCTGGCGATGCTTCTTCTCGCAGGTATTATCGCGTGAGAACCCGAAACTCGTCATTCATCGCAATGAAGACTCAACCGTTTGATGACCTGGGCGAGCAGCTCCCTTTCGTGCAAGTGCAAAGGCACTTGAGCAAGCTCGGCGTCAATGTTCCGCAGATACTCGATTTTGAAGCGAAACAAGGAATGATGCTGCTCTCGGATTTGGGTGATGAAACCTTGCTCAAGCGCTTAGAGCGGGTTTCAAAGAAGAGAGATCAGCTTGTTTGGTTTAAAAGGGCCATTGATTTGCTGCTCAATATGCAAGTCGTCGCCACCAAGACCAGCGCCCCTATCGATGCTTACGGCCTGTATTTCGACGAAGAAAAACTGATGTGGGAAATAGGCTTTACCATGGCCCATTTCTATAATGGGGCGCTTGCGCGCAATATCCCGGTGAAAGAAGCGAAAGTCGTGAATTCGTACTTTCGATGGATTTGCAAGAAGCTGGCCTCGCAAGATTGGTATTTCACCCACCGTGACTATCACAGCAGGAATGTGATGGTTTCTGGCAACAATCTGTACATGATCGATTTTCAAGACGCCAGGCTAGGTTGCGCGCAATATGACCTAGCTTCATTGCTGAGGGATTCTTATTACCAGCTTGAAGAAGAGGTCGTTTACGAACTTGTTGAGTATTACATGAGATCGAAGGAAAAGGCCGAGGGCGCAAAGGAAAACCGGAAGGAGTTCGTTCGGATCTTTGATTTGATGTCGATCCAAAGAAACTTCAAGGCGATAGGCTCGTTCGCATCGTTTTACATGAAGCGGCAAGACGTCAGATATCTCAAGTTCATTGGCAACACTTTTGAGAATATTCGACGCAATCTCTTGAAGTTTCCTGAGTTAGATGAGCTGAGATGCCTGCTTTTCAGGTATTATTACTTTTAAGGATGAATTTTAAGTGAAAGCACTCGTCTTGGCGGCCGGCCTCGGGACGCGTTTACGCCCTTTGACCTTGAACCGCGCGAAACCAAGCCTTCCCATCCTCGGCATCCCGGCGCTTTGGTACGGGATCTGGGGGCTTCATCGCGAGCTCGGTATTACCGAATTTGCCGTCAACTTGAGTCATGCGCCTCAGAGCATCATTGAAGTGGCGGGCGATGCCGAGTTGCAGAAGCTGACGGGAGTGCGATTTCACTTCAGCGATGAAACCGACAAGATCTTGGGCTCCTCAGGAGCCCTCTGGAAATTGAGAGATTGGATCGGCGGAGAGACTTTGGCCGTAGTGAACGGTGATTCCATTTGTTTTCCATCGTGGAAGAAAATGTTGAGCTTCCACCGTCAGCACAATTCGGTGCTAACGATGCATGTCAGGAGTTTTGAAAATTCACGGGAACCTTATACCAACATCGAGCTCGATGTTTCGGGCAGGGTCTCAAAGCTGGGTGAAAAATTGAATCGGGGAACCATGTTTTCGGGTTCGTATTTGATCGAGCCCGAATTGCTCGCGCGGCTGCCAGAGGGCCCGAGCGAGCTTCGTTTTAGTTTATTAGAGCCTCTGATCTTAGAGGGACGCCTTTTCGCCTGCAAAGAAGATGTCCCTTGGTTTGACGCCGGTACCATGGCCACCTACGCCGAAACCCAATTTGATCTATTGAAGGAACTTCCAGTCGTTCGGCAGCTCGTGGAAATGAAGATGAAGGAAGTCTCGCCAAATTGTTGGGTGCCGAAGACTTGGAAAAATATTCCCTTGAAACTCAAGGCCCCGGTCTGCCTGAATGGCGATCTTCAAAGGTGGCAAGCCGTCGCATCGGAATTCGGTCCGCGTTTCATTGGAATCGAGCCCCCGCCGGTCAACAAGAATGTCGTGCGAGCTAACGCCATCGTTCTTTCAGAGCAATCTTGCGGCATCTAGCAGGCGCTTGAAGTTCTTACCCGGAAATATCCCGGCACCTGACCCATCTTCGGCGGCGCCCGTGACTTGGGCCAGGCTGACAGGTTTACCCGTCAACGCATTCAGCCCTAGGCGCGCGAAGGCCATCGCTTCCAAGTATTGAGCCGGGGCGAAATCGTCGGCGAGAGGTTCCACTGGGATGTTTCTTCCCGTCATTCGTTCGAGCTCTTGCCTGAAGAGTTGCATCAAGACCGGATTTCGGCTGCCGCCACCCGCGATCAAGATTTTTTGGAGCCGATTGTTCCCGTGAAGCACGAATCGGTGGTAGGCCGCGGCCATCGTGTGCGCCGAAAACGCCGTGGCATGGGCGACGCGCACGGCGCCTTTGCCTGGCAACTTGCGCAAGAAGTCTTCATTGAACAATTCCCTGCCGGTGCTCTTCGGAGGTTTTTCGACGAAGTAGCGGTGGCGGCCGAGTTTTCGGATGTCGTCCCACCGGATCGAACCCAAAACGCCCGCCGCGATTTTTCCGGAGTGGTCGAACTTCTTTGATCCGCCAGTCAGTTGCTCGACTGCGAGGTCAATCAACGCATTTCCTGGGCCGGTGTCGAAGGCGATCAATTGCTCGGATGCGCCGGTGATGTAGGTCAAGTTTGCGATGCCGCCAACGTTGTGGATCGCGAAGGGAAGAAGCTTGCGGTATCTTTGCGAGGAGTTGGCGCGAAGCCAGTGGTAGTAAGGCACAAGGGGCGCGCCTTGGCCCCGTCGAGCAAGGTCGGGCTGCCTGAAGAAACTAGTCACTGTGCAACCGGTTTCGTAAGAGAGGATCGTTGGATCGACGATTTGCAGTGAGATGAAGTTTTGCGGATCGTGCCAGATCGTTTGGCCGTGAATGGCGATGACCAGTGGTTTTTCGAGCATGTTCCACGAGCCCAACCGTTCCTTGCAAAACTGCGCGACCCATCTGGAATAGTCACGACCCAACAGGGCGGCTTTGGGAGCCGTGATCTTGCCTTGCTGCGCTTCTCGCAGCCTGGTTCGTAGTGCAACGGGGAAATTCCTCGTCTCCGTGGCCACCAGCCTCTCTTCAATGGATTTGGTTTTGATTTTGAGCTGAAGCAGCGCGAGATCGGCTGCATCGCAACTAGTTCCAGTCATGATTCCAAGGGAATAGATTTCGCTCACAGTTCTACGTTCAGCCTCGCGATGGCATCGACCGGGCAAACCGGCACGCAGGCTACGCAGTCGGTGCAGGTGTCAGCGTCAATGAGATAAGTCGGTTCACCCGCGCTAATGGAATTTGTGGGGCATTCCTTCAAGCAAGCCCCGCATTTAGTGCACTCTTTGTTGATGAAATGTGCCATTTGATAATCGAAAGAATAACATATCCGCGAAAAGTTGACAAAAATGACGCCGACGAGGAACGTAAGAGTATGCAGATCGTGCGTTTACCGCGGCAGCATTTGATTCTTTCGTTGCTAGTCATCGTCGCAATGCCGTTGTTCATCCTCAATTTATGGGTGGTTCAGAAAGATGCGACGATTCGGCTCGAGCCTCACACGAAGATGTGGGTTTACGGGCTTCAGGCGACCTGGATGTTGGCCACCTTGAGGTGGCTCACTCAGGTTAAATGGATTGGATTTTGGTCGGTTTCGATCATGAGCGCCGCGCTCTTGGCCGCCAACGCCTACTTCTTGTTGTTTACGAAGAACTACGCCTTGGCTTTCTATGCGCTGTTTTTATTGATCGTGTCAGTGTTGTATTGTCTCAACCTTTTCAAGAGTTTAGGCGAGGTTTACTACAGTTCGGGTAGGCGTTGGTTCGAGGGCGCGCCGCGCTTTTTGCCCAAAGTCGAAGCGGCGATAAGAACAAGCGACGCCAAGATTCCGGTCAAGCTTAGCCGCCTTAGCGTCGAAGGGTGCTACGTCTATCCGATCGAGGCCCAATCACTCGAAAATGCCGATGACATTTACCTAAAATTAGGTGATCTCGAGGTCAATTGTGCTGTAGAATTGATAAGTAAAGAACGCAGCACGGCTGGGCGCGGATACCGTTTCGTCGTGAGCTCAGTGGATCATCATAAGGATGTTCGTGATTTCTTAGATCGGGTAAGGAGCGCCGGATATGTTTCGTAATGCATTGGCAGTTTTGATCTTGGTCGGTGCAATTGGCTGCTCGACCAAATCCCAGATGAAAGATTCGCCTCAAAAAACCCTCTCTGATTATGTTTCACGCAGTTTCGCGATAAAAAACCCAGAGGAAAAGCGCACTTTGCTTGAATTCACGACGGGAAAAGTGAAGAGTACGCTCGAAAAGCTCGATGACGGTTCTTTCAAGGCGCACTTCATCGATAAGAAACGCGAATTCATCTCTTTGAAAGTGAAAGATGAACGGGCTTTGGGGGAAGGTAAATTTTCAGTCACCTATGAGTTGACCTATCTTACGAAGAGCTCGGAGTCTGAGAACAAAATCACGAATAAGAAACACGCCGTCTTTGTGAAAGAAGATGGAAAATGGCTGATCTCAGAGGTTCAAAACCTAAAGACATTCATTGAACACGAGAATGAGATGAGCTTGTAGTTCAAGGCAGGTCTTAGTCGATCGCGCCAGCGGCAAAAGCGGCTTCCGCGATTTGGACGACCAGCAGTGGGCTGTAGGCGCACGGGAGATCTGACTTCGAATTCTCCTCGAGCAATTGATAAAGAGCCTTTTCGGGAGT
This sequence comes from Bdellovibrionota bacterium, assembly GCA_040754655.1. GTDB lineage: Bacteria > Bdellovibrionota > UBA1018 > UBA1018 > UBA923 > JBFMCE01. The sequence continues at coordinate 33,459 of JBFMCE010000017.1, read as the reverse complement.
CAGCCAACCTGGTTCATCAACCCTGATCAAAGCATCGAATCGATCGGCAATGGCGATGATCTGCGCAGGTTCGAAGATCTCAGGCCCTGAAATGTCCATAGGGAAGCCGCCACCATCATACTTTTCCTCATGTTGATAGATGATCAGCTTCACTTCCTCGGATACTGGCAATTCAAGGGTTTCAATGAGTTCAAGTCCCGCGCGAGGATGGTTCTTGTAAAGCTCCATCTCTTCGGGCGTATAATTGATGTCGCGTTTCGGCATGGGCACGTCGCAAGCCACCAACCCAATGTCATGCAGGTATCCTCCGGTCGCGATGTCACGAAGCAACTTCTTGTCGGTGTATCCCAAGCTTATCGCGAACAAGGCCGATACCGCTGCGACGCTCAAGGAATGATTCCACTCTTCGTTATTCAGCGAGTTCTGCAGTGATTGGATCTTTGCGACAATTCCTTCGTCGATGCCGACGATATCGAGCACGTCATCAACCACTTTGTGGATGTGCTTGGTCGCTTGTTGCACGGGGCTTTCGGCGCTGTTCGGGTCGATCGAGAAGTGCAGCTGTTTCGTAAGCATCTCCATGCTGCGAAGCTGCAGCTCGGTCTTTGTATTCACGGCCACTGACTTCGATGGAAGGTTGATGACTTCACTGAGCTTGCTGGCGACCGATTGAGCCGGGCTGTTTAGGAAGGCCTCTAGTTTCGCGCGATCCTCGGATTTGATGAAGAATTTATCGGAATACTTGCTAATCTGGTCCAAACGAACTTTTTGGAGGACCTCTCCTTCAGCTCGGAACAAAATCATCTTGTTGTTCTCTGGCAGGTGCACGTAGATGCTGAAGGGCAGTTGCATGTTTGTGTGAACCTTCTCAATAGGCAAAGACAAGTAACCCGGGGGCGTGGTTTTATTTTTTGAGTCGGTCATGCGGCCTTTTCCTTCCTTTGTGTATACCTCTGTCGTATTTTTTTTATGGCTTGGACCAAGACCAGAATGAATTCAAGCCTGATCGACATGCCTGCGCTCGAGCCTTCGACCCATATGAGTATACAGTACTCGCTTGATTTCTCCCAAACGTAGTAGATGGGTATCTGACTCGTTATATCGGGCAACAAGATGTTTTTTGCGGTGGAGCTCAACGCTCCCGTGCCTTTTCTTGGCAGTACGTCCTGTGTGCTCCGAACTTTCGTGGAAACGGATGGATTTTCGGCATCGACCAGATACCGGTACAAATCATCTTGAGCCGACTCGGAAGACTGCGCAGCCGTGTTCGGGTAAATGACGGCGAGCCGGATCCCCCACATCTTCAAGCAGTAGCGCGCGGCCAAAATCACTCCATCCGACAACGTTTGAGTTTCCTTGATCCCCTCGCACATGCACATCGCGAGATGCTCACGCTCTTGCTTCGTTAGGCTTGAGCTCTCAGGCAAATCAATGGGCAGTTTTTCAACCTTCGGAAGTTTAAACGTCCTTCCCCTGAAGTGAACCGTTCCGCCATCGGGTGGCGGCGAGGCGGCTGCGGGTTTTGTTTTCACGAGCTGATTGCTGAAAGAGCCGACGTGGCCAAGCGCAAATTGAAGTATTGACGTCTTATTGAATGAGTTCAGGTATTTGTGGTTGAACTTCATCATGGCTTTGACCTTCTGGTATGAAGGTTGCCCGTCGAAGAAGTTTGAGACGAGCAAAGTGGGGCTGCGGTACTTGGCCCAGTTCTCTTCAGACCAGTTGCGAAGAAAAAATTCGAAGAGTGAATATTCGTATTCATCTTCAAAGTTCAAGACGAGGATCGATTTTTCAAAGCGGAGAGCTTCGTTGAAGGCGGTGACCGCTTCCTTTACGATGAGGATTGTAATGTCAGTGCGAAGCTTGAATTCCTCACGCAGGAAAATGAAGTGCTCCGGCTTCGCCGCTCGACAGATGATCACGATCTGATTCCCGGAGGTTTTTGAGGGCAATACCATTTCTTATTTTCCCCCTCCGGTCGCCTTCTTTTCGCGCGACGCATTTTTGTGGTTTGCCTGTTCGCAGGAATCTACTAGCCGAAGATAGCGGTCCAAGAGCTCGGTCAGCATTTGTTTGGTTTGCCGGTCTATTATCGTCTGAATGTCTTGTTTCACCTTGTCTATGCGTGAAAGTTTCGTCGCCGCCCGGTTCGTCTGGGGGAGGACGCTCATCAGGTAAGCGACGAATTCAGCATGGCTTTCAATCTCGCCGGGAGCCGCCGATTTTTGTTCCTTGTTCTTTATTAATTGCTCAGACATTTTTGAAAACAGGGAGTTTTTGGGAGATTGCCTTTCTTGCCCCGGTACGCCGGATTCAAAGGAAGACGGTGATGCCTTTGGAAGGGTGACGCAAGAACGAGAATTGAGGATTTCCAAGGTATTCAGGGGATCGATTTCATTTCCGCCTACGACATGCCTGAATGCGGTCTTCTCATTGAATTTCGAGTGGGATGAAAAAAAACCGGCTTCCACTTTCTTGTTCGAATCAAGAACGACGCAGAATTCGATCAAGTTTTGTGCCGCGGTGAAGGCGATGAAGTCGCTGGTGTTTGAGATGAGGGCTTTCTGGGCCGGCAGCGGTTCAAAGCTTTTTTCAACCTGGTTTGAAAGTGTCAGAACGGCTGAGCGATCGAGGCTTGAGCTCATCTGGGCGACCATGAGCCATTTATTCTTCGCTAGAGAGGTGGCATACCACTTAAGGATGGGAACTGTCTTGGCATTGAGCTCGCGAGCCAATGAAAGGCTCAGTTCAGCAAAGGCAAGGGCGCTAACGTGGAATGAAAACGGATCGGCGCCGGTGTCTGTCGCAAGGATGGAGTCGATTCGAAGGGGCATTTCCGCGGTGTTTGCCAGGCGAGAGCGGTAGATCGGTCCGCGGGTTTCAACCCCTGTGGCCGTGAGCGAGATCATCGAACCGTTGGTCAACCCGGGCGCCTGCAGGATTTTGAGGATAGAAGCGAAGTGTGAATCGTTTTGAAGGTTGATCATGAACAAAGAGGCTTCAAGTTTATTGTTGGTGCAGCAGCGTGTGAGCTCTTCGATGGAGGCTTTGTTCTGACAGGGAAGGTCGATTAGAAGCGAGCAACCCCGGGGAAGAGTGCTTAAAATTTTCTCTAAATCTCCCGAATCCTTACGTATGATGAGCGCATCCAAAGCCAGCGCGGACTCATTTCCAGCAAGCGGCACCATCTCAAAACCGCATTTTGCCGCGAGGCCCGCCGAGGCGATGTCATTGTGTTCCCCAAGAATGCCGATTCGAAGTGGTTTTATGCCCATAAGCGCTCTTTCAAGTATCGACAGATTTGCAACACGCCCTTTAGGCTGCCGTTAGGCAATATTTGCACTTAAGATCCTGAACAAGCTGCCGAAGAAACTAAGAGGAGGAGCCATTCCATGGGAGGAAATGCTCCATCAAAGAAAGACTTTACCGAGCTGCTCGAAGAGGGAGCCAAAGTGGACGATATCTTCAAAGATAAGCCCGTGCCCCGGGGGTCGAATCCGTTTGACCTTGAACCGCAAGCTACCGATGCGATTGCTCCGCTGTCTGTAGAAGAAGTGAAGGTGGATATGTCACAATCAAACACTTCGGAAGAACAACCTGGCTTTTCATTGGCAGATCCTCAGGTGCTTTCGATCTCAGACAATGAAACATTGTTCATTGTGAACCGTAAATTCGCTGCTCTGGAGGCGTTATTCAAGCTAGTGCCGCGCGAGTACTATTCGTTCGGGCAGCTCGTGAGTGAAATCCTTCGCATCGCGATGGAACAAGTGAAGTCAGAGGCCGGATCTTTCTTAGAAATAGATCATCAGAATCAATGCATGTTTTTCAGGGCCGTGACGGGCAGATCGTCCGAAAACCTTTTGAACTTCACGGTGCCGCTCGGGCAGGGAGTCGTCGGGTTTGTTTGCGAGACCCAACAGCCCATGGCGCTTTCAAGTGTTGATGATAGCAGCGTCTATTTGCGATCCATCAGTGATGCCGTCGGGTTCGAGGCGAAGAACCTTGTCGCTTATCCGATCATCATTCGTGGAGTGACTTTCGGATGCATAGAACTCTTGAATCGTTTGGGTGAACCCCAGTACACCGACGCTGATAAAGAAGTGATGCACACAATCGCTGAATATGCGGCGAGGGTCATTGAAAACAGGTTGATCATGGCCGCGATGTCAAAACAAGTGGTCGCGGCGAAGGCAAACAAGGCCGGAGAGAACGCAGCATGAGCTCGGCATTGAAAGCGGTTAAGCAAAACACCTCAGTCGATGAGTCTTTACAGGTTTCGGAGTCTTCTGCGACGCAGGCTCCTACTCAAAGCATGAGGGAGTCTCGGCCGAACAATACGAACAAGCCAAGCATGAAGTATCTTCTGCATGCTCTGGTTAAACATGGCGCTTCGGATTTGCATTTGAAGTCAAACCGGCCTCCTCTCTATCGCATCAACGGAAAGCTCGTCGCTGCCAAGATGCCAGAGCTTTCGGGTGAGACCATCAAAGAGGTTCTCTACAGCGTCTTGACCGATAAACTCATTCGAGACTTCGAACGCAACTTGCAGGTCGACTGCAGTTTTCAATTCGAGGGGCTCGGAAGGTTTCGGGCGAACATTTATTTGCAGCGGGGAACAGTGGCGGGCGTCATTCGAATGATCCCGTTGAATATCCCTGGTCTTGAGAGCCTGGGTCTTCCCAGCGTTTTAAAAGAGATTGCCTTGAAGAAGAGAGGCCTTGTCTTGATCACTGGCAGCACGGGTTGCGGAAAATCCACAACCATGGCTGCGATGCTGAACTACATCAATGAGCATCGTCATTCGCACATCATCACAATCGAGGATCCGATCGAGTTCGTGTTTCGCGACATCAAGAGCAGCGTGTGCCAAAGGGAAGTGGGCGCTGATGCAGGTTCGATGCATGACGCCCTTGTGGGAGCCCTGCACCAAGATCCTGATGTGATTACCATCGGCGAAATGAGGCAATACGAAACGATCGAGGCCGCGCTGACTGCTGCCGAGACCGGCCACCTTGTGTTATCGACCTTGCATACGAACGACGCTAAATCGAGCATTGATCGTATCGTGGACGTATTTCCGCCGAATGCGAAGAACCAAGTGCGTATTCAACTGAGTGCCTGCTTGCTTGCAGTAGTGAGCCAAAAACTCGTGCCGCGGGCTGATGGTGAAGGACGAGTCGCTGTTTGCGAGGTTTTGATCAAGAGTCCCACGATCGAGAACCTGATCTTGAACAATGAGCTTGATAAAATTGAAGAAGCCATGGCCACGTCGACTACTTATTATAAGATGCAAACATTCAATCAGGCCCTCGAAAGACTTGTGATGAAAGGCGTGATCACAAACGAAGACGCCATTTTCGCGAGCAATTCACCCGAAGAGCTTAAGATGCGCCTTTCAGGCTTCAAAAAAGAAGAAGGGTTTTAACCCAGTTGATACCCGCATCCGCGAGTTCTTTCACGGCTCTTCACCGTGTGATCAGGCTCGCGCCGTTTTTCCGCTCAATTGCGCGTAGGTCTTTTTCAAAAGCAGGGCATCATTTTCAAGTTCCGGGCTTTCACAGATGACTGCGCCTCTGACGTTGAAATCCTTGCAAGCCTTTAAAAAATCCTTGTAGTTGAAATTGCTTTCTTTGAGCGACAGGTGTTTGATCTCACCTTTGGGCCCGTATTGCACGCCAGCGACGTGGATGTGCATTTGCGATAGGGCGCCCTTTCCCAAGGCTTTTTTGTAACGCTCAAAAACTTCAGAAAAGTGATTATAATTATTCGCTTCTCCGTCAACCCGGGCCTGATTGTGAGAGAAATCAAGGCATGGATAGACTTGCCTTACTTCCTGGCTGAGCTCACAAAGCTCTTCCAAAGTCCCGAATTGGCTTTTTCTGCCTGTAAGTTCGGGGCGAAGATGAATGCCATTCTCTTCATCGACAAGGCGTTCTGTGATTTGCTTGAGATATTTCTTTACGATGTCGAAAACAGTTTTTGGATCATCCTTCATGTAGAAGGCGGCATGAAAGGTCATGCTGTAAGCGCCGCAAAGCCCGGCTAATCGCGCTGTTTGTAGTAGGCGATTGATAGAGGCATCGATCTTGTCTTGCTCTTTGGCATTTAAATTAATGTAATAAGGAGCGTGGGCAGTAAGAATGACGCCAAGTTTTCTTGCTGTCTTACTGATTTCCTCCGCCGTTTCATCGCGCATTCGCACGCCATGTGCGAATTCAAGCTCTAAACAATCAAGGCCAATTTCTTTAACCTTGTGAAGTGCCGCAATCGGGTCCTTCTTTGGTGCTGCACTTGGGAAACCAGCGGTTCCAAATCCGAGTTTATCCATCTTTGTATCCCCTCTACTCTTTCGCGCCTCGGTCTAAGAAACAATCTTTGATGGCCTCTCTAACATGCCGCAAGATGAGGTTCAAGAGCTCGCATTGACTTATTACTAACAATGAGGGGTAGTTTGACACCCGTGTGATGCGGTCCTATATTGTGGGCAGAGTCGAGATGCAATGTACAATCAGTTGAAAACATTTATTTTTTTATTTGTGCTCTCAGCGATCTTCATGAGCCTTGGCTATCTCATTGCGGGTTCGAATGGAATTTTTATAGGATTTTTCCTCGCTGCCGTGGTGAATTTCACTGCTTACTGGTTTTCAGACAAAATCATTTTAACCATGCATCATGCTCAGAGCGTCCATCCCGGAGATTCTTTCGGTTTGCACGAAATGGTTGAGCGTCTCGCGCAAAGAGCGGGTTTGCCTACTCCACAAATTTATTTAATTCCCGACCATTCTCCTAATGCATTCGCAACGGGACGTAATCCTCACCATTCCGCGATAGCCGTGACTCAAGGGTTGTTGGGTGCTTTGAGTTATCAAGAACTGGAAAGCGTTCTTGCGCATGAATTGGCTCACATTAAGAATCGCGACACTTTGGTGGGTTGCATCGCAGCGACGATGGCAGCCGCAATCCTTGTTGTGGCAAGAACGTCCCCTTGGGGCATTTTTTTTGGAACCCCGACTTCATCGGCGCGAACCGAAGGCCGCAAGTCAAACAGCGCGTTTCGGGTAGTAGTTATGGCGATCGTTTCCCCGCTTGCAGCAACATTAATTCAGTTTGCAGTGTCGCGCTCTCGGGAATATATGGCTGATCTGATGGGCGCAGAGCTTTGCGGAAGTCCTGAACGTTTAGCCAATGCCTTGCAAAAGATTCACAGCATGAGCTCGGGACTTCCGTTGGCCTCGGGCAATCCTGCCACGGCTCACCTGTATATCGTGAATCCGTTCTCAGGAACGGCTTTGCTAAATTTGTTTAGTACCCATCCTTCAGTCGAGGATCGAATCGCGAAACTTTTGAAGTTGGGATGACCAGGAGTGAAAGACCATGTCGGATTCAAATGAGACCCGTATCGACTTTACCACATTTGTTTTGTCGGTTTCATCCGCAGCTTTCATGGGACTTGGGCTTACGCCGCACCCAGAGAGCGACAAGACCGAGATTGATCTTGAGCTTGCGCGCCAGAATATTGATCTTCTCGAGCTGATCAAGGAAAAGACTAAAAACAATCTCACCACTGACGAAGATCGCCTGCTCACCAGTCTTCTCTTTGAAACCCGTATGCGCTTTGTGGAAGTGCAGGGCCAAACGAAAAAGTAATCTTTAAGGAGTCCTCATGCGGTACAAAAATATAACGATTGTCCTGATGCTGGTATTGTTCGCAGTCTCGTTTGGCTACGGTTTGGGCCGAGGCATAAGTCCACAGACTCAAGAGATGACTTCGGTGGTTCATGCTCCGCCGCTTCACGCGGCTAGTAGCGATAAAAAGAGCGAGCTTGCCAATATTTTCGTCGAAATTTCAAAGAAGATGGTCCCCTCCGTCGTGAATATCTACACTACCTCTACGATACGAGCGCCTTGGGGCGGACCGGGGGGACAAGACGAAATGTGGCGCCGGTTCTTTGAAGAGTTTTTCGGAGAGGGTTTCAACGCCACTCCTGGCGGCCCCGGCATGCCTTCGCCAAAAGCGCAGTCCTTGGGGTCTGGTTTCATCATCGAAACGTCGAATACCGGCGGGCTCATCCTCACCAACAATCACGTCGTTGAGGGCGCCGATGAAATTCGCGTGAAGTTCACGGAAAAGGCGGACGAACCTGAAACCAAGGCTGAAATCGTGGGACAAGACCCTGATCTGGATATCGCCTTATTGAAGGTGAAAACGCGCAATACGATGCAGGCTGCGAACTTAAGCGATTCAAGTAAGCTTGAAGTGGGCGAATGGATAGCGGCCGTAGGCAACCCGTTTGGCCATGGGCATTCGGTCTCACACGGAATCGTGAGCGCGAAGGAACGCACCCTGCCCGGGAGTTTCGCGAACTACTTGCAAGTTGATGCTCCCATCAACCCCGGCAACTCAGGAGGGCCCCTGGTGAACCTCAATGGGGAAGTCGTGGGGATCAACAACGCGATCGATGCGAGGGGCCCAGGCATCGGTTTTGCGATTCCCATCAATCTTGTCAAAGACATCCTGCCTCAGCTCAAAACCAAGGGTCGGGTAGAGCGCGGCTATATAGGCGTAAGCGTGGATGATTTGCGCCCTGATCTGGCCAAGAGCCTGAAACTTGACGAGAACACCAAAGCACCCATCATAACTAATGTGATGCCCGGCACCCCGGCGGCCAAGGCTGGGTTGCAGGTTTATGACGTTATTAAAGAGGTGAACGGAAAGCCCATTCACAATGCGAATGAACTTGTAGCGGCGATTACCGCTGTTCCGGTGGGAGAAAACGCAAAAGTGAAGATTTTGCGTTCTGGAAAAGAAATGGCCGTGGGAGTGATGGTGGCGCGACGCCCTGATTTTAGGCGTGACCGCGGTCGCGTAAAACCAGATGGTACGCCGAGCAAGCCGCAAAAAAAGAAGAGCGGCAGGCCGGATACTGGAATGGAGATTGAAGAGATCTCGCCTGAGACTCCGGAACTGGCGAGACAATTGGGGCTGCCTGAGTCTTTTCGAGGGATCGTGATTTCACAAGTTCGGCCCGGCAGCCCGGCATTTAATGCAGGACTTGAACGAGGAGATGTGATTCTCGAAGTTGATCGAAAGGCGATCAAGAGTGAAGAAGAGTTCGATAAAATCGTACGCAGCAAGAAGACGTACTTGTTGAGAGTTCGAAAGCAAGATGAGAACGGGCGAGAGACTTTTGCTGTGATTGCATTGAAGCTAGCCGCTATGGACGAAGAATGATCCCTGTGGCTAGCCGAAGCTAAAGGAGGTTTCGGTTATGGCCGCAAAATTCACTACGAAGGCTGAGGAAGCGCTAGTTGAGTCGCAACATATCGCCGTTCGCAACAGCAATCAGGAGCTGCAGCCCGAACACCTTTTGTTGGCGCTGTTTCAGCAAAAGGACGGCATTGTTCCGTCAATTGCGGCTGCCGCGGGGGTCGACGTTGATTTGATCCTCAAGACCCTGGAAGGCCAGGTCGGGCGCTTCCCGTCGGTGACCGGTGGAAGCGGTGAGGGCAAGGTTTTTCCATCAGGCCTGTTCAACAAGCTTCTTGTTCACGCAGAAGATGAAGCGAAAAAACTAAAAGACGAGTACGTCAGCACTGAACACTTTCTTTTAGCTTATCTTGGAAATCGTGCTTTCAAAGACACCGAAACAAACCGGGCACTCTTTCGCGCAGGCCTCAGTTACGACAAAGTCGCCCACGTATTGGGCAAGGTTAGAGGCAATCAGCGCATCCAAGACGAGAATCCGGAAGCGACGATGAATCCGTTGCAGAAATACGGTCGAGATCTCACCGAGATGGCGAAGACTGGCAAGCTTGATCCCGTGATCGGGCGCGACGAAGAGATTCGCCGGGTGATCCAAGTTCTTTCCCGCCGCACGAAAAATAATCCGATTCTCATCGGTGAACCTGGCGTAGGGAAAACCGCTCTCGCAGAGGGACTCGCCCAACGAGTCTCCAATGGAGATGTTCCGGAAGGTTTGAAGAATAAGAAGGTGATCGTTCTTGATTTGGGAGCTCTGGTGGCGGGGGCTAAGTTTCGTGGCGAGTTTGAAGAGAGGCTCAAAGCTGTATTGAAAGCGGTGACCGATGCGTCTGGTGAAATTATTTTATTCATAGATGAGATCCACACCTTGGTTGGGGCCGGCGCCGCCGAGGGCAGCATGGATGCTTCTAATATGCTTAAACCCGCATTGGCCCGAGGCGAACTTCGATGCATAGGCGCGACAACCCTCAATGAGTACAAGAAAAAGATCGAGAAAGATGCGGCGCTTGAAAGGAGATTCCAGCCCGTTTATGTCAAGGAGCCGAGCGTTGAAGATACGATTTCGATTTTAAGGGGATTGCGCGAGAAATACGAACTTCACCACAAAGTAACGATCAAAGACAACGCTTTGGTTGCGGCATCTGTTCTATCAAACCGGTACATCTCCGACCGATTCTTGCCTGACAAGGCGATTGACCTTGTAGACGAAGCGGCAAGCAGGGTGAGAATGGCCTTAGAGTCACTGCCAGAGAATATCGATAATCTTGAGAGAAGAATCCTGACTCTTGAAGTTGAACGCCAGGCTTTAAAAAAAGAGTCTGATCCGATTTCAAAAGATCGAGTGCTCAAGATCGAGCAAGAGTTGAAAGATCTGCGAGAGCAGTCGGCGACACTCAAGGCGCAATGGCAGAAGGAGCGGCAAGAGGTAGGACAGCTTGCAGAGCTAAAAGGGCTGATAGAGCAAAAACGCTTTGAAATGGAACAAGCCGAAAAGAAAGGCGATCTTGAGAAGGCAGCCGAATTGAAATACGGCGTATTGCTCGATTTGCAGAAAAAATTAGAGGAACGCAGCTTAAAAGCGAAAGATAGAAAAATCCTGCATCAAGAGGTTGATGACAATCATATCGCCGAAGTGGTTTCGAAGTGGACGGGCATTCCGGTTTCTAGAATGCTCGAGGGCGAACAAAAGAAATTGCTTGAGATGGAAGGTCGCCTGCACAACCGGGTCGTGGGTCAGGAAGAAGCGATTCATGCGATTGCCGATGCGATTCGTCGAGCGAGGGCAGGACTGCAAGACCCCAATCGACCGATCGGCTCGTTTCTCTTCCTGGGTCCCACCGGGGTTGGAAAAACCGAAACCGCCAAGGCATTGGCGGCGTTTTTATTTGATGATGAACATGCGCTTATCCGCATTGATATGTCTGAGTACATGGAAAAACACTCGGTCGCGCGTCTTATCGGGGCTCCTCCGGGTTATGTGGGCTACGAAGAAGGCGGGCAGCTTACCGAAGCTGTGCGCAGGCGTCCTTACAGCGCGATCTTATTTGATGAGATCGAGAAGGCTCACAACGATGTGTTCAACATCTTTCTTCAAATCCTTGATGACGGCAGGGTAACGGATGGGCAGGGAAGGACGGTTGATTTTACGAATACCGTGATCATCATGACGAGCAATCTGGGCAGCCGCGAGATACTTGCTGAACGAGACGTCAAAAGAAGAGAATCGAAGGTTCACGAGATCTTGCGCGAGCACATGAAACCAGAATTTCTCAACCGCATTGATGAGACTGTGATTTTTCATAGCCTGGATCGCGAACAAATCAAGGGCATCGTCAAAATACAGATCAAGAACCTTGAAAGGCTTTTGTCCAATCGTCAGCTTGCTTTGGATATCGATGAAAAAGCTTTAGACTGGTTGGTCGAACGAGGTTACGACCCCGATTTTGGAGCCCGGCCCTTGAAGCGCCTCATCCAGCGCGAACTCCAAAATGTCTTAGCTTCCAAAATCTTAGAAGGGAAGTTTCAACCCGCGGACACTGTTCGAGTGACTGAACGTAACGGGCATCTTGAGGTTGAGCGAAATGAACAAGTACGAAGAGGTGGGGCATCGTTTGCCCACTAATAAAACAGCGGGCGGCATTCCATATTGCATCGTAGTGTGACACCTCATACAATGTCTAAAGAGGTAGGTTTTTCAGGCTTAGGAGAAGCCGCCATGGACATTACAGAAATCAAGGTGTTCCCCGTCAATGAAGAGAAGCTGAAAGCCTACGTTACAATTATCTTAGATAACTGTTTCGTGGTCCGTGACCTGAAGATCATCAACGGAACCACCGGGCTTTTTGTCGCGATGCCTTCTAAAAAGAGAAAAGACGGGGTTTTCAAGGATATTGCTCATCCATTGAATAATGAGACTCGTGATATGATGGAGAACAAGATTCTTGCCGCATACGAAGCCGAGATGAAAAGGGGCACAGGCAGAAGCTCTGGTTCTGACGAAGATTAACGGGTTTTAACCAACCGCAATTGAGGCTCTTTTTGTTCGGCTTTTCGACTGCCAGTCTCTTCGGTCACCAAACCGGCTGACATCTTGGTCAATCGATTCGCAAGGACAAGCGTCAAAGTAAATATGAAAAATGCGACGAGGCCAAAGACCTTCTGCAATTTAACTACGAGTTCAAGCGCCATGCCCTCTTGAGTTTCGGCGATCACAGTGAAACCCGTTCCTGGAATGCGATAAAAAGCGCCAAGAGTCTCTTCATCATCCTTAGGATGCGTGGCGCGAAAGCGCCCCGTCTCGGCCGGATCCGCTTTTAAAATCTGTGCCAAGGAGTGATTCCCCAGGTTTTCGCGTCGAATCGCCTTTTCTTGGAGCGGGTGCAAGAGAAGTGTTCCGTTCCGATCAATGACAAAGATTGAGAATTCCGCGATCTCTTTGAGTGACGCGAGAAAGTTATTTAGGTTGATTATAGTGTAACGTGATCGGCTCTCGGTCAGTTGGCCAGCCGTACTCGCGTGAACGACGAATAAAACCGGCAATTCACCTTGAAGAAGGCCGGCATAACTGAATCCCAATGAGCGGTCATCGTTCGCAAGGTCGTCTCGAAACTTTTCGACGAGCTGATGAATGGAGGCAGGGTCAATTTTCTGTTCACTCAAAATTCTTGAGTTGTCGAATCTCAGTTCAAATGACACGCCGGAGTCGGTCCAGGTCAGGGTGCCGGTCGAGACCACGTCAGTCGACAGGGCGTTCAGCGAGTTGGATGTGTCTGTATTTTCAGACGAGACCGGTGTCGCGATAGCCGTGGCGTATAGCGCCTGGAAACTATTGCCTACCAATTGCGCCAAATGGAGAGCTGCTTGTTGGCTTGACGCCAAGAGGTGACGATTTGCCGTTATCGATATTGCTGCCACGGAGATCAGTGAAAATAGGCAAATCAGAATGCCTAAATATACCATTCTTCCGCTAGGTTTCAATCTTTCGCTGTTCATGGCGTCGGTTACCCAGTGAGCTTTTCGACAATTCAATATAAATAGTTGAGATAAATCATTTAACGGCCGATCTGACCTGCGGGGGAGATCGATTGCGCCATTCGAAGAAAATCAGAAGTTCGGTTTTGCGTTATGCGCCTAGGCTTGGGGCGCCGAAACAACTTCCCTTCGCGGTCGGCATCATACTGACGATTTTTGCGACTTTGGTGTTCTCGGTTCGCGGGAAGTCGAAATCTCTTTCCCAAGCGTCTCGCCCATCTCACAAAGTTGGATGGGTTAAGGCCGTGGGAATGGAAGGTTTGCGGCTCGACACCAGCTCGCATACCAGACGCGCTCTAATAGCGGGCGATTCCATTCATTTGAGCGATCGCATCTCGGTTGGCGCCGGAATGGGCCTGCACATGGAATTGAATGACGGCAGCGAGGTCAGGTTGAGTGAAAACGCCAAGCTTCAGTTCGAACGCACGGGCGCACAACTCATCCTCAAACTTTTAAGCGGGAACCTGTCGCTCAAATCAAAGTCAACCCTCCATATTCAAACGCCAAAGGCGCTTATAAAGACTCATTCCTCTTCGTTGAGTGTGGCGCTTTACGCTGACTCTTCGACTGAAGTTTCGTTGATGAAAGGATATGCCTCAGTCCAAGCCGAAGACAAGTCGATTCAGCTCGATGCACTTGACTCGGTGATGGTCGGCGAAGGGCAGCCTCAAAAAGCCTTGAAGAGACCCATCGCGATTGAGTCGCCTGAACCAGCTGACGTGATCTTTTCGAGCGGCGGGGGAGCCGAGGTGCGTTTGACATGGTCAATTTCGAAACCCGCGATATTGAATTGGCAAGTAGCGCTGGACGCAAAGTTCGAGACGATCGTCGCGGAAGGCAAATCGCATGATGGGCATGCGAAGCCAAAACTAAGGCCGGGACGTTATTATTGGCGAGTTGTTGACGAAGCGAATCTAACCTCTCATCCCTCGCATTTCAGCCTTGTAAACACTGATGACATTCAAATCGAACCTCGCGAGCCCACCGCTCAAACAACCGTGCCGTTCGTAAAGCATCTTAGTCCCATCGTTTTCGATTGGGGTGCTCCTTGGAGCGAGGCGATGAATGTTACGACGTTTGTCGTTGAGCTTTCAAGGAAACAAGACTTTCAATCAGGTCTCATCAGATTGGCGGCATCTGATCGCGGCAAGGCCGTGCTTGAGGAAGGGAAACAAATTCAGTATCGCCTGACGATGACCGACCCGGAGCATTTGCGTAAACTCGAGCAAAATCCGGGGAAATGGTTTTGGAGAGTGTCTGCTCATTTTCGAGGCGTAAATAACCCGATTCGCTCGAAGGCAATGACGTTGTCGGTGAAACAAAATCCAGTCCTTTCGGCCCCGCGTCTATTTTTCCCTCGCGATCAATCAGTTGAAAGCGTCACAGAGAAAGGGATTTGGTTTTCTTGGCAGCACTTGCCCGAGGCAGAGAGCTATAAGTTTTATTTATGGCGAGATGGTGAACTCAGGCCTTTTGAGCCGAGCGTGGCGACCAGGTCGAACTTTGTTTTAGTGCCGAAGACGGTTCTTTCTCTCGACGGTGCTCTTTATCATTGGACCGTCGTCGGCAGCACGGCCGCCAGTGAAGTGGGAAGTTTTTCCAAATACCAATCATTTAGGGCTTATGATGCCACTCCCTTGCCTGCGCCCCTTGCCTTGGAACCCCTTCACGGGTCTCAATTCAGAGTTGGATCAGAAGAAGAATTCGGACTCAGTTGGCGGGAGGTCAAGGGAGCGAAGGGATACGCCATCGAGATCCAAAGACGCTCTGCCGAGAATGCCTGGCAGACGATTGCTCAGCGTTCGATCGCTTCAGAGAACGGCCAGAACCGGATGAAATGGTTGCCCGAGGGTTCTGGGTCTTATCGATGGTCGGTGGAAGCCATTGATGAGCTTGGCAGAAGAAGCGCTCGTTCTTCTTGGAATGAGTTTGACGCAATGGAACCAGCGCGCGCGCCAGCGGGAAAAGCAGATAAGAAGCTTAGAGCACCGCGCATTTTGTCTGATTGAGTTTCTAGTTTAAATTTCACTGAATCCGGGATAACGCTCTGTCTTGCTTACGAGGCACAGTTATGTCGCAAAATGATCATAGACCTCCATCTCGTCCCAATTTTTTGCATCGCCAACTAGAGCTCACGCGATTTGAGCGCGCCTTGGAGGTGGCTGAAAGCATGGTTGAAAGCGGTGCTTTTCTCAATAGTGGCGAACTTGCCCGAATCAACAACATCCTGACGGGAGAAAGCAGTGAGCCTTGGAGAGATGGGTTAGCGGTTTGTACGCTGCCGTCCGGACGCCAAGAGAGTTTTCAGCTTCTGGCTGATCCTGTGGAAAAGACCAGAGAGATTTTACGTCGTGCGAAAGACCGCGCTGTTGCAGGCGAGGTGGTTGAGGCCGCGGCAGATCTTTACGCCCAGTTGGTATTAACCCATGTTTTTAAAGACGCGAATCGTCGCACGGCCGTGGTGGCTGTGGCCTACCTGCTCAAATTGCACTCGGTCGAGATTTCGGCACTGGGCCTCCATGAACTCGGTTTGGGAGACCTCCGAGCCGAAGGGCAACTCGAAGCTCTGCGAGAGACATTGAAGAATGTCGTGAAAATGAGCGTGAGCAGAGGCGCTCCTAAGCAATGAATGTTGATTCTCGAAAACGCCCGCGATATTGAAAAGAAATGCCCGCAACCCTCTCTGTCGTAATTGCCGCAAGAAACTGTGCTGACCGAATCGCTGGAACGGTTCTGCCCTGGAAGGGCATCGCGACCGAAATCGTCGTCGCCGACCAAATGAGCACTGACCAGACCCCTCAGATAGCGCAAGAGCTTGGTTGCGTGGTGCTTCGCAATGATCCGCCCAATGGCAATTTCAACCTGAATCGAAAGATAGGAATGGAAAAGGCCAATAGCGACTGGATTCTCTACATCGATACTGATGAGAGGCCCACTCCCGAGCTTTTGGAAGAGATCAAAGATTTCTTGGAGATTCCCTTGGATGGAGATGAGCCTGCAGGCGTCAAGATTCCAAACTTTTTTTATTTTCTAGGGAAACCTTTGATGCACGGGATCTATAGCCCTCGGGGCGCGGAGATCCGTTTGATGCGCAGGGAGAAATGGGATTATCCAACCGAGAGCAGCGTGCACATCGGGGTAAGCGTTCGAGGAAAAGTCATTCGATTCAAGAACGCTTACAAGCACTTCAATATCAATTCGCTGTCGGAGTGGTTCAGCAAGACGAATCAGTACACCGAACATGATACGATCGCTGCTTTCGCGAAAGTGAGCGACGCCAGGTCGATACCGACCTACGGTGCATTTTACAGGGCATTCAGGTTTTTCATCCGGCATTATTTCTTGAAGCGCGGTTTTTTAGACGGATTTCACGGCTTGGTCTCGGTGTTTTATTTCATGCTTTATCATCTCACGTTTCAAATCAAGGTTTGGGAGCGCGCTGAGCGGCAGAGGCTTAAAGAAGAGCAAGACTATCTGAAACCCTTTGAGACTCAACTCAGATAAGCTCTGTTGAAAAGCTTGCAACTGGGTCTGCGTTGTTCAGTTGTCTCGGGCGCTGCGTATCTAAAAGATTTTGAACGGAGGTAATCCTGATTCAAGCTTTTTCAGACGAGATCTCGTTGGGAAGTTCATCGGTGTTCGCACCGCCCGCGTGTGGAAAGTGAGACGCCAAGACTTCTCCGACGTTTTCTAAAGCCTTGTGCAGGCCCGCAAAATAGTCTCCCTTTGAAAAATCCAAACGCAGTTGTTCGACGATCGATTTCCAGCCTTGGTCGCCGATCTTCTCATGTATGCCCTTGTCGCCGATGCAAGCGAGTTCATGGTCGCGTACGGCGATGTAAATCAAGACCCCATTGCGCTGGGCTGTCTTGTCGATGCCAAGTTTATGGAAGGCGATCGCCGCGTCAGTCAAGACGCCCTTGCGAGAAACCTTTTTTGCGATGTGCACGCGAATTTCGCCCGACGTCTTGCGTTCCAACTTTTTGATCAAACCGACCAATCGCTGTTCTTCGCCTTTATTTAAAATTTCACCAACGGCCACTGGCGCCTCCTCCTCCAGACAATCCACCACCTCCACCGCCCCAGCCTCCAAAACCGCCACTGCCGCCCCAACCACCGCCTCCACCTATCGGAGGAAACAATCCGCCAATGCCCCTGCGACGGCGGTAGATCCCTCCAGGTCCGATCGTGCGGTCGTAGCGTCCTCCTCCGTGCGGGAAAAGAAAGATGATGAAGACAAGAATGATGATGAGCAGGCCTATCCCAGATCCAAAGCCTATCGGACGTCTTTTTGATTGAGAGCCGTATTTCGGAGGCGTTCCCGCGACGAAGATTTCTTCAAGCCTTCCATGAAAAGCCAAGATCGCCGTGGCGACTTGATTTTGCTTCAGGAAAGGCACCATGTCGTGGCGGATGATTTGTCCTGCTAAAGCGTCCGGAAGCTGGCCTTCCAAACCGTATCCAACCTCGATGCGAAGCGCCCTTTCTTGAAGGCCTAGAACGAGAAGAATTCCATCGTTCTTGTCTTTTGAGCCAAGCTTCCACTTTTCAAAAAGCTTTGCCGCGAAGTCTTCAATAGGCGCATCCCCAATGTTTGGGAAAATGGCAACAACAGCCTGGTGCCCGGTTGTTTTTTCAAAGTGTTCAAACTTTGCTTCTAACCCGGTTTTCGCTTGAACCGACAAGACTTGAGCGTAGTCGTTGACCCGGGCGCTTGGCGTCGCGGGTACGGATGCCTCCGTGGCGAGCGCAAAGCGCGGAAGGAAAAGGCCCAGCAAAACGACTCGAGAAGCCAACGAGCGCCACATTAAAATTCGACCTTCGGCGCTGTGGCTGCGCCTTGTTGTGCTTCAAAATAAGGTCTTGGCTTGAATCCTCGAATGCCAGCGACAATCGAAGTCGGGAAGAGCCTCAAGCTTGAGTTGTAGTCTTGAGCCACTTCATTGAATCTTCTCCTCTCAACAGTGATCCGATTCTCGGTGCCTTCGAGCTGAACCTGAAGATCACGAAAGTTTTCGTTGGCTTTGAGGTCAGGGTATTTTTCTACCACTACCAGCAACCTTCCCAGCGCCGAGCTTAGAGCTTCCTGAGAGCGCTGGAACGACTCAAGTTGTTTTGGATCCGTTGGGGCGGGTCCGGTGTTCTGTGTGGTTCGAAGGGCTTGCGCTCGAGCTTGAATCACCTTTTCAAGCGTCTCGCTCTCATGCCTTGCATAACCCTTGACCGTGTTCACCAGATTGGGAATCAGGTCGAGCCTGCGTTGATAAACGTTCTCTACTTGCGCCCAGGTAGCCTTGACGCCTTCTTCTTTTCGAACCAATGTGTTTCCGGCCGAGACAAACCAAAGGCCAATGATAGCGATGAGTCCGACAAGGCCGATCAATACGCCTAAACCGCGCTTCATAATGCTTTCTCCTCTGAAAGGCAGAATCTAGAATAGTTTAAAAGAATAGCCAAGAGCCAAGCCAGGTGCCCAAAGCTCTGCGTTCATATAACGAACCAATTCGGTTCTGATGAGAGGTCCGAAGTCAAAACGGTGCTCAAAACCCGCGCCAAGAAGGCCCTGGGTGCCCCTGAATTTTGACGCGAGCAATGATCCCTTGGCTTCGAACTGCAGCGTTACAAAGTTCAAACTTGCTATAAAGTAAGGCGTAAAATTATTTCTTAACAATAACACGTGCAGGAAGGCTGGGATCAGGCTCCCGGAAACACCGCTTAGTTTGAAGACTCCATAACCCACGCCGAGTGCGAAGTTCGGGTGAGGATTGATGTCAAGGCTTGCGCCTGCCATCGGTGTTTTTCCCAAAGCGCTGGCTGCTAGCGACAAAGGCCTTTGCTCACGCACATCTTTGCGCGCTTCAAAAGAGCGTCGCACGATGACACTCTTTGGGTGGGCTTGTTGCGCAAACGCAAATTGCGACGAGGTTGCTGCCGCGGCGGCAAGGGTTAAGGCAAAGGCCACGTGTTTCAAGGTTGCCACGCCATCGGTCTCCAACTGGTTTCATCGCGCCATCGTTCAATGTTTTGGACAGATTGCACGCCCATTTCTAAGCGGTGTTCGGTCTTCTTCTTGCGTCCTTTGGAAAGCGTGTAAGCCGATGGATCAAAGAGGCCAAAGTGCACGTTCACAGGTTGAAACTCTGAAGCCGTGCTGTTGAAGAGATAGTGGCAGAGCCCACCCAGCGCGGAAGCGCGCGGGGGAAGCGTCCAAGCTTTTCCTTCAAGCTCGCTCCAAATCGCCATCGCTGCGAGCAACCCGATCGCTGAAGATTCGGTGTAACCTTCAACGCCGGTGATTTGACCGGCAAGTCTCACGTCGTTTCTTGATTTGAGCGCGAAATTCGAAGCAAGCATCACCGGAGAGCATATGTAAGTGTTTCGGTGCATCGATCCTAAACGCAAGAATTCTGCTTTTTCCAAGCCGGGGATGAGTCGAAATACTTTCTTCTGCTCGTCATATTTCAGCTTCGTCTGGAAGCCTACGAGATTGTAAGCCGTGCGGCTCAAGTTATCGATTCGCAATTGAACGACGGCATAGGGCATTCTATTCGCGCGAGGATCGGTCAAACCCACTGGTTTCATCGCGCCAAACCGCAGGGAATCGCGCCCAGTCTCAGCAATCGCTTCGATAGGTTGGCATCCCTGAAAATATTGCGCTTCCTCGAAGTCGTGGAAGTCGACCTTTTGCGCCGCCATCAATGTGTCATAGAAAAGATCGTACTCTTCTTTGTTCATCGGGCAGTTCAGGTAATCGTCCCCGCCCTTGCCGTAGCGCGAAGCCGCGAATGCGATTTCTTTATTGATTGAGCTTG
The DNA here is from genome assembly GCA_040754655.1 of Bdellovibrionota bacterium. Classification (GTDB taxonomy): domain Bacteria; phylum Bdellovibrionota; class UBA1018; order UBA1018; family UBA923; genus JBFMCE01. The sequence goes on along the minus strand of JBFMCE010000017.1, from coordinate 13,353 downwards.
CTTCAACGACAGGCGCGATGGCGTCATAGAAGTAAAGCCCGTATCCGCCAGAGAGGCCTTTGATGAACTCAGCAAGTTTTCCTTGTGTGAGAGGCCCTGTCGCAATCACGGTCGCATAGGCTTCAGGCAGAGAGTTCAGGTCTTCAACCTTGAGCGAGATTCGTTCTACATTTTTTGTCGCTAAGATCGCGTTTTCGATTTCTTTTGAAAAACGCTCGCGGTCAACCGCTAAAGCTTCTCCCGCGGGTACTTGAGCGGCCGGAGCCGAGCTCAAAAGAAGGCTGCCTAAGAGACGAAGTTCTTGTTTCAAGATCCCTGGGGCTGAGTGCGGAGCGGTAGATTTGAAAGTATTGCTGCAAACGAGCTCTGCAAGATTTCCAGTGGTGTGTGCAGGGGTAGAATGAGCGGGGCGCATTTCAAAAAGGCGCACTTTGATGCCTCGAACGCCAAGCTGATAGGCAAGTTCAGATCCGGCAAGGCCGCCACCAACAACGTTTACAAATGCTTCTGACATGATGCGTCTTATATCTCATCGGCCTCGCCGGTACAATGTACATATGGTCGAGCATTTGGCGAGGTATGAAGCTTATCTGCGTGGGCAAAAGAACGCCTCTCCGCACACGATTCGAAATTACCTTTCTGACTTGGGCCAATGGGATGCGCATTTCAGGAACGCGGGAATTTCTCAACCAAATCAATTGACTGCCGATCATATCCGCGGATTCTTGGGAAAGCTCGCCGATCATAACGCTTCGACGCTGCAGAGGAAACTAGCCGCCTTGAGAAGCTTTTTTGAGTACTTGAAAAGCCAGGGTCTTATCAGCGGTGATCTCGCCCGTTCGGTGCCTCTGCCGAAGCGGCGCGAGCGGTTGCCGAAAGTTCTCAGTGAAGAGCAAGCGTCAGTGCTAGTCTCGACAGTGGATGAGCCTCAGCCTGCTGCGAAGGCCGCATCCCACCCATATGGGTTGGCTTTGAGGAATCGATTGTTGCTTGAAATTCTATACTGCTGTGGGCTGAGAGCTTCTGAGCTCGCCTCACTTGATTGGCAAGACATCTCTTGGACTGAAGGTCAGGTTAAGGTCAGAAACGGCAAAGGAGGAAAGCAGAGAATCGTTCCTTTATTGCCAAGCGTGATCAGCGCTCTTACGGATTTGAAAAATGCATCGGAACCAACAAGCTCTGGCCCGATTTTGAAGAATCGCTACGGAAACCGGCTCTCAACGCGTTCGATTCAGAAGATCGTAGTGACTAGGGCTGCTGAACTGGGGCTGCCTTCAAAGACATCTCCGCACGTTTTGCGGCATTCTTTTGCGACCCATTTGCTCTCAAATGGCGCAAACCTCAGGGCCATCCAAGAGCTGCTCGGGCACTCGAGCCTTTCGACCACTCAGCGCTACATCCATCTTGATCAGAAAGCGCTTTGTGATGAGTACGACCGAACTCATCCGTTGAATAAGGCGCTGGCAAAAGAGAAGAAGTAGGTTGACATGCTTTTTGGTGATGTTCTTGATAATAACCCGGCATGCGTCGAACACACTTAGGTGAGCTTAATGATTGTAGTAATAAGAGTGGTGGTCAAAGCAACGGATCCAGCAATCATGGTGCCGATTTTTATGACGAGCTCTGAGCGAAGCTGATCCATTCGATGGGTCAACTCGATTTTCAAGTCTTTCAGGTCATCTTTTGTAGCAAGTTTTTCTTCCATAACATCCGCAAGAAGCTTTACTGTCGCCTCGGCTTGTTCTTGAGGAAACTCAGCTCTCTCAAGCTCCTTCTATAACTCACACAAACCTAGTGTCACGCTACTAAATATCTCGCGTTACTTACAAACCGTATTCAGCGTATAAGCCCAAAGCCTAGCGGCCAGCACCAACTGATCAACGGCTAGCTCGCCTGTTCCCTGCCATAAGAGAGGTTTCACAAAGCGAGGTCGATTTTCGCGAGAGCGGCCCTGGCTGCGTTTTGCTTTTGTCGACGTTTTCAACGCCGGACGCGCCTGTTCAAAAAGACGAGGTGTTTTGGCGTAACTTTGCTCAGCGGTGTTGAAGATCAAAGACTTTAGATCAAGCTTAGACCACAGCGCAGGAATTTTCTCGCTTTCAAGCTTTGCTCGCACTGCGGATCTGATCTCGTTTTCATAGCGGTTTAGCATTTTAGTTTCAAATTGAGCATGAAGGTTAGGCAGGCCAGCCTCTTCACCATCATAATCATGATGCAGGTGAAGCGGTTGGGTGAGGTCTCCGACATAATGAGAAAGGCCATAGAGTTTTTGCGCGATCTCATCCCACTCCTGGTCTTTTCTCAGAGGTCCGATGGCATCAGCCCATTCCACAATCCGGTAAACCAAAAAGCCTTCTTTCAGATCTGCGGATCCTTTTCTTGTACGCCAGTCTTTAGGCTGCCTGCTCACATGAAAGAAATGCGCCTGACTTTCATTGCGGTATTTTCTGCGCTGGTTCTTCCAGACTTTGTCGGGATCGTTTGTGTGAGAAACAATTTGCTCTGGGCGCACACGGCAGTTCTCTAATGCTTTAGAGTTAGCCAGGGCTGTTCCATATTCTGCGATGATCCTGTGGCCGAGTTCTCCCCAACCCCAAGCTGGAAGAGTTATCCACAGACTTATGAACAAGATGGGGATAAGTTTTTTCATGAGAAGGTCTATACTACGACCTTTTTATTTTCGCTTCCCAGAAATCCACGAACTCAAAACGAAGGCGGCTTTTTCCAAACCGCGTTTTTCGGTCGATAGTTTTTGAACGATCTTATCGGTCAACATCGTTATTTTTTGCTTCTCTTTAGCGACGTCATAAAGCTTCTGGGCTTTGTTGGGCGGATTGCAGACAGTGCAGGTTTTTTGATTCGCCAGGTGACCGCAAGACGGGTTGTTTCCGTCTTGCGGCTCTGACTTACCTTTTTTTCGTGGTTGTGATGAAAAAGGCATTTTCGTGGGCCTAAAGTTTTAAGCGGCCGTCTTAAGTGCTTTTTTGGCGAGGCGTTTTTGAACCTCGACCTCAGAAACCTCTGTAATGAGGCAATCGTCTTCAACAACGCTGAATGCGTACCATTTGTCATAGATGCGCTGAAAGAGAACGTCGGCTTCGAACTCGTGGTCGCGCGCCGTAGCTCCGCTTGCTCTTTCATTTGTTTCAGTAGTGTTTGTTGTGAATATTTTCTTTGAATTGCTCATTTTAGGTTCCCTCCTGGAATCAGTTTGCGTCGCGCTTCACATACCCTTTCGGCGTGTGTCTGCAGAACTACAGAGGGAAAATCTTGCCTGGTATTTCAAACCCTACGCCGCTCTCAATCTCTGATCTGAGGCTCTGATCTTCCCTCTGATGATATGGGACAAGCTCATTCAAACTTCGTGGCGTAAAGCGCATTCGAGTATCCGTAGTACACGTCTGAAAACTTCACCGTGCGCGAGCCCGCGAACTCATTGGGCCAACGGCTGAACTCTAGTTTTACCGCGTCGCTTGGCGACTCTTCTGGAAGTTGACTCTCGCCTTGCAAGAGAATTCCCCGGCTTGCCTGCAACTTCGAGACAATCTGCTGCCTTATCAAAGGATGAATGCGATCGTACTCGAACGAACCGCTTGCGGCCTTGATAATGACAGCTTGAATGTCGAGAGTCATGAGCTCTCGATACCACCAAGAGGCTTCTATGATTTTGTAATCGTACGTTTTGGTAGGAACGAATCCTTGAATGACGATGAAAGTCTTTCGTTTCGTGCCGGCGCCATGGTCGAACTCTATGAGGCCGTGCACGGGATTGTTCGGTGTCGGAAGGTGGGCCGCAAACCCCCAGCTGATGTCGGGAACCTCATTTGCCATGCCTGTTGAAAACGCGGTGACCGACAAGATTCGAATATGCGAGTCTGCTTGAGTCAAAGAACCAATGATTTTCGGCGCCAAGATCCCTTCAAAGTCGAGATCGCGATAGTAACGATAAGTCGATTTTTCACCAGCGGGCGTGACCCCCGGCCGATATTCAAGCGTCCTGATCGTCTGATTCAGGTGTTGGTAAGTGAGAAAGGGATGAATGTCGACGCCGACGATGACTTCAGCCCCAGGAAAAACCCGCACGGGAAAGGCCGAATCCGTGCCGATAGAGGGATAAAATACCGCACCAGTTTTGTTCTCTGATCCAAAGGTCTCTTCAAGTCTTTTTTGGAGTTCTCCCATTCCAGCCAGATGCGCGCGTACCTGCGCATCAAATTGTCTTTTTACTTCTCTTCCCTTTTCCGGTGACGGCGGTTTTCCACTTCGACGAAGAATGGCCTCTATTTGTGCGTAGTCAGTAACTCTCAGCATTTGAGCAGGCGCATACCGGCTCTTTCTCAAAAGACGTTCGCATCCTGAAAAGAGATTCCATTTTGCCTGTGAAGCAAGTCCAGATGAGCAAAGTACGAAGCCAAGCAGGCTAAGCCCATAGATGTATGTGAAAAGTCGCGTATCGGGATGCATGGGCGTCTCTTATCATAGCTTGACCTAAAGGATCAAGAATCGATAGGGCTTTTGATTTCTCTCAAATCGATTCCCCTAAACTATATTGGTTTGGTGCTCGCTGGTATTCTTGCAGGGCCGCCGGAAGTTTTTCCCTTAAATTCTCGGCACGGCCCTGGCTCGAGGGGTGGGTTGAGAGAAAGGTTGGAACGGATTGGCCCTTTGTTGCCTCTGAAAAGCGCTGCCAAAACCGGATGCTTTCGGCCGGGTCGTAACCTGCCTGGGCCATGAGCACTTGCCCAATTTCATCTGCCTCAGTTTCATGAGACCTGCTGTAGGGAAGTAAAAGTCCTACCTGAGTTCCCAGTCCCAGGGCCGCCATGATGTAAGAGCCGTTTGGGTTGTTCTTGAGCGCGGTATTTTCAAGCGCGACCATGCCGCCTACGAGAGCGAGATTGGCTGAAATTCGCTGACCTCCGTGGCGGGCGATGGCGTGCACCACCTCATGCGACATGACTGTAGCGAGTCCCGCTTCATTTTTGGCGACACTTAAGATGCCTTTATAAACGGCGATCTTCCCGCCGGGCAAACAGAAAGCATTTTGTTCTTTAGAGTCGATGACTTTGAATTCCCAATTGTAATCTGAACGCCCGCTTACAGCGGCGATCCGCTGGCCCACCCTGGTTACGATCGCATTGAGCCTTGGATCATTCGATTCGCGCTCTTTTGACAAGACCGAACTGAACGATTGTTCACCTAGAGAGGTTTCAATGCCTTCGGGAATCAAATTGAAGGCCTTACGGCCACTCACGGGCACGGTCATGCATGCCGAGAAACTCAACAGAAGAAGAAGAGTTAAAAACGTTTGTAATCGATGAGTCATCACACCCTCACTGTCTTGTTTTCCGAACAGAGCGTATAAAAATTATAGAATTTCTGCGAGGAAAAGATGAAAAACCTAATGATTTCAGCTTACGTCCCGCGGCATGTAGATTGCTTTGGTCTGAACGAACTGAGGTGATTGCAATGGCCGACCGTAAAAGAAAAATTTTGATTGTTGATGATGACCAAAACATTCATTTGGCTGCGAAGTACATGCTTCGAGACCGGTATGAGTGCGTAAGCGCCTACAATGGAGACGAAGCGAAAGTAGTGCTTCAAGGACATTCAATCGACCTCATCCTTCTCGATATCCACATGAGGTATCACGAGGAAGGCTTGAAATACCTTCCGATTTTGAAAGAGATCGAGCCCGACGTCGATGTCATCATGGTGAGTTCAAACACAGAGCTCGATCTCGCCGGGAGAGCCATTCAACTCGGAGCAAGCGCTTACCTGATTAAAGAGCATTCCGCGGAGCAGCTTCAAATCACGATAGAATCAGTGCTCAAGAAGAGACAGCTTTTGAACGAGAACAACCACTACGTTTGTGATCGAAAACGCATTCTCGAAAAAAACCAGATCGTGGGCAGCTCAGCCGCCGTGCAGCAGCTCATGAAAGACATCGAGAAAGTAAGGCGCTCGATGGCCAATGTGATCATCACGGCTGAAACGGGTTGCGGGAAGGAGTTGGTAGCCCGTCACATCGGCGCCAATGACCGCAAACCGTTTGTCGCCGTCGACAGCGCCACGATCACAAGCTCGATGGCTGAGAGCATATTGTTCGGGCATGAAAAAGGGGCTTTTACTGGCGCGCAATCGCAGGCGCGAGGTCTATTCGAGGAAGCAAACGGGGGCACGATTTATTTTGACGAGATCTCGAACATGCCCCTTGAGATACAAGCCAAGCTTTTGCGCATCATCCAAGAGAAAGAAGTCACCCGCTTGGGCTCAACAAAGGTGATTCCGCTGAATTTCAGGGTGATCTGCGCATCAAACAAAGACCTTGAGAAGCTTGTCGCTGAAGGAAAGTTCAAAGAAGATCTTTATCAGCGCCTCAATGTGATCTCGCTGAGAATTCCGCCGCTGCGTGAGCGCAAAGAAGACCTTGGCTTGCTTATAAGCCACTTTCTTAAATCGTTCCGTTACGAGAATTCCCCAAAGGGGTTTTCTGATTCGGCCATGCACTTGCTGCAAAAGTATCAGTGGCCCGGCAACGTGCGCGAGCTTTCGAACCTCATCGCGAATCTTTGCACCATGGTGACTGATCAAGAATTGGTGAACCCGGAAGATCTTCCCGCGCGAATCAGGGAAGCAAGTTTTGGACAGGCGGAAAGCCTTGGCGAGAGCCGTCTTTCGGATGAAAACCAAGCCCCCGAGAGTATCGATGCTGAAGAATTCGTAGATCCCAACATGGACTTCTATAAGTACATGCATCGGCTCGAGGGAAAAGTGCTCAATGGTTTCTATAAACAGTATGGCGGGAACATTTCTCAAATGAGCAAGACTTTGAGAATCAGCAGAAGCCATCTTTATTCAAAGCTTCACGCGCACCAGATCCATCAGTAAGAGTTGTTTGTTATTTCGCACAAGTTTCGAAATAACAAACGCGCCATCCGATCGATTTATGTGACTTATGCTTGATGCTTCGTGGCATGTGAGTTGCACATAATGCCAAACCTAACATTGCGAAAACAATTACGGAGGTCATTATGTTCGAAGATCAATTGCACAACTTAAGCGATCGTTTGCTTTCCGTCGTCAGAGCTTCAAATGAAGCGGATTCAACGCTTCTCATCACCGGAAACACCGGCACAGGAAAATCACATCTTGCTTACTCTGTGCATCGATCGAACATGCGACGAAGCAAGGCTCGTTGGTTCAAGGTGAATCTTGCGACTCTGAGCGAGAATTTGATTGAGTCCGAACTCTTTGGGCATGAAAGAGGCGCGTTCACGGGCGCGGATACACGCAGAACCGGAAAGCTCGAGATCTGCAATGGAGGCACGGTTTTCTTAGATGAGATCGGCGAGCTGTCTTTGAGGTTGCAGGCGAAGCTTCTTGATTTCATCCAGTACAAACGCATCAGCCCGGTGGGCTCGAATCGAGAGATCGAGCTTGACGTGAGAATCATCGCCGCTACGAACAGAAGCCTCGAGGCAGCCGTGAAGGCAGGCGAGTTTCGGCGCGATCTCTATCATCGACTCAATGTTTTTCATGTGCAACTTCCGGATCTCGCGATGAACCCGCAAACAGTGCTGAGCCTTGCGCGCGAGTTTCTCGAAAGCAGAACTCAAAAGGTCGAAAAGTCGATTCACGGGTTTTCAAAGGAAGTCGAACAGGTTTTTCGCCACTACGGTTGGTCAGGAAACATACGAGAGCTTGAGAACACCATTGAATTTGCGGTTGCCATGGAGAAAAGCCAAGTCATCACATTGGCATCGCTTCCGTTTTACATCCAAGATTACGCGAGAGAAACGGTTTTGAAGCCGAAAGAACACGCTCCTCGTGACGAAGAGGAGCCTGAATTTCAAACGCAATTCTCGTTGACGGGGTCGGCCGTGGGTTGTTTGGAGCTTCCATTCACGCTTGATTTTCATGACTCAAAAGATGCTTTCGAGAAAGCTTATCTAGAGCAAGTGCTGCGCATGTGCGGAGGGCAGATCAACCTTACAAGCCGAAGAATAGGGCTGAACAAGGTATCGTTGACCGATAAAATCAAAAAGTACTCGATTGATTGGCGGCGCATTCGATACGAATCCCTGGGACCAGGAATCAAAGGAGCCAAAGCCATCGCTTCATGAGGTCTCTCTGCGGACGAGATCAAAGACCTCCTCTGGGAGGATGTCTTTCATGCAGTTCTGAAAATCGCTCCCGGTGAACTTGCACCGGGAAAAATTCCCGTCGTTCAAATAACACGGAGAGCAGGCTTTCGATTTATACAACAAATGGGCTTTAGCCGCCCCATTCGCGATCGGGCGCCACGTTTTGGGATCAGTTGGTCCAAAGAGCGTGAAGACCTTTTGACTGGCTTCCGTCATCACGGCCGATGCGATATGCGCGAGTCCGGAATCTATGCTGACAAAGAGCTCAAGTTTTGAAAGTTCCTCGGGCAGCTTTTCAAGCGGAAGGCTGCCGACAAGGTTTTTAATAGAGGATGAAGTCGGCAACAGGCCTGTGATGCGCCGACCGGTTTGCGTGTCTTCTTTTCCGCCGAATAAAACCAACTCGTATTTGCCTGCGGCCAAGACTTTTTTCAGGAAATCGATGAGATGCTCTTCCGGCCATCGTTTTTCAAGAAACGACGTCTTCTGGTTCTGAGCGCCTCCGATCAGCACTCCCATCCTGCGCGATTGCACCGAAGGTTTCATCGCAGAGGTCGCCTTAGACCTGCGCGGTGGATCTAAAAGGAGCGCTAGTTTTCTAAAAGCTTCGTCATAGATTTCAAGCTCATGACTTGCTTTTCTATCGATGGCAATGAGATCTGCCTTGCCACTTAATCTTGTGAGCACGCGATAACGCCAATCTCGATGCAGTAAAACAACTTGGGAAGGACCTGTTTCCTTGATCGTCCTATAGAGCCCCGCCGCTGCCTGAACTTTTTCCGTTAAGCTCCCTCGCAAAAGGCTGCGGCCGTCTATTGGGATCCAATTTATCTGCGCTTCAATGCCAAGGTGTTTGGTCAAGCTACGGGCTAGAGGGATGAGGGTTTGATCGATGACCCAATGAAAGTCGGCCACGTCTTCAAAGTTTTCATGAAACTTCGAGAGGGCTCGGCACGCCAAAGCGACATCACCTATGGCGGCGATTTTAATAAGAACGACCTGCGCACGCATTCCATAACTCTATATCATCGACCAGGTCTGTGGTAGAGGTAGAAGTCATGAGCGAATATTACAAGAAGCGAAGCGTACTGGTCACAGGTGGGGCAGGTTTCGTAGGCAGCAATTTGATTCACCGCTTGGTGCGTCAAGAGGCTCTTGTCACGGTGGTGGATAACTTCCACCCCGACTACGGCGGAAATGAATACAATCTTGAGAGAGTAAAGGATCAGATTCGTTTGGTTCGAGGCGATGTCACGGACCGAGATCTCATGAGAGAGCTTGTCGGCCAGGCGGACATTGTCTTTCACATCGCCGCGCAGTGCTCGCACGTTGATAGCATGATCGATCCGTGGCTCGATATTGATTACAATTGCCGGGGAACTCTATCGGTTCTCGAAGCGGTTAGGCAGTCTCCCAAACGCCCTGTAGTCGTTTACGCTGGGACGCGCGCAATGATCGGTGCTCCTTTGCAATTGCCTGCGACCGAATCGACACTACCGAATCCAACTGACATCTATGGAGTGAACAAGCTGGCCGCAGAATTGTACGGCTCTGTTTTCGCCAGGGTTCATCAAGTGCCTTTCGTATCATTGCGCTTAACCAACTGCTTTGGTCCTTATCATCAGATGAAGAGCGGGAAGTACGGGATCTTGAATTGGTTCATCAGCTTAGCGCTCCAAGATAAGCCGGTGAAGGTTTTTGGCACCGGAGAGCAGCTGCGCGATTATCTTTATATCGATGATGCAGTGGAGGCGTTTCTGAAAGCAGGGGAATTTGCTTCGAAGATGGGTTCAGGGCAAGCCCAGTCGACTCGCGCCCAATTGGCTGGGACAAAGATTCCCTTCGCAGTCTTCAATATCAGTTCTGGAAAAGGCATCCGGTTCGTAGATTGCGCGAAGAAAGTCGTTGCGAAGGCCGGCTCGCTTTTGGAGATGGTGCCTTGGCCGCCCGAGAGAGCTTCGATTGAGACAGGTGATTTCGTGGCAGATTGCCAGGCGGCAAACGAGGCGCTGAATTGGAAACCAAGCGTTGAATTCGGCGAAGGACTTGACCGCACGTTTGAGTTCTACCGCGAGAACCTGAACCATTACCTCTAAGCGATGAGTTCAAACTCGGCCTGGCCTTTTCATATCTTGGTCGCGGTGGGTTCTCGGCATGACCGGGTTTGCTCTATCGGCGCGTTTGCCAGGGCTGAGGCGAATGCTTATCAAGGATTGTTTTCATCTCTTTCAGTATTAGAACCCGATGAAAGTGATCACTACCCGGTGACGAGGGGAGTTTCCCCGCCGGACGCGATATTTTTTCACGCTCCGGCGCTTCATGACCGAATCCGCCCGTGGAATGCGATTTTAAGCGCCCTTAAGTTGAGATTGAAATTCCCTCGAGCCAAGTTCATTTCGATTGTGCATGAATACTCTGAAGCCCCGACGCATTGGAGGTTGAGGCAGGGCGCGATCTTGAAAATAAGTCACGGCGCGATCGCGAATACGAAGACCGACTATGAAGGAGCTCTTTCGTGGACTCCGAACGTGCTCAGGAGCCGTCTTGGGCCGACGCTGTTTTACAAAGATCTCGTTGAGTGCGAGGATGCAGTTCTTTGCACGAAAAAGCTCATTGAGAAAAGGCTAGGCGTTCGCGCGCAGATGTCCCAAGAGCTGAATCTTCCGGCTCAGTCGAAGTGGTTATTGCAGCCTGGCTTGCTGACGCCTGGCAAGGGAGTCGATCGTCTTCACGCGATGATTCCTTACATGCCGCAAGAGAGCGTGCTGATCGTCATGGGGGGATTTGGTCCTAAACTCCGAGACCGTGAGTTCGCTGAACGTGTGCTCGGTCAACTGAAGTCTCATTTGGGGTCGCGCATCGCGTTTATAGATTCTCCTTCAGATGAGATTTACAAAAGCATGGTTTTATCGGCGGATCTTGTGGCGCTTCCCTATGAGGCGGGGGTTTCGGAAAGAAGATCCTCGTTCTTGTCTGCGGCTTCTTGCGGGGCGAATATCTGGACCACCACGGGCCAATACTCAGAAGCGTTTCAAATTGCGCGAAGCGGGGCTCATCAGGTTTTGGCCAAGAGCTGGATCGCCGGCGAACCAAAGGCTTTATCTTCAATGAGCCAGGCGTTGAGTGAAAATGACGAGGCGAGCCTTCAGAGAAGGTTGAAGAATCTTTCATGGGCCCGAATGCATTCTTGGAAGACGCGCGCTAAAGACATTGCGCTCTTTCTCGAAATGTTGCGGCAACGCGCAGGTGCATTCGAGCGCATTTAGAAATATTTAAATATGAGCAAAAAATAGCGAAAAACCCGCTATAATGCTTGACACTTCCAAGCATACGCAGCACATTTTTGAAAAATACAATCTACCGGTCGTATCCGTTTAGATTTTGAAATACAGGAGGAGACATGGCTAAGAAGAAGTTTTCATTTATTGATGAATTGCACACCCGTTTGATGAAGAGCGTGAGCATCACTCGCGCTGGGGAAGCTCGTTTGAAGAGATCTGATCTTAAGAAGACTCTGGAAGACGCATTCGTTGCTGGCGTTAAGGCAGCTGCAGGCGGAGAGCGCGTTCGATTTCCGGTCATCGGAGTGCTTGCGCGCAAAGATGTTAAAGCTAGAAAAGCTGGTAAAGGCACCAATCCTTTCACCGGCGAGCCGATGACGATCAAAGCTCGTCCTGCTAGCAAGAAACCACGCTGGTCATTCCCAAAGAGCGTGAAAGAGGTTTACGCTAAGAAAAGCAACTGGTGATTTGCCAGGGCAAATTCTGAAAAAGGGCCGAGGCACCTTGACTTAAGGTACTCGGCCTTTTTGTTTTTATGAGATGATAATGTTAGACAACCCAAGGCTTGCGGTCATTATTCCCACCCGAGGCAGAGACGGCTGTTTACGTCAGACGCTTCGTGATCTCAAAACGCAAGACTACTCTAATTTCGAAGTTTGGGTCGTTGATCAAAACGATGTTCCCTTGAAAAACCTTCAAGAAGAACTGGGAACGCGAATCAAACTTCATCATGAGGTGATGCCGCCACTTGGCTCGCATGCGGGAAGAAACCATGCGATTCTGCGAACCCAGGCCGAAGTGCTGGTGTTCGTGGATGACGATGTTCGGGTGGAAGTAGATTTCCTAAAGCGCCATGTGACCGCATTCAGAGACGCGAAAGGCCCCGTTAGCGCGGTTGCAGGCAGGGTCATCCAACCCAAAGATGGCTATACGCCGGAAGAGATGAAGGTCATGGGCCGTCGGGCTTCATACAACCGTTGGCTCGGAAGAGTTTCTGGCAATTTCGTGGGTTCTGAAAGCGCGTATGTAGACCACATCCATGAGTGCAATTTCTCGATCATAGCGAAAGACCTTAAGGAGATCGGGGGATTCAACGAAGAATTCAAGGGCAATGCCTATTTTGAGGGCGCTGATCTCGCTTTACGCCTCATTCGGCAGGGCAAGAAAATTCTGTATCGGCCCGAGGTTTGTCTTGTGCATTTGCAAGAAGGGGCCGGCGGCAATCGTGTTACGGACAAGGCCCGACACACCTACTGGTATATGCGCAATTACGGACTTCTCAACAGCCTCCATATGAAACCCATTGGACTGCCGGTTTACGCTGTTTTCGGTGCAGCGTATGTTTTGGGGAAAGCCCTGAAAAACGCTAATCCGGAGATCGCCTTCAAGGGCTTTTCCGGTCTTTTCAGTGGGCTTTCTTACTTTCGACCCGGCTCCGTGCGTGAAAAGACCCTCTCGACGAAAAAACCTGATTAAAACTGTTTAATAATATCCTGTTTTGTGGCATATAAATCAAATAAATTTATAAGGGATGAGAGAGGAACAAGGCGCTTTACCGGTGCCGTGCAGACGCCTCACGGTTTTACAATTATGAAGAAAAATGCCGTTCTGCTCGCATGCGCTGCCTTGCTCGTTCAAGCGAGCCCGTCTTGGGCGTTCAAGTTCGCCCTGGTTGGGGCGGGAAGTTTTTCCGATCCCGAGCACACTCGAAACGAATATGAGGCAAAACTGGGTCTGGGTGCTGGCGCTTTGCTCGAAGCCCCCCTGACTTCCTCATTAGGAGTGGAGTTTGGCGCGCTCTTTTTGCAGCGTCGCTACGGGCTCACGACTACCGACTCTAGAGGTAGGCAAAGGAGCTCGGAAATTCTTCAGAAGGGCATAGAGCTGCCGGTCACGATGAACTTCTGGATGGGAAATATCTTTTC
>JBFMCE010000016.1:0-45180 GCA_040754655.1 Bdellovibrionota bacterium | reverse complement strand
GTCTGCTGAAAACCCGCTTTAGCGGTGAATTTAGATGAGATCTTTTTTGACAAAATTGCTTGGTTCAGGCTAGTTTCCGAGCCGTCAGCAACATTGAAAGCCGAGCGATTTAATCAGTGTTTGTGCTTTATTTAGCGGAAGATTGATTGAAAATAGTGCTGGATTTTAACCCGTAAGATGCCAGCATAGCTTTAAGTCGGTTAAATCATTATGAATTGTAATTTGAGGAGACGTGAGGGTTTAGTGACATGGGAATTCCGCTGAAACAAGTAGTGATGGTTGGGAAGTACGTATTCACGCAAAAGGTTAAAGGCAACAAACGCTATCCGCTTGTGATGATGCTTGAACCCTTATTTCGTTGCAACCTTGAGTGCATGGGGTGCGGTAAGATCCAGTACCCTGAAGAAATCTTGAAGAAAACTCTCACTCCAGAGCAGTGTTTTGCGGCTGCTGATGAATGTGGCGCTCCGGTGGTGAGTGTCGCTGGAGGCGAGCCTCTCATCCATCCTCAAATCAAAGAAATCGTTGAGGGTTTGATCGCACGGAAAAAGTTCATTTATTTGTGCACCAACGCATTGTTGCTCGGACGAAAGATGGACCTATTCACCCCGAGTGATTACCTCACTTTCAGCGTGCACATGGATGGAATTGAGAAACACCATGACCATTGCGTTCAACGCGAAGGAACTTACAAAACCGCGGTCGCGGCGATTAAAGAAGCCAAACGAAGAGGTTTTCGCGTAACGACCAATACGACTATTTTTACGGACCATCCTGCTGAAGATTTGCATCGCTTCTTCGATGATATGATGGAGCTTGATATTGACGGGATGATGATTTCTCCAGGCTATAATTATGAGAAAGCGCCGGTTCAAGACAGGTTTTTAAAGCGCACTCAGACCAAAGATCTTTTCCGCAAAGTATTAGAACCTATGAAAGAGAGAAAGTGGGTGTTCAATCACTCTCCGTTTTATCTCGATTTCCTCAAAGGCGAACGCGAGTATGCGTGCACCCCTTGGGGCAACCCGAACTATAATATTTTTGGATGGCAACGCCCTTGTTATTTGTTCAGCGAAGAAGGGTACGCCAAAACCTTTAAAGAGCTTCTTGAAACCACCGACTGGGATAAATACGGTTCGCAAAGCGGCCATCCCAAGTGCAGCGACTGTATGGTGCATTGCGGTTACGAGCCTTCTGCCGTGAACGACAGCATGGCTAGCGCGAAAAACGTATTCCGCTCTATCAGCTCAGCGCTGAGTTAATGCCACAGGAGTTTTGATCGAGCAGTATGCAAGAAGACTACGATCGAAAGAATAGCCATCTGGCGATTTGTCTTAATGAACAGGTGGAATACGGTTCAGGCGACGCAAATGGATTTGGAAGCTATCGCTTTGATCATGATGCTTTGCCTGAGGTCGACAAATCCAAGATTTCATTAAGCACGGTCTTGTTTGGAAAGAAGCTGGCAGCGCCGTTGATCGTAGGCGCGATGACTGGCGGAACCGAAAAGGCTGCAGAGATCAACCGTCGGCTTGCCCTAGCCGCGGAAAAGTGCCAGGTGGGTTTTGCTCTGGGTTCCCAACGCAAGATGTTGCAGGATTCGGGTACGAAAAGTTCGTATCAGGTTCGAAATCATGCGCCCAAGCTTCCGCTTCTCGTGGGCAATCTCGGGGCTGTTCAACTCAATTACGGTGTGGGCTTGGCCGAACTCAAGATATTGATCGATGAAGTGGGTTGCGATGCTTTCAACTTTCATTTGAACCCGCTGCAAGAAGCCATTCAGCCCGAGGGCGATACGAATTTCTCGGGCCTGATCGTTAAGATGAAAGCCGTGATTCCCCAGATGGGCGTGCCTGTGATCTTGAAAGAAGTGGGATCGGGCATTTCAGAAACGACTGCCTTGAAGATGGGCGAGTTGCCCATCGCAGGAATCGAGACTGCAGGAATTGGCGGGACTTCTTGGTCAAAGATTGAAAGTTTAAGAACTCAAGACCTCGTGCAGCGTTCAACCGGCGAGCTCTTTGCGCGATGGGGAGTGCCCACTGCGGAAAGCGTGGTGACATGCCGCCAGGCGTTTCCGCAAATGACGATCATCGCTTCGGGCGGAATGAGAAATGGGATTGAAGTGGCCAAAGCTATTGGGCTTGGCGCTGATGCGGCGGCTCTTGCGCTTCCCATCTTGAAAGCGGCGGAAAGATCGGTTGATGAGGCTGTTCGGGCGATTTCCCAAGTGATCGAAGAATTGAGAACGGCTATGTTTGTGACAGGATCCGCCAGCGTAGCCGATTTAAGGAAGAAAAAATTGAGACGAACCCTCGACTACACAACGATAGGACAATCTCGATGAGCAGCAAAGCGGCGAAGGGAAGGGCTTGTGGAAAGTTTATTTTATTAGGAGAGCACTTCGTTGTGCCGTCTGATTCAAGCCCAGAAGCCGTGCCGGCCTTAGCCTTCCCGCTACGCGATCTTTACTGCGAAGTGAAGCTCATGCCTGACAGCCATCCACACTATACCGCGAATATCCCCGGGGGAATTGACCGCGAGATGGTCGAGAATCTGATGGCGAGGGCTACTTATGCCGCGGCCGATAGTTTTCGCGTGGATATCGCTTCTCAACCTTTTCGAGTCGAGTCGTCTACCAATTTCCCGGTTTCGCGCGGCCTAGGCAGCAGCGCCTCATTCTCGGTGGCGTTGGCGCGAGCGTTTGACGAGTATCGAAGAACGCTGGTTCTCGAAGGAGCGACTTGGGAAGAGCTCATGAGAGGATCGTTGGCGGTAGAGAGGATTTTTCATGGTCGCCCAAGCGGGGTTGACAGTGCGGTCATCCTCTCGAATTGCGCGATCCGTTTTGAAGCGGGATCGATTCAACGAGAACTTCGCAATAAGGCCGCCGACTTCGTCATCGTCGACGGCGGAGAGAGAGACGATTGCGCGTCATTGGTCGGGCAGGTCGTTGATTTCAGGCAACGCCACGCAGAGCAGTGGTCTCGAATGGCTGGTGTGATGAAACAACTTGTGGATGCGTGTGAGACGGCTCTTTCTGCGGGCGACGCGGAAACAGTGGCGCGAACAGTTCGTGAGTCACAAGGCATTCTTGCGGAGTTGGGTTTGAGCACCAGTTCGATAGACGCGCTTCTTGGGAAGGCGCGGGACGCGGGCGCACTAGCGGGTAAGGTCAGCGGCGCTGGCGGCGGCGGCGCAGTCGTCTTAATCACAAGGCCCCACGAAGGTCAGCGGGTGGCCCAGAAGTTGAGCGAAGCTGGCTGCAAAGTTTTGGCTATCGATAAGGCAGGGATTTGAAGTGAAGCAGACGAGTTGGGAAATTGAAAGCATTCAGAGCCAATCCCAATGGGCGCGCGTTTTTTCTCCTAGCAATATCGCGTTGGCGAAGTACTGGGGAAAGAGAGATGTGAAGCTCAACCTTCCGACCAACGGAAGCCTCTCCGTCACTCTGAAACACTACGGCAGTTTTACGACCGTTGAATTCAACGCGGCTTTCAAATCTGACGAGCTCGTCCTCAATGGCAAGCTCGAAAGCCCGGACAAGCTATTGAAAGTAAAACGAGTTCTTGACGAGATTCGCAACTCTGCAGGTGAATCTCGTTTTGCCCGAGTGCAGAGCTTCAATAACTTTCCGACCGCGGCGGGACTCGCTTCATCCGCCTCAGGACTCAGCGCGGTGACGCTAGCCGCATCTCATGCATTGAAACTTGACCTCTCGAAGAAAGAACTCTCAGAGATCGCTCGCAAAGGATCGGGTTCAGCCTGCAGATCGCTTTTTGGCGGATTTGTCGAGTGGAAGCGCGGTAGCCGGTCTGATGGTAAAGACAGCGTTGCAGAACAGTTCAGGCCAGCGGACCATTGGAACTTGAGCGCGCTGATCGCTGTTGCCAATCAGGGCCAAAAGAACGAGGCCTCGACAGGCGGAATGGAACACACTCGCCTGACTTCGCCTTACTTTAGCGCTTGGATTGAAAGCGCGGAGGAAAGCGTAGCCTTGATCCGCTCGGCGATCGATGTGCGTGATTTCAATAAACTCGCTGAACTCTCAGAGAGCAATTGCATTCGCATGCATGCTTCAGCCATGGCCGCGTTTCCCGCCGTTTTCTACTGGCAGCCCGCCACGCTAGAAATCATGCAACGGGTTTGGGCTCTGAGGAAATCAGGAGTCAGGGCTTTTTTCACTATTGATGCCGGTCCAAACGTCGTGGTGATCACGACTCCGGAGGATTCGCCGAAAGTTCAAGCAGAGCTTGCGCGCGTTTCGGGCGTGCAGCTCTTGAAGACCCAACTTGGCGAGGGCGCTCGCTCTTTTGAGGCCTCAGAGTGGGAAGGGGATCGATAAGTGGATAAGGTGCAGTCTGATTTTGAATTGATCCGCAAAGAGTACCTCGCTCAGATCGAAGAATCTTTGAATTCTTTTTTCAAGGCCTCCGCTCAGGAAACAGGAAGCCTGTGCGTAGAGATGAGCCTTTATCATTTCGAAACGGGCGGAAAACGCCTTCGCGCCTTGATTCCTTTGGTCGTTTACAAGTTGCTGGGGCGTAATCCGAAAGAGGCAGTGCCTTTAGGAGCCGCCGTCGAGATGATCCACAATGCAACTCTCGTGCATGACGACTTGCAGGATGGCGATGAGGTTCGTCGCAGCAGAGCCACGGTATGGAAACGGTATTCCCCCGCCCAAGCGATTAACTGCGGTGATGCGATGTTTCAATACGCGTTTCGACTGCTGAACCGACTCGAGGTCGATCCTGCTCGTAAACTTAAATTGATTGATCGAGCGGCGTCGACGACGCTCAGGGTTATTGAAGGGCAAGCACAAGAGTTTGCGATCAAAGACCAAAGATTCGCCGGTCTAGACCAGTATCTTGAAGTCATTCGCGGTAAAACCTCAGGGCTTTTTGCCTTGCCGATCGTCGGCGCCATGGAAGCGCTAGGGGAGACCGCCGAAAGTTGCCAGGTCGTCGAGAAAGCATCAATGGACTTGGGCATGTTGTTTCAGATCCAAGATGATCTTCTCGATATTTATGGGTCAAAAGGCCGTGACCGGGTGGCTACCGATGTGGCTGAAGGCAAGATCAGCATTTTCGTAGCCCATGTGAACCAGGTCGGCGGCCACGACGACAAAGAAAAACTAGCCCAGATCCTGCGCAAATCGCGAGGAGCCACGACCGATAAAGATATCCAAGAAGCGCTGGCTATCTTTGCGCGTTACGATGCCAAAGGCATGGCGGTTCGCTACATCCGGGATATCCAGAATAAAATCGCAGTAGATGCCTCTCTGAAGAAATACCCGGAATATCGCGGTTTGCTCATCGGTCTCGGAGAGCTATTCTTGGAGCCAGTGCATGCAATCCTCTGAAACCAAGTACGACGCGATCGTTGTTGGAGCGGGCATCGCTGGCATGATGGCGGCAAGCGACCTCAACCATCGCGGCTACAAGGTTCTTGTTCTAGAACACAACCACCAGGCGGGTGGATTGATGGCCGGGATCTGGCGCCGTGGCTTTTATTTCGATGCCGGATGCCAATCCTTTGAGAACATGAACATCGTCTTTCCGCTGCTCAAACAGTACGGGTTAGAGCGTGTCGCGAAATTTCATCGCGTGAGATACCGGTTGAAGATGCCCGAAATCGACACTATCGTGATGTCGCTCAAGCAGACCCGTGAGGATTTCAAGAAAGCATACCCGAAACTGGCCCAAGGGTTTGACCGCGTTTTCGACATGCACGACCTTACCTCAGCGTTCATCAAGCGCGTCTTTGTCAAAGAAGCGATCCCGTTTGTCGAGCGTGAATCGCCGACGGCGTTCGCTTCTTGGCTTAGCAGGGCGTTGCCGTGGACGGGATCTTTGAAAACCTTGATGCTGGATGACTTTGAAGACTGGTACAAGCGGGTTTTGCCCGAATCAGGCGTGAGGGATTTGCTCGCTCATTGCGGTTATTCCCGGATGAACGTTTTTGTCGCCTCGGCCTTTTGGCATTTGTGGGCTGAAGACTATTGGTATCCTGAGGGCGGCTATCAGTTGTGGTTTGACCAGTGGGTGAAAGCGCTTCAAGAAAAGGGAGTGGAATTCAAGTTCAAGAGCACGGTCACTGAGTTTGAAAAATCGGGGAAACGAGTCGATGCGGTCATCACCCGGAAAAATGAACGGTTTGAAGCCAAGGAGGTCGTCTTCGCGGGCGATTACAAACAGGCCGTATTTCAGTTGATTGGTTCAGAGCATTTTCCACAGAGCGAGATCGCCAAGCTTGAGGCTGCTAAACATTCCGATCCTTTGGTTTGCGTTTACCTGGGTCTTGATCTGCCTCGCGAAAAACTAAAAGAGATCGTGAAGTCATCGCACATTTTCTATTTTCCTGATTATGGCTGCCGCACTGAATTGGACCTCAATGATCCGGAGGCGCATAAGAAAACCTTTCTTGAAGTTACCTCTCATTGCATAGATGATCCTAGTCTTGCGCCCGAAGGGAAGTCAGCCGTTGTGCTTCAAGCCTTTACTCGTTGCGAGTGGCTTGATCATTGGAGATCAGAGGGGCAGTGGGACAAACGCTCGATCGAATACAAAGAACTCAAACGCAAAGTAGGTGATCAGATCGTCGGGGTGTTCGAGGGTATTTTTCCCGATGTGCGCAAACATATTGAATACATCGATGTCGGAAGCCCCTTGTCGGCTTATCGGTTCACGAAAAATCAGCTAGGCGGATCATGCGGGTTTGAATTGAATTGGAGAAATTTCCCTTTCTTGAACCCGCTTGCTCACACGAAAACCCCTCTCTCGAATTTGCACATGGCGGGCCATTTCACAGTATGGCCGGGCGCAGTGCCTACAGCAGCGCTCTCAGGAAAGATCGCCGCAGTTCGCGCGCATAGACGCCTTGCAAAAACGGCCTCGCGGGCAAAGACTTGGGTGAAAAACCGAATTCAAGAACGCACAGGAGCGACGCTTCAGCCATGAGAAGCCCAGAACCACCGGTAGAAGTTCAAAGCATCCGTCGCAATCCAGGCTTGGCTGAAAGCGATAGGCAGCTTGGTTTTGACGAGTGTTATTCGATTTTGCGTGAGCACGGCAAGACATTCTACGTGATGGCGAAGCTTCTTGGCCCTGCCCGTGGGCGAGCGATCGCGGCGATCTACGGCTTTGCGCGAACGGCCGACGACACCGTTGATGTGGTTGAGACCCTGAACGATCCCACTCCAGCGGATAAAGGTGAGATCGAGCGCCAACTTGATTTCATGAAGATGGAATTGCGAAGAGCCTGCGATGGCAGAAGCCTTAACCCGCGGTACGCCGTCTTGGGCGAAACCATCAATCAATATGGAATCGAACTCTTTCCTTTTGACGACCTTCTGAGCGGTGTCGCGATGGATCTTACGCAAAACCGGTATGCGACTTATGAAGAGCTTAAGCTTTATTGTTACCGGGTCGCTGGCACGATCGGCTTGATGATCACGCCCGTGGCGGGTTATGTGAAAGACACCAGAGCCCTGGATTACGCAAAAACCTTGGGCACGGCTTTTCAGCTCACCAATATCTTGCGTGATGTCGGCGAAGACCTCGCCAGAGGACGCATTTATCTTCCGAAGGAGGATCTCGATCGCTTCGGCATTTCCGAGAATGATTTGCTCCAGCGAAGGAATGATGAAAAATTCCACCAGCTCATGGAATACCAGATCGAAAGGGCATTCGAACTCTATCGCAGGGGGCTGGCTCTCATCCCGCTTGTTTCAAGTTGGGGAGGAAGATTGGCATTTCAGTTCGCAGTCGACGCCTATTCGTCAATCCTCCATAAAATCAGGGAAAACAAGTACGATGTTTACACCAGGCGCGCTCACCTCACGCTTTGGGAAAAGCTCGCGATGATTCCGGGCTCTTGGTGGCGCGCGCAGCAAAGCGTATACAGGAGTAGATTCAATGGACAACAACACTGAAACGAACTCAGGAATTCTCGATCCCACTACGCATGGTTCGAGACAGGGTGATCTATTAGAGCTTGCGCTGAATGCGACTGAGAACGCCAAAGATTATCTTTTCCGCACCCAGAAAGGCGATGGCCACTGGGTCGCCGAACTTGAATCGAATACGACGATCACTTCTGAATACGTTTTCATGTGCCAGATGCTGGGCATCGATCTTTCGCCTAAGCGAGAGCAAATCATCAAGTACCTTTCATCCAAGCAAAAACAAGACGGAAGCTGGGGCATCGCGTTCAATCATGCCGGAGACGTTTCAACCACAGCAGAGACGTATCTCGCCTTGCGCATCTTAGGTGTTGATGTGAGTGATGCGAGGCTCAAGAATGCCGAGCGTTACATCCTCGCAAACGGAGGGCTTGAGAAGATCAGGATCTTCACCCGAATCAATTTCGCTTCATTCGGGTTGTTTCCTTGGGAAGCGGTGCCGGTGATTCCGCCCGAGTTCATCTTGTTCCCGCCTCAAAGCCCGGTGAATATCTATACTCTTTCGAGTTGGGCCAGGGGAACAATGGTTCCTCTTTTCATCATTTTTCATCACAGGCCTTTGTTTGCGTTGCCGAATGGGAAATCGGCTCAGAACGACTGGCTTGATCACCTTTGGCTTGATCCTAAGAGCAAGAACATCCCGTACTCGTCGCCTTGGCTAGAGATCTTGCGCAAAAATGGCGTAGGCTGGAAATCTTTTTTCTCGAGTGCCGATGTCTTTTTGAAGGCCTATGAGAAGGTTCAATCCAAAACCCCACTCTCAAAATTAAGGCAATACGCTGTGAAAAAGTGTGAGCAGTGGGTGCTTGAACACCAAGAAAAGAGTGGGGATTGGGCGGGTATTTTCCCGCCGATGGTGAATGGCGTGATTGCATTGTGCTTGAATGGCCATGCACTGGACTCAGATCCCGTGCGCCGGGGATTAGAAGCCATTGAGCGTTTTGGCATCAATGATGAAGAAGGGTTTCGCGTTGAAGCCTGTCAGTCACCTGTTTGGGACTCTATCTTTGCGCTAACTGCATGCGTGGATGCCGGCCATGACGGCAGGGATTCGAGGCTTCTTGCCGCGCGCGAATGGATCTCGAGCAAGCAGATCTTGGCGGATTATGGCGATTGGAAGGTTTATAATCCTAAAGGGCCTTCAGGTGGATGGTCTTTTGAGTACGAGAACTCGTGGTACCCGGATGTCGATGACACGGCTGCAATAGTGATCGGATTTTTGAAGCAAGATCCTAGCTCTGGGAATACGGATGTTGTTCGCAATGCCGTAGATTGGATCGTCAGCATGCAAAACACCGATGGAGGTTGGGCTGCATTTGACGTCAATAACGACAAACTTTTCTTGAACCAGATTCCTTTCTCAGACATGGATTCCCTCTGTGATCCTAGTAGCCCTGATGTGACGGCGCGGGTGCTTGAAGCCTTGGGAATTCTCGATGATCCCAAGTACGCCGAGTTCTGCCGAAAGGGACTCAATTATTTGCGCTGCACGCAAGAAGATCAGGGTTCTTGGTTTGGCAGGTGGGGCGTGAACTATGTCTATGGCACGTCAGGAGTGCTTGCGGCACTTTCGCGCCACGCGATTTCAAAAGATGATCCTATGGTCGTCAAAGGGATTGAGTGGCTCAAAAAGGTGCAAAACCTCGATGGTGGTTGGGGTGAATGCCTTGAATCTTATTCCGACAAATCTTTGATGGGCAAGGGCGCTTCTACGGCATCACAGACGGCGTGGGGTTTGATTGGGCTACTCGCTTATTTGCCGGCGACGGATTCAAGCATCCAACGTGGCGTGCGTTGGCTTGTCGAGCGTCAGAATCAAACAGGCTCATCTCGAGGATCGTGGGCCGAGGAAGAATTCACGGGCACGGGTTTCCCGAATCATTTCTACCTTCGATACCACATGTACCGGCACAACTTTCCTTTGATGGCTTTGGGAAGATTTTGTCGCTCGCAACTTTCATAGGTAAAACATGGAAGACGTAGGCCGTTTTTTCGAATTGCTTTGGGGAAGCGTTGTTTACCGTCCTTATGTTTACGCGTTTTTCGTGTGTTTTCTGGTTTTCGCTCAGCACCACTTGGGCTTGAAGAGGATGCTGACCTTCATGGTGAGCACCTATATCATCGCCTTCCTTTGTGAATACAGCGCGACTCGGAATGGCTTTCCCTTTGGTTTTTATACCTATATCGACACGACGAGGGATCGCGAGCTTTGGATCTCAAACGTCCCGGTGTGGGATTCTCTTTCCTTTGTCTTTCTTTCGTATTTTAGTTACTTGCTCGCCGCGGCGCTATTGATGAAAAGCAACAACAAGCGCGATGGTGATTGGCCGTCGCTTCGTTACCGACTAACGCCGGTTTTGGGAGGCGTTTTGATGACACTGCTTGATGTGGTGATTGATCCCGTAGCCCTTCAGGGCGGGAAGTGGTTCTTGGGCGAGATTTACTATTATCCGCACAAGGGTTTTTACTTCGGCGTGACCGCCGCGAATTTTGCGGGTTGGTTTTTCGTGGGTTTTGCCACGCAACGGGTGTTTCAACGCTTTCTTGAACATGCGCCTTGGTGCAAAGATCGATGGCGACCGTTGCATCCGCGGTTCGTCTGGGGAATCTTCGCGGTCTACACGGGCGTCTTTATTTTCAATCTTGGGATCACAGTGATGATCAAAGACTATGTGCTCGCTACGGCAAGCACGGCTGTCATTCTCATCACGCTTGTGCCGATGGGATTTTTCATTAGGCGCAGAAGGTTGTCGTGGAAATACTAGTTTGCGCGGCGACTTCTACTGAAGCGAAGGCTTGTGGCAAAGGTATCGTACAGTCAGGTCTGGGTTCAAAATTTCACTTGATTGAGACGGGTGTTGGTCTCGTTAAAGCCAAGCGTGCTTTGCAAAGTTACCTCTCTTCTGCCTCAAAGGCGCCTCGCTTGATCGTGTCCACAGGTTTTGCCGGAGCTGTGAGCCCATCGATTCGTCTGTCTTCTTGGGTTGTCGCGCATGAAGTTTTTGAATTCAATGATCAAAGGACGCTTTCTTTGACGACTAAAGCTTCGCAAAATGAAAAGTATGCGTCTCTTGGCGATCCTTGTCGGATGGTTTCGTCTTCCGAGCTTGCTTTGCACCAATTGACAGAACAGCTTCAAAAAATGACAGCTTCTCAAGACATTCCATTCGCTGTCGATATGGAGTCGTCAGCGCTTTCGAAGGTTTCGGCCAGCCAAGGCATCCCATTTCTGACTTTGCGTTTTGTCACTGATACCCCCGAGGCACCGCTTCCTCAGTTCATCGCAGGCTTTGCTTCTGCGATGGCCGAAGGCAGTTTGAAGGCCAAATTGCCTAGGCTTCTTACCGGTATGGTGCAAGCGGGTGTTGACTTGAAGGGCGTGGCGAAGCTTTTGCGTGAAGGCCCAAAATGGGCCGAGGCCCTGCGCCTTGGTTGGCGTAAACATGCGATTGTGCTAAGTGAAAAGATATTATGACATTTATCGACGAGAAGTGGCTTAGCGGTTTTGGCACTGCATCCAAGCTTCATTCCGAGCATGTAAACCACCAGATGGCTGAGGTGCTTCGGATCATTGGTTTTGACAAGCGATACGTCAAAGCCCAAGGCTGCAAACTCTGGGATGCGGATGGAAACGAGTACTTTGATTTCTTGGGTGGATACAGCGTTTTTAGCCTCGGACACAACAATCCTTTTCTCCTTGAGGTTCTTAAAGACACTTTGAGCAAAAACTGGCCCAGCATGGTTCAGATGGATCTTCCACCTCTCTCAGGCCAGCTTGCCAGAGAGCTTGTGCAGCGTGATCCAACAGGAAGGCTTCAATACGCTTACTTCGGGAATTCGGGCGCCGAAGCTGTAGAGGCAGCACTTAAATTCGCGAAAGCCACCACGCGCAGGCCTCGT
This sequence comes from Bdellovibrionota bacterium, assembly GCA_040754655.1. GTDB lineage: Bacteria > Bdellovibrionota > UBA1018 > UBA1018 > UBA923 > JBFMCE01. The sequence goes on along the minus strand of JBFMCE010000016.1, from coordinate 33,317 downwards.
TTGCTCTCGTTTCAGGGGGGCTTTCATGGGCTTTCAATGGGAGCGCTTAGCGTCTGTGGGGATGAGTCTTGGAAAGAAAACTTTGGCCCGTTTTTGCCAGGATGTACGACTGTCCCTTATGGCGATCTCAACCGGCTTGAAGAAGAACTCTCGCGACGCGATGTCGCAGCTCTGATTGCAGAGCCTATTCAAGGTGAGGGCGGCGTCTTAGAACTCTCCCAGTCGCAGTGGGATGCGATCCAAAGCCTTTGCCGCAAGTACGGAACGCTTCTCATCCTTGATGAAATCCAAACGGGCATGGGGAGGACGGGCAAGTTTTTTGCGTTTGAACATTGGAGGCTCGAGCCTGATATCGTCTGCCTCTCAAAGGCATTGACCAACGGCACCGTGCCGGCTTCAGCGACTCTTTGCACGAAGAAGGTGTTTGAAGCGACTTTCAACCGGCTTGATCGTTGTGTTGTTCACTCGTCGACCTACAGCGAAAATAACCTAGCCATGGCGGCAGCGCTTGCAGTGGTTGACCAGATTGAGAAACAAGAGTTGGTAGAACAGGCTGCTCGCATGGGCGAGCTTGCACTCAAGAAACTACGCGAGTCTCTCTCTGGTTTTGAGCTTGTGAAAGAGATCCGAGGTCGGGGCATGATGTTCGCCATCGAATTCGGCGATCCCAAGAGCGTGAAATTGAAGATGGGTTGGTCGTTGATCCAAAAAGCCAATAAGGGCCTTTTCGGGCAAATGATCACTACAGCCCTCTTGTCAAGACATCGAATTCTCACACAGGTCGCGGGACATAACCTCAACGTACTCAAGCTTTCTCCGCCATTGATCCTCACTGAAAGCGAGCTTGATTATTTCGTGAGTGCGTTGACGGATGTCGTGAAAGAATGCCATCGCTTCCCGGGAGGGCTGTGGGATTTTGGATTGGGTCTAGCAAAACGCGCCATCATGCCCGCATCGACATCCCCGTGAAAAGCGTGCCCTGTTGTTTTCTTCTTTTGATGTTGTTTGGCGCATTCTTCGCTGATCGTGCGGCGGTGTGCGCAGAACTGAACCCTGCAATTCCAACCGCCGGTGCATCCCCAAAACCTGAAGCGGCGCCTCAAAGCCCCGCTGAACCAATTGAATTTGTCCCGCTGCCTGTATACGCGACTTTACCCAACGAAGGGCCTACCTACGGTTTCATGCCGGTGTTTCTCGATACCGATCGTACGGATGGGCGCATCAAGTCGATCTTTGCCCCCAGTTTGACCTGGAACGGGGTAACACATGTCACTACGACGGGGCGCTACTTCTCTTATCCGAATAGTTTCGAAGAACGGCTTTTTCAAGCGACCTATGCGACGCGATTGTTTCGAGAGGCGACCGCGGATTGGATCTCAGTTCCGTTGACGGCGAAAAGCCGAACGCATGTTCTCTCATTTCAATATCGCAAAGACCCGTTCCGCAGATTCTTTGGAATCGGAAAAGACACTGCGAGAAACGATGAGACCTCTTATACCTTGCAGAGCCTGCGCACTTTCGGGCGACTGGGTTATAATCTTACCAGTCGCATGAATCTGAGCGGCACTTTAGGCGTGAATTATTATGATCCAATCAAGGCCGGAGTGCTTGGCCTGAAATCGCCGTTTGATATTTATCCTGATGTGTCCGGGCTAGACGATGCGATGAGTGTCTATTCGTTAGCGTCATTCAAATATGACAGTAGGCCTCTTCGTGAATACTCTGAAGAAGGGTATTTTGCCGAAGCAAGCGCTGGCGGGGCTTTTAGCAACCGCGCGCGGAATAGTTTCTATGGACTCACGCGCCTTGAAAACAGAGTCGTGTGGAAAGAAACTTCGCGACTCTCTGGCGCTGCCAGGGCTTACTGGGGTTACACCTATGGCGCTAATCTTCCTTTTTATGAGCAACAAAGCCTTGGTGGCTCATTCTTGCTGAGAGGCTATATCCTCGACCGTTTTGTAGACAATGGCGCTTGGACCATTGATTTCGAACAGCGCTTCACTCCTCTCATACTCACGGTCGAGGGCACGAAAATTCACTTTAGACTTGATCCGTTCATTACCGTGGGACAGGTGTACACGAGTGCTTCCGAGATGTTTGAGCGCGTGCGATACGCTCCGGGGATTGGAGTGAGATTTTTCTCGCCGCCCAGTGTGATCGGAAGAATCGACATCGCTAAAGGTGGGCCAGACATCAATGTCTATACCGAGCTTGGTTATCCTTTTTGAGAAAGCCCTGTCGAAAAGCTTGCAGATGTAGGGTTTTGGAGTTTTTTGTGGGCAATTTGACAAGCAGTAGTGCTTGGGCTAGTTCCCTCAGTGGGGAATGTTCTTGGGGGAATCATGCGTAGACTTTTAGTCCTGCTTTTTTTGCTCAGCGCCATTTCTACGTCTAGTATCGCCGCGCAATTCAAAAGCACGGGCGAACTTGAAAATACAGATCTTCAAAGGCTCAAGAAATGGGGAGATACCTTCATCCTTGAGCAGCTTTTTGGGGACTGCGGAACGGTCTATCCGGTACGCCTTGATACCTCTGACAATGAACAGTCTTGGGCTCAAACTCTTGAGGCAGTTTTGAAGGAAGAGTTCTCAGTCAAGGTTTCTACAAAACAATTGAGTCGTTCGCGTAACGGCATTGCGAGAGCAATGTACTATTTCGCCAACCAACGTTTTGTCGATCCTTCGAAAGATTTAAATCGTTGGAAGGGTGCAGTGAACAAGTTTCATATCGCGCTTGAAGAAGCGGTGCTCTTAAACGAAGGCTCTCAGCTTTTTATCGGCGCTCTCAGTGGCAATGACGGAACAAATGTTTCATTTGTAGCAGTCGTAGATGGTGAGAAAAACGAGGCGATTGTCTTGGGCGCTGGATACTGTGACTACTAGGAGCTAATTACGAAGCGTTGGATCCAAACCAAATCAATGCAGCGGCCGTGGTTTTGACGAGTGGGCAAACAACGATCGAAAGAATTCTTGTGGTTCCACCCATGATGCGCGTCCAGACTGCAGTCACAATGAGCATCGTCGCGCAAGCGCGTTGAACTAAGGCTGCTGTTGCAAGATCAGATGCTTGAAACTCTACTAGAAGCACCAAAAGACCGATGAATACGAGCGCCAGTCCATCCATGACCCATTCCATGACGACAATCTTGCGGTTCGTTTCTGAGAGCCGACCAAACCAACCCAAGGCTTTAGATGTGATCGCAATGTGTGCGATGCCCCAGATGATGATTCCTATGGCGCCGGTCAGTGTGAAGATCATTTGTTTGCCGCGGGTTGAGTATTTCTTTTCTCAATCGAAAGAGAAAATTGTGGTTTATAGAAAGAGTCACGACGAGCCAACTCAATGATCTTTTCAGGATCATTTGTTCCGACGAATTCATAAGGGCTATGGGCATTGTAGCTTCGATCTCGATAAGGCTTACCTAAACCTTTTTTCTCATCAAAAGAGCGCCAGTGAAACCACGTCAGTTCTTGGAACATGTCGCAAGCTTCTTGTCCCTGTAGCTTGGTGCTCGAAGAAAAACCCTCCGAATCGGCGAGTATTTTTTCTGCACGAATTAAATACTGACGCCTATCGCATAATTGCCGGATATGTAGAAGAGAATGTATTGCGAATGCTGGGTAGTGTGTTGTCAGGTTGTAATCGGTCGCCGCATAGTAACGAAGTTTTCTCTGTGACTGCAATCTGACTTCATAGCCGTTGTTGGTAAGGTCGTACAAGAATAGCCCAGCCTGATTGAGGGCTTCCATCGCGCAAGCGCGCATGAGGTTTTCATTCACAACGTGAATTTCTACTTCAAAAAGATCGACCTCAAGGTTCAAAAAGCCAAAATAGGAATAATTTAACTCGTCATAATCCGCTACGAATTTATAGTGCCGGGTTTTGATGCTTTGGGGCTCTTTGCCATCAGTGACGTTGGGATGCGCAATAGCCCCAAGTTCGCAGTACCGTATTCTTTGGCTAATGCCATCGCGGATGGCATTTCTGTAAATCTCAACGTCAAGTGGCCGTGCTTGCGACTTTTGCGAGAATAAAGAGATACTCGCCAATAAAGTTACACCGAAAAAAAGCCTTATTTTCATGTGAAGCTACCTACCTGTGGCCATCAGATAATGCAATAATTATGATTTATGAATTCTTGTGCGCCGACCTGTGCGGATCTAGCTAAGCACATTCTCGGTCACGCCGTCTTGAGTCCAATCGACCACGAAAGGCTCCCAATTGACTTGGGCAAGCCGCGTTGAAACGTCTACGATTTTTGTCTGTTCAACCAACAAGAGAATGCAGTCTCCACCTTGCGCGCCAGCCCCCTTGCATCCCAAAACGCCGGGCCACTTCTGTACGGCTTCGATTTGACGCGTGAAGTGCGCGGGTGCAAGGCCTCCACTAAATAATGCATGTTGATAATCGTTGAGCGAAGATCCAAGCACAATTGAGTCGCCGCTTTCCCAGGCGTCAACCGCGTTTAAGGTGATGCGGTTAAGTTGCTCTAGAACGTCCAAGAACCGGTCCGGAAAATCTTGCGACTTGAGATCAATCAAATGCTCATGGGTCTTGGCTTTGCTTCCGGTGTAGGCAAGCAAGAAGGAAGCGTTGGCCTTCCATGCTGCCAAAGTTTGAGTGCCAAAAGGTTTGTTCCTCACAACCACCGGTCCGCCCATCCATTGCGCAACGACATCGACGCCCGAGGGTTTTAACCCTTGGCTTGTGCCCACGATTTCCCAATACAGGTTTAACAGCTCTTGGGGTTTCGGAATTTCAAGATTCTGCAGCCTGTGCACTGCCGCCACACTAAGCAAGAATTGCGCAGAAGATGAGCCTACTCCGATGGGTGTTCGATAAGGATCGATCCACTCTAATCGAATACCTTCAAGTACCCGGCTCCTAGCTGAAAGATAAAGTCCCGCTGGTGATGCGCTTGCAAAGGGCAAGTCGAAACGTGTTTTCGAAAAGTCGTGGGTGACAGTGAGCGAGAATTTCGGGGCTACGGTTCCGAGAATAGCGGGGCCGCCTTCAAGACAAGCATACTCTCCGACGATAAAGACTTTGCCGCCGCAGCTATACTGCTTCATTCGAGTTAGTCAGAGGTCACCACGGCCGCAGAACGTGTTTGAACCGGATCCGCCAAGCGCATCTGGCGGATCTGTTCCAAGAGTTCTTTGGCGCGGCTTAGGGTAATGCGTGATTCCTGGCGCAATTGCTCTTCAACGATTGGGAGCTCATCCTTCTCCGCTCCGGCCGCTAACGCGAGGTTGGCTGCGTGAAGTCGCATGTGCCCAGCCACGATGCCTTCACTGCAGAGTGCTCTTAAAGCCGAAAGATTTTGCGCTAGTCCAGCGGCAGCGCAGATGCGGGCAAGCTCTTCGGCGTGTTTGACGCCCATGATCTTTAAGCAAACCCGGGCAGTAGGATGGATTCGGGTGACTCCGCCCACTGTTCCCACGGCGATCGGCGCGACAAGTTTGCCTTTGAGCACGCCGTCTTCATACTTCCATTCCGTGATCGAGCGATATTGGCCACCCATCGTCATGTAAGCATGCATGCCTGCTTCAACCGCGCGCCAGTCATTGCCCGTGGCGATGAGAATGGGATCAATTCCGTTCATCACGCCTTTGTTATGGGTCGTACCGCGATATGGATCAAGGTTCGCAAACAAGGTTGCTTCGGCAATCGCATTTCCAAGCTCAGGAGTAATGTCATGAATCTCACAGGTGGCTTCGACAAGCTTCGTGTCGACAAGGTTTGAAAGAATGCACAAACCTACCCTTTCCCCTGTGAGTTCTTCAAGCGGGCCTTTAAGCGACTCACAAACCTGGTTGATGAGGTTTGCGCCCATGGCATCGCAGGGGTCACAGAGAAGGTGCAGCACGGCCATTGTTTGGCCATCAGGCCTGTCGATCAATCTTACTTGCAGGTCTTTAACACCTCCGCCACGCGCAATAAGATTAGGAACCGCTTCATTGGCTTGATCGATCAGGTTCCCGGAGCTTGCTTTTACGAGCTCTGAAAATGAAACCGGGTTTTTTACCGTCGGAAATTGAACTTGTCCTATAATAAGATTCCCCAAAGACCGGGTCTTGAATCCCCCGTTGCGGTGAACCCACTTCGCAGACGCAGAGGCTGCTGCAACGACTGAGGTTTCTTCAACCGCCATGGGAATGGCAAGGTCTCTTCCATCAATGCGAAAGTGTGTGGCAAGGCCCAGCGGCAAGGTGAATAACCCAACGACATTTTCGATCAGGTGTTCAGCTTGCTCGACCGTGAGACTGTGTCGGATTCCCATTAAAACTTCAATTTCTTCTTGAGAAAGTGCGAACAGTTGAGAGAGTCGTTCTTGACGTTCAGGTAGCGAGAGTTTCGAAAAACCCTCGAAAGGTGACTTGGAGTTTCCGTTCATAGAAACTTTAATAATTGCTTTAAAAAACGAGAATCGTCAAGTAAAAGGGTTAAAAATCCTATGTTTAAGTCACAAGTTCGCCCTTCTTCCCCCGAGTTTCAGAAAAACAAGCTGCACCATCAGGCGGCGTTGAATCAGTTGCGTGAAGTTGAACTAAAGGCCGAACAGGGAGGCGGACAAGAGGCAAGAAAACGTCATGAAGAACGTGGAAAGCTGCTCGTTCGTGATCGTGTGCGAGAACTTCTTGATCCAAACTCAGCTTTCCTCGAGTTGAGCAAGCTTGCGGCTCACGGTCTTTACGACGGAGATGCGCCAGGAGCGGGCATCGTTACGGGCATTGGCGTTATTCATGGCAGAGAAGTGATGGTGGTTGCTAATGACGCAACCGTTAAGGGCGGAACGTATTATCCCATCACGGTAAAAAAGCACCTCCGAGCCCAAGAGATCGCTGAACAGAATCGTCTGCCTTGCATCTACCTTGTAGATTCAGGTGGAGCATTCCTCCCTCTGCAGGCAGAGGTTTTTCCGGATAAAGAACATTTCGGGCGAATTTTTTACAATCAGGCCAATATGTCAGCCAAGGGAGTTCCACAAATTGCGGTCGTGATGGGTTCTTGCACGGCTGGCGGTGCTTACGTACCTGCGATGAGCGATGAGACCATTATTGTGCGTAAACAAGGGACGATCTTTTTGGGTGGGCCGCCTCTTGTGAAAGCCGCGACGGGTGAAGTGGTGACCGCGGAAGAATTGGGCGGGGCGGATGTGCACGCCAGAACTTCGGGGGTAGCGGATCACTACGCGGTCGACGACAGGCATGCTCTCTCTATTGCGCGTGACATTGTTTTTCATCTGAACAGGCAGAGACCCGAAGGTTTCGGCTCTTTGGCAGAAAGACAGGCGCCCGAAGATCCAACCTATGATCCTGAAGAAATCCTAGGGCTTGTGCCGGCTGAAACACGGTTTCAATACGATATTCGCGAGGTCATCGCGCGCATCGTTGATGGAAGCAGGTTTCACGAGTTCAAACCTCTCTATGGCACGACGCTTGTGACGGCGTTTGCGCATGTTTTTGGTTATCCCGTCGGTATCATCGGCAACAACGGTGTTTTATTTTCTGAGAGCGCGCTGAAAGCGGCCCATTTCATCGAACTTTGCAGCCAGCGAAAAATTCCACTCGTATTTTTGCAGAACATCACGGGCTTCATGGTGGGTAAACAGTATGAAGCGGGTGGAATTGCAAAAGACGGCGCCAAGATGGTGATGGCCGTTGCAAACGCGCAAGTGCCCAAATTTACCGTCGTCGTGGGTGGTTCGTTTGGGGCCGGAAACTACGGCATGTGCGGACGGGCCTATGGCCCAAGGTTCCTATGGATGTGGCCCAATGCGCGCATCTCAGTGATGGGAGGAGAGCAGGCCGCCACTGTTCTTTCGACCGTGAAGGTCGAGCAGCTCAAGGCTCAAGGAAAATCGATGAGCGATGCCGACGTGGCCAAGATCAGAGAACCTATTTTAAGGAAATACGAGGAAGAAGGATCACCGTACTACAGCACGGCGCGCTTGTGGGATGACGGCGTGATCTCACCAGTTGAAACCCGAAAACACTTGGCTCTGGGTTTGGCTGCTGCCTACAACGCGCCCGTACCGACCACGCCTTTTGGCGTGTTTCGCATGTGACAAGGAGATATCCATATCATGGCATCGACGATCAAAACTTCGCTCAATCAAGGAGTCTTCACAGTAGAGCTTGCGAGGCCTGAGGTTCGTAACGCTTTCAACGAGCATCTAGTGGCGGATCTGCAAGGTGCGTTTGATAAAATCGCCCGCGACGAAGAGATCAGAGTCGTCGTATTCAAGGGGCAAGGTTCTGTGTTTTGCGCGGGCGGCGATTTGAACTGGATGAGAAGCGCGGTGAATATGCCGGCTGATGAGAACCTTGCTGACACCAGAAAGCTTGCAAGGATGTTCGCGACCTTGAACGAATGTCCAAAACCTGTCGTAGGCCTGGTTCAAGGTGCAGCGATCGGGGGCGGAGTGGGGCTCGTCAGCATTTGCGATTACGTGATCGCGAGCCGAGAGACCCAATTCAGTTTGAGCGAAGTTCGCCTCGGCATTATTCCAGCGTGCATCGGGCCTTTTGTTTTGGCGAAAATCGGTGAAACGCACGCGCGTGCGTATTTCATGTCAGCCGAGCGGTTCTCGGCTGAGCGGGCCCATCAAATTGGTCTTGTGCATGAAGTGGTTGAAAACCCCGCGGCCTTAGAAGCTTCTTGCGGAAGGATCACGGCCAATCTCTTGCAATGCGGCCCCAAAGCGATGGCGGCAGCCAAGGCGCTTGTTCGCGGGATCAAATCGAGAAACTTTGAAGACGGCCTTGAGTACGTGGCCAAAACCCTTGCCGAACTTCGAGTCAGTCCTGAAGGGCTGGAAGGAGTGACGGCGTTTCTTGAAAAACGAAAACCCAATTGGATTAAAGAATGAGCCCAAAAGCTCGGTTTGATAAAGTCCTCATCGCCAATCGCGCCGAGATTGCGTGTCGGATTATAGCGGCCTGTCGCACGCTTGGCTTGAAGACCGTGGCGGTTTATTCTGAGGCCGATAAAAATGCCCGTCACGTGAGGCTTGCCGATGAGAGCATTGAGATCGGGCCCGGGCCTGCGGGCGAGAGTTATCTTTGTTCCGAGAAGATCATCACCGCCGCCACGAAGGCAGGGGCGCAAGCCATTCATCCGGGATATGGATTTCTCTCAGAGCGTGCGCACTTCGCCGAGGCCGTGAAGGCAGCGGGCCTTGTGTGGATTGGTCCTGATCCGCAAACCATCGATCTCATGGGTAACAAGATCGCTGCAAAGAAAGCCGCGGAAAAAGCAAAGGTTCCAACGCTTTCCTGGGCTTTGTTGCAAGACAAGTGGGGCCCGAAGGATCTCACAGCCGCCGCGAAGAAGATCGGGTTTCCTCTTCTTCTTAAGGCTGCAGCTGGTGGTGGCGGGCGCGGAATGAGGCTCGTCGAGGCTGAAGCAGAGCTCGAAGAAAAAGCCGAATCCGCAGTAAGAGAAGCGCAAGGGGCCTTTGGGTCGGGAGAAATTTTTCTCGAAGCGTATTGCAGGGTCGCTAGGCATATCGAAGTGCAGATACTGGGCGATAGTTCAGGCAAGGTGTTAGCGCTTGGCGAGCGCGAGTGTTCAGTTCAACGCAGGCACCAGAAGGTTATTGAAGAATCGCCTGCTCCCAATCTTTCAGACAAAACCCGCAAGGCCCTTTGGAGCGCAGCCGTAAGTCTAGCCGAGGCCGTGAAGTATGTGAATGCGGGTACGTGCGAGTTTTTGGTCGACGAAAAAGAGAACTTCTATTTCCTCGAGATGAACACCAGGCTTCAAGTTGAACATCCCGTCACAGAATTGGTATGGGGAGTGGATCTTCCGGTTCTTCAACTCAAGATCGCCTCAGGCGAAAAGCTCCCTAAAGAGCTTGAAGCGCAGACTGTCCGCGGTCATGCGATTGAGGTTCGGATTTACGCTGAAGATCCATCAAAGGGCTTCATGCCTTCGCCCGGAGCGTTGAGTGAGCTCGAGTTTCCTCAATCGCCCTATTTGCGGGTAGACAAGGGTTATGAGGCCGGTAGCGAAGTGCCTTTGTTTTATGATGCAATGCTTGCAAAGGTGATTGCTTGGGGAATGAATCGAGAACAGGCCAGGCAAAACTTACTGGAAGGGCTTGCTAAGACCCGGGTCGTTGGAGTCGCATGGAATGGGGCCTACTTGCTCGATGTATTAAAGCACCCGTTTTTCATCGAAGGAAAAGTCACGACGCATTTTTTAGCTCAAGAGTTTGGTTCTTGGAAAGGCGCCGTTCGATCTGAGCCGTCTCAGGAGCCGCAATCAAGGCTGCCAGCTCGAAACGATCCGCCCTCTCCGTGGTTTGTATTTGGACCCGGCAGCAGCGGAAAAATAGCGGGTTCGGCCGCCGCGTCCATGCGGAAGGCCTCAACTCGCCAAGCCCACCGTGCGGGGGAAGCAAAAGACCTAGCCATGGCGGGTCCGCTTGTGGCGGAATATCCCGGCAAAGTTTTAAAAGTTCTCGTCAGCCCCGGGCAGAAGGTGAGCGCAGGCGAAGTGGTTGTGGTTTGTGAGTCAATGAAGATGGAGTTCTCGTACTCCGCGGCAGCGGATACAAAAGTAAAAGCCGTTCATGTGAGTGCTGGACAAGTAATCGCCGCCGGAGCACTCTTAGTGGACTGGGAGGAAGGCGCGAAGTGATGAATTGGCCTTTGCCCAACACGGTTAGACTTTTTGAAGTCGGGCCTCGTGATGGGCTTCAAAACGAAAAGACTCCGCTCCCTCTTGAGTCAAAGCTTCAGTACATCGAGGCCTTGCTTGAGAGCGGATTGCGTGATGTTGAAGTGGGCGCATTCGTGCGTGAAGACCGCGTACCGCAGATGGCGAGCACTGATCGTATTTTCAAAGCGCTCGAGAACAAGGGTTATACCAAGAAGCGCGGCCTTACGCTTTGGGCGCTTGTGCCCAATGAACGAGGGCTTGATCGCGCGATTGAAGCAGGGTGCAAAGCGGTTGCCGTATTTACGGGCGCGACCGATACTTTCACTACCAAGAATATTGGCATGAATGTGGCGGAGTCGCTCAAAGTTTTCAAACGCATCAGCGAACGCGCTCAAAAAGAAAAGATCCGGGTGCGAGGGTATATCTCGGTGTGTTGGGGCTGTCCGTACGAGGGAAAAGTAAAACCTGGCAACGTTGTGAAGCTTTCCCAAAAACTCTTGGATATGGGCATCGAGCAGGTAAGTCTTGGTGACACCATTGGGGTCGCCACTCCTCGAGAGGTGGTAGATCTTTTGCTTAGGCTCAAGTCAGAGATCGCACGTGACCAGATTGCCGGTCATTTTCACGACACGAGAGGAACAGCCCTTCCCAATTGCTTGGCCGCAGTGGGTTTCGGAGTGCGCACGCTAGATTGCTCAAGCGGCGGGCTGGGCGGTTGTAACTACGCACCGGGCGCCGCAGGCAATGTCGCCACCGAGGATCTTGTTTATATGCTTGAAGGCATGGGAATCCGCACCCGAGTTCGCCTTGATAAGCTCTGTGAGGCCAGCCGAATCGCGGTTCAATCTCTGGGTCGCGTTCCCACTTCAAAATACCTGCAAGCCTGGCTCGCAAAGAACATTCCTGTCGTTGCTTGAGCGACTGTTTTCAACTGGCTACAGATGTTCGATAAAGCGAACACAGAGGTGTCTGGATTAGCTGGCACCTGATCTTGCCCCAATTTTAAGTACTGAATAACATTTGAAAATTATGTGTGTCAGCAAAAGGTTTTTGCTGGCACAAGGGTTGCTCTGTCGAGCAGCCATGAAACGAAACAGCTTTTTAGTTTTGGCAGGTCTGCTCTTTTTCTTGAACGGTCTAGTCTCTCATTCGTATGCAATAGGGAAAAAGCGAATTGAAGTTCCACTGCAAGATCAGCAGAAGTTTGAAGAAACCATCGCTCAAACCAACCTCCACCCTGCAGTCAAAGCTCAGGTCGCCCAAGACCTGCAAGTTGAGTTGAGTCCTGAGGTTTATAACGAGCTCATCAAGGAATGGAAGAAGATCGAACCAGAAAAGACAGATGCGAACCTCGCGCTAGAGTTTTACACGGAAACTCGCAAACAACTTGAAAACCAGAACTCTCTTTTTGAAGGAACGCGGTGGGGGGTGAAGTTCGCGATCGATGCGGGTGCTGATGCCGCCGCTCCCACGCTTGGTGGCGGAGTATTCGCTAAAATCCTAGGAAAGGCCGCTGAGACCTCGGTTGACGTTGCCATCGATTACCTTAAAGATGAGCAACAGAAACGCTATCAAATTCTCCTTGCAGACGCACTTGATCGATACAGAAACGAAACGGGTGATAATAACCTTTCAAGACTTGTCGGAAAAGACCCTCAAAAGGTCTACGATATTTTACGTGAGCGTGCGCCTCTGTTTACGACGCTCAAACCAGAGAAGTTGGGTTCTCTCCATGAGGTTTTGATCCAAGACGCTTTCAAGACGATCTCAGTGGCTTTAGCCGATGAAGCAGCATTGAGAGATTTTCAAGCGGAATACACTCAAATCCAAATCCTGCAAAATCGCCAAATGCTCAAGGCGCACGAACAGCAAATCACAAAGATCAATCAGACTTTTCACAAGTTCGCTGAGCAGACGCAACAGAACTTTAAAACGTTGGCTGATGCCAGCGAAGCGTTATCTTTGCGCCTAACCAAAGTTGAAATTTCCGGCATCAAGAATCAACAAGATATCCAATACATTGAAAATTTCCTTTTTCGAAAAGGGGATCCTGAAACACAGCTTGAACTTTTAAAAGCGGGACACGCTCTCAACAACCTGTCCCCTGAAGAGCGGGAAAAAGTGAAAAGCGAAGTCGAGATGGCCAAACTCAAATACGACATCGTGAACACTTCAAAACAAATAATCGAAGGTGCCACGGCGATCGTGATGATCGCAAGTGAGCTCGGGGTCGATCCCGGAGTGGTAAAGGGTTTGAACACCGCTGTGAAGATCGGGACGAGCCTTGTTCAGCTTACGAGCGGGATCCTTTCCATGAATCCCATACAGATCGTGAGCGGCATTTTTGGTCTTTTCGGCGGAGGAGGCGGGCCTGATATCGGCGAGCTTCGTCACAAACAAGTCATGGAAGCGCTCGCGGGGCTCGCTCGCGGGCAAGAAGCGATTCTCAAAAATCAAGAGCGCATCTTAAAAGCCCTTGTAAACATACAAAAACAGCTCGTTCGCATTCAGAATCAAATTGAAGACGTGCGGCAGGATTTGCTGGTGAACCGACGCATCCTTGCCGAGCTCTTGAATCGTGATCTCAACGCCTGCCTCATTTTTGAGAAACGCCGTGCAGACTATGGGTTCAAAAATGGGCTATTCCCGAGCTACGGTAAGTTTGCGCAGCATTTCGCGGAAAACCGTAATCTCTTTGGCCGTTGTCACCAATTCATTGAGCAGCTTCTTGAACCTCTCGCCAGCGGCACTCAGCTTTCCGAAACTTTCCGCATGGCGACCTATGCTGGTGGGGGGCAATGGGCGAGCGCTTCCGCGGCTGATACACGTGTTCTAAATGAAAAGATCAAAGCATGGGAGAAATTAAGGGTATTCTTCAATGCTTTAGTCGAATACGGTGTCGGATCTGATTTGAGGATCGCGACCGGCATATTTCTGGGTTCCGGAGAATTCAAAACCCTTCAATATGCGCCGTATTCCGAGAGCTCTGATGCACTCGGAGCGTCTAGAGCTCAGTCAATTTTTGATACTCTCTCAGGCCCAGTGGCCCCAGGCGTGGCTGTGCAAATCGCCGAGTATGCGCTTTTGCTGCACCCGTATCTCAGTCTTATAGGTCCTGCCAGCGCACTACGCCTTCCTGATGCCAAATCGGTAAGGTCGGCCGGAGCTGACAAACGGGGAATGGAGCTTGCCAATGCGTTATTGAATCGCGCCCTTAAAATCGTTGAGTTGAGTATCGCTCAAGAGCGAGCGCTTTCTGGAGATGGAGTGATTCAATGGATCGATCGCGTCCTCGATTACCGAAGCATTCGTATTACGATGGAAAACTGGAAATCCAACCCCAGTTACACGCCGCAGGCGGCGCTTTCAAATGATTACGTCAAGCACCCACAAACCCTGGCCTTGAAGATCTTAAGGACAAACCCGCTTATTGCGAGAAACTTCGTCGACCACATGTTTTGGAAAAATATGGACGCGACAAAGTTCGACGAGCTGTTCGGTGAATACAAAGAATCAGCCGTTATCGAAAGCGTAGTCAGCAAGGCCCTGAAGACGCCGGTGTCGCTGGTATGGTCGAGCGCACCCGGGCAACTTTATGGAGGTCATGTTGAAAAGGGCTATTCGATCGCGTTTGCAGGTGATTACCAAGACGATGGTATTGAGCTGCCGCCTTTTTTCATCAAGGTCTCCGAGCCCAGGCGTTTTCTTGAGGGCTCACTTGAAGATACTGCGAACCTTAGAAGGCTCACGAGCTTGCGGGGTACGATCTTGGATGAGCTGTCAGGGTATGCTTTTTCTGAAAATGCAAAAGCCTACAATTCAATGGTCTCAAAACTTTTCCCAAACAGTAAGGAGTGAAAAATGAAAGAAGTCATGAATAAAATAAAAATATTTGTTCTAGCAGCTACTTTAGGAGCATCTATTGGGTCAGGAGCGCATGCGAATGAGATTGACTGCGGGTGCGACAAAGGAATTGTGCCCAAAGATCGAGAGGCTCAATTGGCTTATCAAAAAGCATTGAGCCTTTGTTTGAAGGACTGCATCAAGAACAAGGAAATACAATCGAACAAGAACCATAGCATCTTCTTCAATGTCTCACCCGCAAGATGCGAGACTGACAGTCTAAGCATTCCTGAAGGAAGAGGTAGAATCCAGTGGGCGATTCGTACTCCGAATATAATGGCCGCAGAAGCCAATATCCTTTCGAATGAAATTGCGAAAGAGCGCCCGAAATATCCCACCTATGGTTTTTGGGACGAGGAAAGACAAGTATACACGAATCCTATTGGATGGAGGGCTCCCACCGACATCGCAGCCGCTCCTGAAGTTCCGACGGGATATGAAATCATGGGTTTGTGCACGGCCGGGTGTTACGCGAAAGGACAGAAGGTTTGGATCAAGATGGGCTATGCTGAAGTTGATCAGCTCAACCTATTCGATGCGCCGGAGATCTATACCTTGACCAAGGAATCTACCTTGGAGCGGCTTCGGTATAAGTTGACGCCCGTGAAGTCCTATACCGTGAGCGCCACCGATGCTTCTCAGGAGATTGTGGATATTTACACTGAATCAGGACGACGCTTATCTGTCACTACCAATCACCCGATGATGCTTGATGCAGGTGTAATGGTCGAAGCGGCAACGCTCAAGATGAACGATTTCTTGTTTGGCGTAGATGGTTTGCGAGATCGCGTCGTGCGTTTAGAGCACAAAACCACGTTCGGCAAAGTGTATAACGTCGAAGTCGATTCCACGGATCTTTTAGAGAATGTCATTGTAGCCGAGGGCCTGTTGACAGGAGCCCTCTATTACCAAAATGAAGGCGTTGAGCACCTCAACCGAGTGTTGTTGAGACGTTCTTTGAAAGGAATTTGAGTACATGAAAAAACCAAGAGTGTCGGTGGTCGTCATGAGTTTAGCCGTAACAATAATTAGCATTGCGATCGCGGTGGGTTGTGCCGGAGACAATGCATCCGCCGACGCCCCTGGTTTACCTAGAGACGCGGGAGTTCCAACCTCCCGCGTTCCTATCAAACGGTTTCAATGCTCGTCAAAAAAGACCGAATGGGGTTGCGAGCAAGAATACTGCAAATCCGAGAAAGGCCAATGGGACGAGAAAAAAAAGGAATGCGAGTTCCCCTCCTCGGCGAACGTTTCAAATTCTATAGGCTCATTGCTTCGAAGAGGGGCGGGAGAGCTTAGCGTTTCGTTGATTGGTACGGAAAGCCAAGTCAAAGAGGTTGAGGAGCGTTTGAGGCCCCTGGGCGAGCTTCAGATTCCGGTGACCTCAGATGGTTTTGGTGTCACTCAATCCGTCGTGCGTCACAGCCTTTCGTTGTCTTTTGGTGTATTAGGCCCATATCACACCGCTATCAGTGATCTTCTGAATGACCCAGCCCATTTTTATTCAATGAAAAGAAGTGATCCGTTTATGAAGATCAGCCACGTGGTGCATGAACCTATAATTGATTACATGCCTTATGCACTGGGTGACTTTAGGCGAGGCGCACCCGATGAAAGTTTTTTTTACTTCAAAGCCCCGAAGTTAAATGCGGCTGGCAAGCTAACTAAAATCAATGATCGTGGAGAATACTCTTCATACAATGTCCTGACGGATGCGGAACGATCCAAACAACTACCAGATCAGCGGTCGATCGATCAGATTACAGCGGCCCTTTCTTATTTCACCGTGCGAATGAGATTTAGTCCCGATCAAATCGAAACTGTATCTATAGAGGCCTGCGCAGACCATTGCATTGCAAGGCAGAAGCTAGATCTAGGAATGGTCGATTTATTTGAGGCTGAATGGGTAAAAGCTTATGGCCGCGGTAGGGTTTTGACGCAATATGTTTCGGTTAATCGTAAAGATGCCTTGAAGACGCCCGTAATGGCGGTTTTCTATAATTTTGGCGGTGGCGTTTCACATGTGATCACGTTTAAAACTGAAGACAGGGCGCCGGCTTTTCAGCCCAAGTTTCTAGCCTATGTTTTTGATCGATTTGGCGAGGCGCTTTCCGTTTCGGCCCATGCCGATGGCGAACTAGTCGGCGTAGACTCTTACAGCAGTCCCTATTCAAGTATTGGATTCATGAAATCACTCGATGTTTATAAAATGGCAAAGAGCAAAACAAAAGACGGGTCCGCGAAAGTAGCCGTCTGCGAATTCGGTTTTCCTTGGCTGCCTTCAAGCCCGCTTCTTTCGAAGGTGGCTTTTGGGCCTCATGTTACGGATCCCAAGGGTCGCACCGGCTCTCAGCTAGGTTGGTTCGCAAATCCCGAAGGATCGCTTGATGCGTTTTTTGACAGCCGAAGCGCCCTGGGATGGTTCAACGGCGGTGGAACCAACGATCATTCGAAGGCCGTTGTTGAAGTGCTCACGAGGTCCGCACCGGCAGTTGAGTTTGCACCGATATCAGAAGAGTCTTGCTTTAGAAAAATCGACGAATGGCAACCCTGGGCTTCTCAAGAAGAGCTTAAAGTCGTGAATGTTTCTTTGGTAGGTACAGGAAGACGCGAGGTCTGTCACAAAACGGCTTATGGTCAGGCGGTATTGAATACCGAGAAGGAACTTTTGTGGGTCGTGGCCGCCGGTAATTTTCGTGAATGGTCGGGAGATTATCCTGAACTCGATTGTCCGCAGACGCTAGGAATTGGAAAGGGACAGAAGAACCTACTGATCGTAGCGGCTACAGAAGGAGAGTCAGGAAGGCTCCTCGAGATCAGCCACAGAGGTTCAGACTATGCCGACATCGCCGCGAGCGGTAGCTTTTTTGACAATAGCATGGCAGCCGGAACGTCATTCGCGGCTCCTCGGGTTTCGGCGCCATTGGGAGAGGTCGCGTTTCAGTACCCTCGGCTCTTGCCAGAAGACTTGAGAATGGCAGCGATCTTGTCGGCAAAGATCCCAGCGAGTGGGCCTCTGCCGGTCCGTTCGGGCGGTGTCTTAAACCGTGTGGGTTTAGAAAACGTCGCGCGCCAGATGGCCAGGCTTTCGGCAGATGAAAGAGCCCTGATTGGGGCTTCTAGAACCGGCAACAAGATCGTAAGCGATCTCGTTAAACAAGCTTTTTGTGTCGGCGCCAGAGTCGAGTGCGAAGAAGCAAAAGAGAAGATCGAAGTGTTACAGAAAAATGGGGTGCTTAAATGAAAAAGCTAATCGTAGGCGGCGGGTTGGTGGGTCTAGTTGCGATCGCCCTATTTTGGGATCGTCAGGGAGGGTCAGTTGATGCGGCGGGCTTAGTGACGCAAGCTTTGGTAAATCAAGGCAAGGCTGAGCAAGGCTTGAGGCTGGGATTAGAACCTTCGTCGATTTTTCTTAATCCCGCCATTGAGCCAAAAACACGATCAAGCATTAGTCACTTTAGCCTATCGAAGAAAAAAGCCCTAAAAACTCTTGAAGAAAAACAAGGCTATGAGTCCATGCTTGCGGATGAAAACCTGATTCAACAGGCGAAAGAGATTCTCCTTGATCGCAGTGCGATCGAACTTGATGAAGCCGCGGAAGGGTCAAGAATAGAGTCGATTTCGTATTTGTACGAAGTGGTTCGTAGTGAGTCAAATCCGGTAAGAGAGAAGGCCTTATCTGCGATTGAGCAAGTAGTCATGAATCCGCTTCCGACCGAAGAAAGAAAAGACTCTGATCTTAGCAAGTCGCTTCAGGGTGATGTGATTGAGCTTTTTGCAATCTTGGCAGTAGAGTCCGGGGAGAGGGCCCAAAGAGTCATTGAACAGGTTACTGATCTGCGATTGCAAGAGGTATATCGCAAAGCCTTGTTGCGTCAGCTTGCTACTTTAGAACAGTGATTGCCAGAGTGAAATTCTTATGTTTTCCTTTGAAAACATTATTTATTTATTGTATTTTGCGTCACTGTTTATCAACAGGGGCTTAGGTTTAGGGCTTTTTCAGAGAGCGGGTCCACATGCTTATCTTGATTTTACTGGCTTTTGCTTTTTTTGGCGTATCTATTGGCATGGTCTTATACCGTCGAAGGTCGCTACGTGAATCGATGAGAGCTACTTTTCCCCGCCAAACTCTTTTGAACCGAGCTGCTCCTCCGAGATCCCCCGACCTGTTGAGTGGTGGGCTTTAATAGGTATATCTCGCCCGACCTCGAGTTGTTCGGTTTTCCGGTTTTCAGAACAGTATTCTTCTAAAAACCCTCTACTCTGTTTGATATCAAGCATATTGGTCTTGGCCTTTGATTTGCAGAATGGCGCGATCAGAGGATCAAAAATGAGTAAAGGATGTATCATTAAACCCATAGTTCTGTTGTTAGTTTCGGTTGGAATAAATACACCCAGTGTCCAAGCGCAAGATCAGGCTTTTCCTGTAGCTTCGGTTCGGTCACTAAAGGTGGATATCGCTGGTGGCCATCTGAAGATCAGGACGCTCGAAGGAACCGAGTCTGCGAAGGTTATATATGATCCGCAGACGTTAAGCTCTGGATGCAGATTTTATGCGAAGATCGATGGTTCTGAGCTTATCGTTTATTATAAACCTAGGTCGCTCGTTCCAAATCGGTTTTGCAAAGCCGATTTTGAGATCGTAGTTCCGCCGGAGGTCAGTATTTCGGTATCGCATGAGCATGGAACAACATCTATCTCGGGAAACTACAAGAAAATGGACCTGAATCTTGTATTCTCTTTGTTTAAACTTAATTCGGTAGCACCTAGAGTAGTAGCGAACACTGTTTCCACAGAGTCGGTTTTCCGATTTGGATCTTCGGCAGTAGACACGGTCTTTGAACTTAGTGCCGTAGGTGGATCAAATCGTTTGGAGTTACCGAGTGCTTCAAAGGTTAAGCTTAGACACCAGTCGATGATGTCGAAAGTTGAAAATGAGTTTGGTTCAGAAAGCGCAGCTACCTTTCAAGTTGAGGCCAAGCTCATGAGCTCTTTTCTTCGCATTGTGAAAACGAAGTAAATAAATTGTGATGACTGTAAATAAATTTTTTTGGTAACTCGATCTCAATTATTTCTCTGACCTTATTAGACAGCAAAGTTTAATAGGGGAAATTTTTCGCTAACTCAATACGAGTCCAATAAATTCCTTTGGTTAGATAGGTATGTGATTTTGACTTGATTTGTTGTGTTAATTACTGTACTAAATATGTCAGAAAATTGGGTGCTTTATATGGATCTTTACAGGTCAGCTAATGAGGTTGCGATCGTAGGTGCAGGAATGTCAGGGTTGTTTTCTGCGTTGCTATTAGCTGATCGTGGTTATCAAGTAACCGTGATTGAAAAGAGACCGGACCCAAGAACTACGAATGATTTTGACGGGAAATCCATCAACTTCACCTTATCATTTAGGGGTCTAAACGCATTAAAGCAGGTGGACCTAGATTCCTCGGCAATTCAACGTGCAGTCGAGGTGAAAGAGAGAATTGTACACCTTAATAATGGAATGCTTTCAAGGCAAACTTACGGGAAGATTCCAGGAACCGGCCTCTATTCAATTTCTCGTAAGGAAATGAATATAATTCTCCTTGAAGCAGTTAATCGGCGTTCCAATATTCAAGTAGTTTTTGCTACAGAATGTATCGAGTTAGATAAAACCATTCCGTCCTTAAAAATACTCTCTAGAGAGGGAACTGAACGAGTACTGACACCTGAATTCATTATAGGTGCCGATGGCGCTTTTTCGATAGTTCGGCGTAACCTTCAAAAAGGTGAGTTTGCAGATTATCAACAGGAATACTTTAGTTGGGTCTATAAAGAGGTAACATTATCTAAAAAGCAAATTGATGCTATCTCTTTACAACTTGATGGAGTGCATGTTTGGCCAAGGCACCATAGTTTGCTTCTCGGTCTTCCAAACTTAAATGGCTCTTTGACTTGCAACTTAATTGTCGAAAGAGAAGGTAAATATTCGGCAAAAATGTTGAACAACCGAAATAATCTAAGCTCCTTTCTCTCCGGTACTTTCAATGAAATTGAACCTCACGTTGGATACATGACTGATGAACTGCTGCGCAAGCCTTGGAGTGGCATCATGACCATGAAGACGAAACCCTGGAGGTATCAGGATAAGGTAGTTTTGGTTGGTGATGCAGCACATACCATTGTTCATTTTTATGCGCAGGGTTTGAATGCATCGCTTGAAGATTGCGTGACCTTAGTTAAGTGTCTCGACGATCATTCATCAGATAAGAATATCGCCTTTGATAAATATGAATCAGTCCGAAAAGGTAATACAGACCTGTTGGCAGATTTATCCAAAGATAATTTTATTACTCTGAGTGTTCGAGCAGCTTCGCCTTACTATGAAGCCAGAACTCTAATAGAAAATAAGCTGACCTTGTACTTTCCTAGATCGTGGCAGACTTTTTACGGTATGATCGCACATTCTTCTATTCCCTACATGGAGGCGGCGCGCATATCGAAAGTGCAAGATTTATTTTGGAGGATATCCGGACTACCAATTATTCAGCTTGTGCTTGGCAGTTGGATCATACTTAGAAGGTTTATTGAATCGACTAAGCTATGGATTACGAGAGGGATACGACAAAGAGTAGGCCTTACGGAGCGTAAAACTTAGTGCTAAGTATAATCGAAATTTCCGTCACGGGGTTGCTTTTTGGAATAAGTAATGGGATCTCTCCGGGTCCGTTATCTGTGCTTACCATTTCTGAGACTATCCGGGGCGGGATGCGTCAGGGATTTAAAGTGGCTTGTTCCCCACTCATCACTGATTTACCCATTATTACGTTTTCGCTCCTAATTCTTTCAAAGCAAGCTCATTATGAATTGACTCTCTCAGTACTTTCGATTGCCGGGGCTTTTTTTCTTTTTTTTCTTACCTATAAAAGCTTCACCTATGTTTCTTCTGAGAATGGGTATTTCAATAAGAGCCGAAATACACTTGTAGAGGGTGTAGTTACCAATTTGCTCAATCCATATCCATACATATTCTGGCTCACTGTTGGAGCTCCATATGCAAGTAAACTTCTTTTTAAGCAAGATGTCTCTGCAGTGAGTTTCTTTTTAGCATTCTATATCGGTATGTTCATTTCGAAGAGCGCCATTATCTTGGCAGCTCTGAGAGGGCGGGGGGTTTTTGCAGGTAAAGCTTATGGATATTGTATGAAAGTTATTGGTTTTATTTTATGCATGTTTGGAGTGAGGTTTGCGATGGAAGGTTTAAACTTTATTTTCCGATCTTAGGTTAGGAATCACATAGGTATGGATAAATTCGATTTACAAAAGGTCGTTATACGACCCGCAGTTCCCGCGGATGATTCAATAGTAGGCGAAATTCTAGTTTCTGCTTTTTTGACAGCATATCAACTTAAAAAACCAGATTTTACGGTTCCATTAGACAGGCAGGCAGAATTGAGGAATGTGGAAGCAAAACGTATTAATGGTCTAGTCTTAATTGGTGAGATGAATGGAAAGATAATTGGAACGGTTACCCTTTATAAACATGATTCGTCTGATGTGCATGTTTGGGTGCCCAACTATTCGGAGCTCAGGTATCTTGCATTAAGGCCCGAGCTCCACGGTACAGGCCTTGGACGGTCGTTTATAGAGGCCGCGGTAAGCACTTGCAAAGAATGGGAGTCTTACGGGATTTGCCTAAGAGTAAGACGTGGATTGGATGGTTTAGCGAAGTATTATGAACGTTTTGGATTTTTAAGAGACGAAAGAGGAGATCAAGTTATTGGCTCTATGTTTTATTTGGAAGGGTATATGATGAAGTTTGATGTGCCCAGTCGAGTTGGATAGAGCTCATGTTAAGACTTATTCGTTATTTCAAACTAATGACTTTGCCTTATTTCTTCCTTATTTTTTCTTTTTCGGCGATAGCTACTGAGTCTAAGTCCTTTCCAAAAGTAATTTCGGTTGGGGTTGCTACTACATTGCTTGAATTTGAGTCAAACTCGTCTATCACGGCCGGAGACTTTGTCAGAAGAGGAATCAATGTAGCTCTAAGGCATTATGATAAAAGGTTACAAGAGAAAAACATCCGAATTGCGTTGAAGGAGTTTGATTACGCTAACTCGGATTTGGCTGCACTTGAAGCTGCTAAGAGGGCGGCAGCTTCGGATGTTATTGTTGTGCACGGATACGACTTTTCGAGTCATGCTTTAGTTGCTGCCCCTATTCACCAGAAGACAGGGCTTCCCTTGCTTTCTCCCACTGCCACCGCAGATCGTTTAACAAATTTTGGTCCTTATATTCACCAGGTGGCCTTCAATAATTCTTATCAAGCAAAAATGTTGGCTCGTTATGCAGTCAAGAATCTAGGAGTAAAGAGATGCTTAGTCGTTGCCGCAAAAGATTGCGCTTACTGTCAAGATCTTGAGAAGTCATTTTCAAGAGAATTCAAAAAACTGGGTGGTGAAACTGTCAAATTGAGTCCGATCCTTCAATCTGATCAGGATTTCGCTCCTTTGGTGGCTGAAGCTAAGGTTAAAAATATTGATGCAGTTTTTCTCCCAAATTACGAAGTTCTATCTGCCCGCATTGTTTCGGCATTTCTTTCGGCAGGGATTAGAAAACCGTTTATTGGGGGAGATGGTTGGACTTCGTTTGGAGAGCGAATTTTCAAAAGTGCAATGGCAGAAAGAGATTTTAAGGCTTACTCGATTGGTCATTGGCATCTCACATCACTGCTTCCTGCATCACAGAGATTAGTCAAAGACTTTCAGGCTATTTATAAGACTCAGGCAAACGACACTGCAGCCTTGGCTTATGATACAATGTGTATAATTTTGGAGGCTGTATTGAGGGCCAAAACTTACACTCGTGAGAGTATTGAAAGAGAGCTAAGGCAACTTAAAACCTTTCATGGTGCCACTGGCAAAATTCAGCTAGGCACTCAATCAGCGCGCAGCCTCTATTTGCTACACATGAATAAAAATGGATTTTCTTTGGTAGAAGACCTCTCTGAAAGATATGCGTGGTAAGTGAGGCCAAATGAAGCAAAAAACATGTATATCTCTAAAGGTTCAAGTTCTAGGAGTTATCGCTGTTTCCTTTATCATTGTTCTTTTGTGCTCAGTCTTATTCTACCGAGGCTATGTAAATCGCCAAACGGTAAAAAGGTTGGAGAGCCTTGGGTCTAAACTTCAGGCGTCATCACAGCTACAAGTAAACCAAATCCTTCCCGCTCTTATTATCTCTGAACAAAAGGACGCCCTAGAAGTACAATTGAGCCGAATCCGTGCACAAGAGAACTTGGTAGAGGCCAGATTTGAGGAGACAAGTGATAAAGCTATGATGCCTAAGGGCTCCTGCACTTCAGCTATAGGTGGTTTGCAAATTTGTATTGATCAAGAAAACAATGCAGTAACAACATCAGCGCCCATTACATTTGACGGTAACACTTTTGGCAAACTTATTAAGATTCGCAAGCTAGACGAGGAAAGCGAAGGCATGCGCCCTGCCGAGCCGCTAATGGCAATCATAGTAGCGCTCTCTCTGTCTTTTCTTATTCTTGCGATTTGGATAGGTTACTTCTTAGATCGTCATATTCGTAAAGCCCTCCTTTCACTAGAGTCAAAGTTAGAACCCATCCTTGCTGGGTCTGGAGGAGAAATTCGTAGTGATTCCAGGGTAAAAGAGATAAATGCAATTGTGGAGCAGGTTCAAAGATTGGTGACAAAATTTCAAGATCGGAAGGCACAGGCCATAGTTGGCATTTTTGCTACGCAGGTAGCCCATGATATTCGTTCTCCGTTAGCAGCCCTCGATACAGTTATGGGACAATTAGATCAACTACCTGAGGAAACCCGTCTAATTGTAAGAAGTGCAATATCTAGAATAACTGATATCGCCAATAACTTGCTCATCAAAAACCGGCAAGCAATAGGTATAGATGGAAAACTTATTCAAAATGACAGACCGTTAGAAGAGCCATACTCTCAAGAGCTTTTACCAAGCCTAATTGATTTACTGATTACTGAAAAGAGGATGCAGTACCGATCAAGGATTGGCATTGAGATATCCGCAAAATTGGATCAAGAAGCTTATGGGTTATTTGCCAAAGTCCAGGCTTCGGAATTCAAAAGGCTTCTTTCGAATCTAATTAATAATTCGGTGGAAGCCATCTCTGAAGCAGGTGCCGTTCTAATAGGACTGACGAGCCATGGTTCGGAAATTATATTGACTATAACGGATAATGGGAAGGGTATTCCGCCTGAACTACTAGATAAACTAGGTGATAGAGGACGAACATATGACAAGAAGGGAGGCTCGGGTCTCGGGCTTTTCCATGCAAAAGCCACTTTAATTTCTTGGGGAGGGTCATTACGAATTTCTTCAATCTTTGGTAAGGGGACCATAGTTCACATTTCCTTGCCCAAAGTAGCTCCTCCTGAGTGGTTCGTACCTCATCTCTTGCTGTCTTCAAAAAGCATTGTTGTTGTGCTTGATGACGATGCCTCGATTCATCAGATATGGCAAAATCGTTTCGATTTAATTAATGCTCAGGGACACGACGTTAAATTGATCCATTTTTCTACTTCTAATGAAATAATTCAGTGGTGCAAGGCGAAGGCGGTTAAGGATCCGAACCCAGTTTTATATTTGGTAGATTACGAGCTTTTGGGCCAAGTAAATGATGGTCTCGAGATAATTAGAACCTTAGAAATCCAGTCGAGAAGTGTTCTTGTCACCAGTCGCTATGAGGAAGATGCAATTCGAAGAGAGTGCCGTAGGCTTGGTGTCGGATTGGTACCTAAACCTTTGGCCGGTTTTATTCCTATATCCTTTGGTACAGTTCCGGCTACGCAAGAAGTGAACCTAGTCTAGGTTGGCTTCTAATTGCATCTCCTAAAGTATCGTATTCAAATATAGAAAATAACTTACATATAACTTCTTGGAAAATGGTTCGGCTTGCCGAGAGTTCGCGGTCCTATAAGGTCGCATAGAGTCTGAAAAGAGAGGAGGCCTAAGAACCAAGAATTGGTCCCTAGGCCCAGATGGCGGGGTTATTAGGCAGGTTTTCTTTGAAAGAGCGCCAAGACATTTATTGATTTGAAGCGGCTTAGTACTCCTAACATCGTGAAGACCAGGATGACGGCGATTCCGACCAGCGAGTGCGGCGAGAACCTGACTCGTTGATCAAAGAGTTGCACGCCAAATACAAAGAGCGGAACTGTCGCAAGCGTAAGCGAGACAATCATCGGTTCGAGCTTTTGCACTCCCAATTGGAACGAGTAGAGTGGAATGATGATCCCAAAGAACGAAATAACGAGCACGTTCACGATGGCTTCGACGTTCATGAGCCCAAGAAAGTCGCTTCCCTTGAGCATGCAAACCGACAGGATTATCAAAGCATAGAATCGTACCGCCAAGATTTGACGCGCACTCCATCCTTTGGTGTTCAGCCGCTTAGAAAATAGATTATTGGCGGCCATTGATACTCCGCAAAGAATTCCCATCAAGAGCCCTAATTGGGTTCTTTCCGACGACATTTCCGAAAGACCACTTTTTCCGGCCCAAACAGCGTCTACTAAGAGATAGACGCCTATCAAGACGCCAAGCGCGCTAACAACTTCAAGGTGCTTCGGAGCAGCGGCGGTTCGCAACAATAGGCCTAAAAGCAGCGTGGAAATGGGAATAAGGGCATTGGCTAATGCGCTTCCCACCGCCGGTTCAAGGTTTTTCAGCGCATAAAAGAACGTGATCCAGGCCGAGGCTGTAAGGAAATTTACCATGACAACGTCAAACTTGTGTTTCCCGATCGATATCGCAGCTTCACCCTTGCCGGCGGAATCTGAACCTCTCTTGATGAATCCAATTGTGGAGAAAAACAATGTGACCACTGAAAAACTTGCGAACAACAATAGGATGGGATCGAATCTTTGCAGGAGCGATCCTAGGTAGACCCCTTTAGTGGCTGAAAGCAGGTTATAGAACAGTACGCACAAGATTCCAGAAACGACTGTATTGTTGATGATCATATTTTTCCTTATTCCACCGTAAAAAGTTCTTCAGAAAGTGATTTAGCTGTATCGAGGTGATCGGTAAGAAGCTCCGTCGAGTTTCTTCGTGGCCAAAAAAACTCAACAGATCCTTCGCGAGCGGCCCAAGAAATCGGTTCCCGCGAAATGTCCCCGGGTTTCGCCGTGATTTGCACGTTCACAATTGCCGGTTCGAACTGAGTCATTGGCTTAATTCTTCGAATAGTCCCTGGTTTGGATTTCAAGAAAGCGACAGCCGCGACACCTCGTTCTTTGAGGTTCATTGGCGCACGTCTCAGGCAGCCCAGATAACTCGCCACATGCATTTCGTAGGGGTTTATTCCGTAGGCTCGCTCGACTAGGTCCATGATGGCATCTCCACCCGTTCTTGCTCCTACTTCGATCACTCGAATGTCTCCGCCCGGCGTAATTCGAGCCTCTACGTGAGCCATTCCATACTTGATGCCCAATGACTCGCAGGCGCTTTCAGCGATTTGCCTTAATTTTTCATTGTTCGTATGGCGAGAAGGCACGCTATGCCCTATTTCAACGAAATAAGGCTCGTTTCCCAGGTATTTCTCCGTGACTGCGATTACTTTGTGGAAATCTGGCCCATTGATCACCTCGACGCTGACTTCACTTTGAGCTTCTATGTATTCCTCAGCCTGAAAAAGATCTTCGGCAGTCATGAAGACGCCACCTAGTTTTTTGATATCGGCCATGCACTTCTCAAATGCACCCACCAATTGGGCATGGTCCGTGACTTTCAGCACGCCAACGCTACCGGCTAGCTCAATGGGTTTGATCACGAGAGGATAGCCGATTTTTTTTGCAATCACTTCGAGTTCTTCGATCGTACGAAATTTTCCGTATCGAGGAATGGGAACATCAAACTTGGCGAGACGTTCTTTCATCAAGAATTTATCTCGGCACATCTCTACGGTGTCCCTTGAATTGTAGTTCAAGCCAAATGCTTCAGCGACGGCAAGGCCTGATCGCACAACGAAGTCATTCATGGGCGCGACGGCCGCGATCTTGCGGCCTGATGATTTTACATAGTCCCTGACCGCGGCGACGACGTTCTTTGGATCCATCACGTTTGCCGTGATGACATCGTCAAAGAATTTAATGTGGTTTCCTACGCGGTTTTTCGCAACAGTGACGGTTGGCAATCCGTTTGAAGCTCGGATGCTGCCGGCGAGCACCCGTTCTCTCAATTGAAACTCACCGCCCAATATCAATACAAATTCCATTGAAGACCTCCTGTTAAATTTCTCTCGGTGTGCCCATCAGCAATCCGCATGCCACCGGGGTTCCTCAACGTCTGAGCTTCCGGACCTCTAACACTGAATGTTTTTCCGAGCACTTTTGCGGGGTGGATGGTCGGAAGTCCCGAATTACGGACAGCCGAGAGCCACGATTTCTAGAGGTTCAAGCTTGATAGCCTAGTGGCACAGGTGTTGCTGAAGTGACGGCAGCTGCTCATGAAGGAGAGAAAAATGAGGATGATCCAGCTCGAAAGACAAGCGTTGATAGAACAATCTTCGATCCAACTTCCATCCCTGGAAGAGACGGTGAATTTATTCAAAGCAAGAACAAAGCCCACTGTAGCTCAACTGCTTTCGACTGCAAAAGCAGACAAGAAAATGCTTTATCAACCACGTTGTGGCGTTGGCGATCACAAGGAGATGGTTGACTTGCTCCGGACTTTAGAAGGATTGTCCCGGCCTGACATCCTGTCTGTGACGATCGATTCTTACACCCGCCTCCTCAAGTTAGATCAGGCCAGCGAGGCGTTGCGTACGGATCCTAGGAAACTCAATGGGTACCCTTTGATCAATCACGGATATGAAAAAGCTCGTGAACTGGAGATGAGTATTGATGCTCCATTAGAGATTAGACATGGCTCACCTGATGCGCGTCTTTTATTCGAAGTGGCGATCGCGGGTGGGATCACTTCTTTTGAGGGCGGAGGTATTTGCTATAACCTGCCGTACTGCAAAGACGTGCCGCTGCGCCACTCGCTTCGCGCCTGGAGTTACGTTGATCGTGTTTGTGGGAAATTGGCTCAACATGGAGTCATCATCGATCGTGAGCTCTTCGGGACTCTATCGGCCGTCCTGATGCCGCCGGCGATAAGCCTCGCATTTACATTGCTCGAAGGCATGCTCGCGACAAACGATGGCGTGCGTTGCCTTTCAATTTCGTACCCACAGGGCGGCAATGTGGTCCAAGATGTCGCCGCGCTCAGGTCTATCTTGGAGCTTGCCTCTAAATACCTGCCAGAAGGAACAGCGGTATACCCGGTACTTCATGAGTTCATGGGTTCATTTCCAAAAGACGTGATCGAAGCGGATGCGCTCATCTTTTATGGCGCGATGGTTGGCAGGCTTGCCGGAGCGACAAAACTCATCACAAAGAGCAACCAAGAGGCATATGGTATTCCGTCGGTGGAATCTAATGCTGGCGGCATCCGAACGGCTCGAATGGCAAGTGCGGCGATGTTCGACTTTGTCTCTATTGATGAGAGCTTGGTTCAAGAAGAGCAGAGATGGATCATCCGAGAAGTAGAGGAAATCATCGCTCCAGTGCTCGAATATGCGCAAAAGACCTCGTTACAAGAGGCGATCATTTGGGCATTCGAGCATGGCTATCTTGATATGCCCTTCAGTAGCAGTCGATATGCGAAGTCCGAGGTGTTGCCAGTTCGGGATGCCGATGGAGCGATTCGTTACCACTCACAAGGAAAGTTAGCGTTTTCACGCGAGACTCAGAATCGTAATCGACGTCTTGTCTCGGATTCTTTTGAAATCAAAGACCTGGCTA
The DNA here is from genome assembly GCA_040754655.1 of Bdellovibrionota bacterium. Taxonomy (GTDB): domain Bacteria; phylum Bdellovibrionota; class UBA1018; order UBA1018; family UBA923; genus JBFMCE01. The sequence goes on along the minus strand of JBFMCE010000016.1, from coordinate 3,909 downwards.
CGCGTATCTCTCAGGATATTTTCTTTTTCAGTGACGGACATTATCGCGCGAGGAAAGCAGTATGAAAAAAAATAAATCAAAAATCATTCTTGGGGTGACTGAAAGTGATGCACATGTGGTCGCAAATCACCTGATCGCATATCAACTTAGAACAAATGGATATGAGGTGGTCAACCTTGGGCCATGTACCTCGGTTGCAGAATTTGCAGAGGCTTACTGCTGGAATCCAGATGCAAGCGCCTTGGTGATTGGCAGCTTGAACGGGCATGCACTCGGGGATCTAAAAGAACTGCTTCAATATAAGGAAGAGGGAAAGATTCGCTGCCCAGTCATCCTTGGAGGAAATCTGAGTGTTGGTGCCGACAAGAACCGAAAAGACCTTGAGAAGTTCTTTGAGATCGGAGTCGATGTCGTACTGGATTCTATAAATGAACTTTTGCCCGCTCTTGAACACCTCAACCAAAATGAAAGGCTAGTCGTATGAATGAAATTAGGGATGTTCGAGAATCAATGCGAGTTTTGCCTGCTTTCTTGCAACCGATTATTACGTGGATGACCGGAAAGCCATTACATGAGCAAAAACCTCTCTTCAAAGGAAATGCATTTACTCAAACCGCACCGGCACTGGTGCTCTTGTTCGGAGCTCCCCTGGCAAACATGGTACTTCTTAAAAACTCGCCTCTTTTAGGGAGTATGTTCCTTCCGCTGTGCTGGATGGGTGTGGTAGGTGCGGCTCGAAAGATACAAGTCACTTTGGTGCATCAATGCTCGCATGGCAACTATAGTGGAAATCGAAGAGTCGACTTAGCTATGGCGCAGTTGTTGTCGACATTTGTATGGGTTGATCATTTCGATTCGTATTATCGGGAACATATCCTCATTCATCACACGAAGCATCTGTCGAGCAAGGAAGATCCCGACTGCGCATTTTTATTGAAACTTGGGTTCAGGCCGGGGATGAGCAAAACAGACCTTTGGCGAAGGCTTTGGATAACCACAGTTTCGCCGAGGTTTCATGCGCTCTTCTTTTTTGCGCGGATGAAATCAAACTTCATCTCGGCACCGCTTTACAGGCGCATGATGTCATTCATTTACAGTGGAGCGCTGCTCTTGGCGGTAGCAAAATACGAGTTGTGGACTGCCTTTGCGTTGACGTGGCTCTTGCCGCTCTTTCCGTTATACCATTGCGCAGCGCTATTGAACTTCTCTTCATTGCATTTCTGGTTGAAAGACCCTACCGGAGATGAAAACGCCAAAGACAGAATGTGTAGTCTAACCGCGGGAAGATTCCTAGGTGAGGCGGCACCTGAACATTCTACTGACCCTATAAAGAACGTGTTCAATTGGACGAGATGGTCTCTACGAATGTTGTTTGTACACTTGCCCTGTCGCGTCTCCGTTCTCAGTGGAGATCTTCCGGTGCATGACTATCACCATCGACATCCAAGATGCAAAGAATGGGCAAATTTCATCTATAATCGGCAATTTGATATTAACAAAAAATATCCCGGTTACAACACTCCCTACGCCGAGAACTGGGGTTTGTTTAATTGCATCGACGCCGTGTTTGAGAGTTTAAGCAGATCCTCGGCACAAGTAAGCACAACCGAAAAACAAGACCCCATCTTAATGGTCGAAAATAACAAATCAGTATTCAGCCAAATTTAAAAAAAGGCAGAGAGGAAGTTGTTTTATGAAACTAACTGAAAGACCACGGATTGCAATTGTTGGCGCCACGGGAGCTGTGGGCGCAGAGCTTCTAACACTGATGGAAGAAAGAGCGTTTCCCTTTAGTGAGTTGCATTTGATTGCTTCTGAACGGTCAGTGGGAAAAACCATCGATTTTCGTAATCGATCTCATACGATTCAGAGATTGGAAACTTTTGATTTTTCTCGGGTCGATATCGCTTTTTTTTCAGCGGGTACCGAACTAAGCAAAACATGGGCAAGAAAAGCTGCTGCACAGGGGGCACTCGTAATCGACAACACGAACGCTTTTCGGATGGATGCAAACACGCCGCTAGTTGTACCTCAAGTAAATGGGCATTTGCTACATCGCAGGCCGAGTTCAGGTATTATTGCTAATCCCAATTGTTCCACTATTCAAATGGTACGCGTACTTGATCCAATTCACAAAGAGTTCGGCCTGCAAAAGGCGATCGTATCTACCTACCAAGCTGCTTCAGGAGGAGGCCTCACTGGGATGAACGAACTTACGGAAGGAATTCGGGCTGCTTTGGTTGACCCGATGGATCGTAATTCTCGGAAGTTTCCGCGGCCGCTAGCGTTTAACGTTGTTCCTCAGATCGATGTTTTTCTCGAGAATGGGTTTACACTTGAAGAGCAGAAGATGCTTCAAGAGAGCCGTCGCATTCTATCGTTGCCAAAACTTAACGTCTCAGCAACTGCAGTTCGTGTTCCGGTGATGAATGGTCATAGCGAAGCCGTGTATTTAGAAACGATCAAGGCTGTGGAGCCCAAGAGAGTGGTTGAGTTGTTGCGCAAGTCTGAAGAAATCGAAGTTTTTGAGGGCAATGACTATCCTACACCGAGATTTCTCAGTCAAAAAAACCGTGTGCATGTAGGAAGAATTCGAAAACACCCTGAAAATGAGCATGCGCTGTGGTGTTGGATCAGCGCTGACAATCTTAGAATCGGGGCGGCGTTGAATGCAATTCAGATCGCCGAGCAGTCATTGTTGAGGATGGAGTAAAACGATGAAAACCAGGATATTCAAGTTTGGCGGTTCTTCTTTTCCGAGACTTGAAAGCTACAATGATGTCGCCCGTTACGTGAGTGAGCGGCTTGCAAGCGATACTGAAAGAGCCGTCGTTGTCGTAAGTGCGATGTCTGGTACTACGGGCAGATTGCTTGAGACCGGCTCTCTTGTGAACAACAATATGTCGCTTGAAACGACCGATTCATTGCTTGGATCTGGCGAAATTCTTGCTAGCGCGCTAATGAGGGCTGCGATTGAGAGAGTAGAGGCTAGTGTCACGCATCTTACAGGGTATCAGTTAGGCATCGTAAGCGATTCAAAGTTCACTCGGGCACGGCCTATCAATTACATCAAAAAGAACCTAAAAGACGCATTGAAGACAAATAAGGTCGTCGTTGTCGCTGGTGGACAGGCCGTAGACGGCAAGTCTCGGCTAACGATGCTAGGCCGGAATAGCTCAGACCTTACGGCGGTTTTGATGGCGTCAATGTTGGGCCTGCAAGAGTGCGAAATTTTTTCAGATGTGCCTGGGGTTTATTCCGCCGATCCTTATGCAGTCAAAGAGGCAAGATTGCTTCGTGAAGTTCCGTACGATGCGATCATTGAAATGTCGAGGGCAGGATCGAAGGTTTTACATTACGGGTGCGTGGCCCATGCGAAGCAATCTGGTGTTCGTATTATCTGTCGGAGCGCTAAGGATGGTCAAATCGGAAGCATTATCGGCTCTGGGCTGCCGATGCCCATGATCGCTGTAAATAAAAACATTGTTATCGTGCGTTTCACTTCTGAGTCGGCGCTTAGTATGGCTGAGAGCATATTGCGTTCAGAAGGCATCGTGGCAGTTCGGATCACCGATCAATCTGGCGTTTTTCGCCTATCGATTTGGACCGACAACCGGGCTTGGCAAGAGGTTTCGAATGCATTGAATCTTGAACTTGAAGAGAGCAAAGAGGGCGCCTTGGTGACGACGCTTGACGGCTCTGGGCATCTTAATCAGGAGCTTGTCCCCAAAGATCAAGTCGAAGACTATGTGAAACGACTTCATGCTTCGTTTTACGGCCATGTGTCGCCGTGTGGAACCCCGCATGCGATACAAAAGGATCGCGCCGAGTTTAGCGGGGTTTTGGTGGGAGTGGCTCCTGAAGAGAGGCCTATTGCTGGGTAGTATGGGCTAGGTCAGTAGCTCATTC